>VGZD01000021.1 GCA_016872715.1 Planctomycetota bacterium
ACTTGGTCGCGAACACCCACTCGCGCAGCGGCGTTCGCCACGGCTCCGCGAGATACGGCGTCAGGCTGACCCCGTCGCTGCGCCGCAACGTCGCCTGCGCGGCCGCGCTCGCCCCACACAGGTCGAGCACGGTCGGAAACACGTCGACGGAATTCACCAGCGCGTGGCACTGGCTGCCGGGATGCGCGACGGTCGGCCCTGAGATGACGAGCGGCACGCGCACGCCGCCCTCGTACAGCGTCCCCTTCGCGCGGCCGGGAATCGACGGCGGTGTCACGACCTCGTTCGGCGAGCCGTTGTCGCCGAGGAAGATGAAGGTCGTGCGCGAACGCACGCCGGGGTCCATCGACGTGAGCAAGCGACCGATCTCGGTGTCGAGCGCCTGCACGCTGGCGCGGTAGTGCACGTCCGGCGTCGCACCGGGTGAGCCCGCGAGCGAATACGTGTGCAGCCCGCTCGGCGGCACGTGCCAAGGCAAGTGACCGGCGTTGAAGGCGACGTACATCAGCCACGGCTCGCGCATCGTCGACGAACGCGCGATGGCCGCATCGACCTGTTCGCTGGTGCTGTAGGTCGTGCTCGCGAAGGCCACGCCATTGCGGATCGTCGTGTGCGCCGTGTAGGTCTGCCCGAGGTACAGGTTGCCTGGCACGCCCTCGAACCAGTCGAAACCCTGCAGGTTGGGCGCGAGCGGGACCTGTAGCGGAGGCGCGGTCAGGTGCCACTTGCCGATGGCCGAGCTCTCGAACGGCCACGGCGCGATCGCTTCGACGGCTTCGGGCAGCGTGATCTCGGAGGGCTGGAGCGAGTGCTCGACGACACCCAGTGGCGACAGGAAGTTGCCGACACCCGTCCGAAACGAATAGCGCCCGGTCAGGATGCAGGCGCGACTCGGCGAGCAGATCGGGTCGGTGTACGCGGCCTGAAACGCGACGCCCGTCGCCGCGAGCGCGTGCAAGTTGGGCGTCGGCGGAGCGTCGGGATGGCCGCCAAAGAGGCTCAGCATGTCGCAGCCGACGTCGTCCGCAAGCAGCACCACGACGTTGCCCGGCGTCGACGAGGCCTGCGGGAGGCCGAGCGCGGTGGCGAGGAGCAGGGTGGTGAGCATGACCATCTCGGGCGCAGAGCGCCGTACTAGCAAGTCTAGGCGCTCCCGAAGATCCGTGGGTCGAGCGATCCCGAGGGCGCCCGCACGGGGCTCCAGAGGCCTAGCGTCAGCAGTTTTCGCGGCGTCGACGCAGCAGGAAGACCGCGGTCACGACCACCGCCACGATGGTGACCACGAGCAGCTCGCCCGGGCTGAAGAGCACCAACGCGGCCAACATCTCCGCCGACTCCGGCTCAGGAGCCCGCAGCGCCGCGAATCAAGTCGAGGCTGCGGCTCGCCCAGCTCTCCAGCGGCGCGACATACAGGCCCAAGCCGACCGTCGCGAGCCCGAGCACCGTGACAAAGCCGGTGAGCACGGGCGCGGGGGCCGCGTCCTGCTCGGCGGGCTTCTCGAGGAACAGCGCCTTCGCGACGCGCAAGTAATAGAACAGGCTCACCACGCTGTTCAGCGCGGCGATCATCACCAGCCACAGCAGGCCCTCGTCGACGCCCTCGACGAACAGCAGGTACTTGCCGTAGAAGCCGACCGTCGGCGGCAGGCCCGTGAGGCTCACGAGGAACGCCACCATGACCATCGAGATCAGCGGCGCCTTGAAGCCCATGCCCTTGAGGCTGTCGATCGTGTCGGAGCCCGTGACGCCCTCGAAGTACACGAGGAAGCCGAACGCGCCGAGGTTCATGAAGTAGTACGCGGCGAGGTAGTACATCGCCGCCGAAAAACCCTCGCGCGTCATGCACGCGATGCCGACCATCACGTAGCCAGCGTGCGCGATCGAGGAGTACGCCAGCATGCGCTTGAGGCTCGACTGGCGCAGCGCGGCGAAGTTGCCGAGCGTCATCGTGATCGCGGCGAGCAGACCGAGCATCAAGGCCACGCGCTCGCCATAGCCGCCGAGCGCCGTCGCGCCCTGTCCGAGGAACAGCGCCGCGAGGAAGCGCAGCAGCGCGCCGAAGCCCGCCGCCTTCGAGGCCACCGCAAGGAAGGTCGTCACCGGCGTCGGCGCACCTTCGTACACGTCCGGCGTCCAGAAGTGGAACGGCGCGAGCGAGATCTTGTAGGCGAAGCCCGCGAGGATCAGCACGGTCGCGATGCCGAACGGGATCGGGTTCGAGCCGACCTGCGCGACGAGGTTGGGACTCGTCGCCATCAGCGACAGATCGATCGTGCCCGTCAGGCCGTACAGCAGGCTGATGCCGTACACCATGATGCCCGTGGAGAGGCCGCCGAAGATGACGTACTTCATCGACGCCTCGGCGGACTTGCGGTTGCCCTTGTGGAAGCCCGCGAGCGAGTACGACGAGAGCGAGAGCAGCTCGAAGCCCAACACCATGAGCAGCAGGTTGTTGGTGCTGACCATGAAGAAGATGCCGATCGCGGCGCCGAGCAGCAGGAAGTAGTACTCCCCCACTCCGCTCTTGCGCTCGCGGCGGTCGTGCATCACGTACAGCACGACGACGGCCAGCGCGGCGACGGTGAAAAGCTTGAAGAAGTTGCCGAACTGGTCGATCGACACCATGCCGAAGGCCGTGTGCGCCTCGACACCCCACTGGCCGAACAAGAACCACGCCGTGGCGGCGAGGCCCGCGAGCGAGAGGTAGCCGACGCGCACCGACTCGCGCCCCTTGACGACGAGGTCGAACACGAGCGCGGCGAGCGCCGTGACCGTCAGCACGATCTCCGGCGCGATCGACGCGAGGCCTTCGAGGTACGGATTGCTCAAGGGTGCGCTCCGGCCGGGCTCAGCCCTGGACCTTCAGGATGTTGATCAGGTTCTGAACGCTGGGGTGCATCCAGTCGAGCAGCAGGTACGGCAGGATGCCGAAGAGCACGCACAGGAACAGGAACGGCGCCTGACAGAACACCTCGCGCGCGTTGATCTCCTCGATGCCTTCGTACTTCGCGTTCTTCTTGCCGAGGAACACGCGCTGCATGGCGTACAGCAGGAAGGCCGCGGTGAAGACGATGCCGAGCGTCGAAACCAACACGAGCACTTGGAAGCGCGTGTCCTTGGCCTCGAAAGCGCCGACCAGCGTCATCGCCTCGCTGACGAAACCCGCGAGGCCCGGCAGGCCGAGCGCGGCGAAGAAGCCCAACGTGGTCAGCGCCCAGTAGCGCGGCATCAACTGCGAGAGGCCGCCAAAGCCGTTCAGGTCGCGGTGGTGAGCACGGTCGTAGACCACGCCCACGATGAGGAACAGCGCGGCGCTCGAGGTGCCGTGGTTGAACATCTGGAGCACGGCGCCCTCCATGCCCCACACGGTGAAGGCGGCCATGCCGAGCAGCACGTAGCCCATGTGGCTGACCGAGCTGTACGCGACCATCTTCTTGAAGTCCGACTGGCCGAGCGCGACGAACGCGCCGTAGACGATGCTGATCACGCCCAGCACACCGAGCGCGAAGGCCGACTCGTGGAAGGCGTCCGGCGCCAGCGGGAAGCAGGCGCGCAGCATGCCGTAGCCGCCGAGCTTGAGCAGGATGCCCGCGAGGATGACCGAGATCGGCGTCGGCGCCTCGACGTGGGCGTCGGGCAGCCACGTGTGGAACGGCCACACCGGCACCTTGATCGCAAAGCCCACGAACAGGAACCAGAACACCCACGTGGTGAAGTCCATGCCGAGCAGCACGCCGTGCGCTGGCAGGCTCGCGCCCATGAGCTTGCCGCTGACGGCGAGTTCCGTGAGCTGCGGGATCGAGAACGTGCCCGAGTCGAGGCGCAGGGCCACGATCGCGACGAGCATCAGCACCGAGCCCGCCAGCGTGTAGAGGAAGAACTTGATCGCCGCGTACTCACGCCGCGGCCCGCCCCAGATGCCGATCAGGAAATACATCGGCAGGAGCATCACCTCCCAGAACACGTAGAACAGGAACAGGTCGAGGCTGACGAACACGCCGAGGATGCCGACTTCGAGCATCAGGAGCAGCGCGTAGTAGGCCTTGCCGGCCTTCTCCATGCCGAAGCTCGCGATGACGCCGACGAACAGCAGCACGGTCGTGAGCCACACGAGCGCCACCGACAGGCCGTCGATGCCGACGTAGTACTGGGCGCCGATCGAGTCGATCCAGTCGAAGCGCTGCACGAACTGCGCGCCGAGGATGTCGCCGCCCGCGCGCGCGGCCTGAATCTCGGCCAGCGAGCGCTGCTCGAAGCCCGAGAAGTACAGCCACGTTCCGAGCACCATCGCGACGAACGTGGCCGCGAGGCTCACGCCCTTGATGGCGTTCATGGACGTCTTGGGCATGAGCAGGATCACCGCCATGCCGATCAGCGGGAGGAAGGTGATCCAAGTCAGGATCTGGGACTGCATGGGGAGGGTGGGACGGCTGAGATCCGACTAGAGGAGGATGAGCCAGACGGCGAGCGCGAGCCCGCCGAAGACCGCGAAGGTCGCGTACTGCTGCACGCGGCCGGATTGGAACAGGCGCACGAGGGACCCGAAGGTCTGCGTGAACAGGCCGACGCCGTTGACCGCGCCGTCGATCACGACGCGGTCGAAGGTGGCCGAGCCCTTGCCGAAGGACATGCCGATGCGACCGACGAGGTTGACGGTGGCGTCCACGACGTGGCGGTCGATCCAGCCGAGGAAGTTGGCGACGTGCACCGACGCGCCGATCACGCTCGCGTCGGGCTCGTAGCGCGGCTCGTCCTTGCGCTTCATGTCGACCACGATCGCGGTGCCGAGCGCCTCGTCGACGAAGTACTTGCCCTTGACCACTTCGTAGATCGCGTGGATCGCGTGGGTGATTCGGCCCGCGATGCGCTGCGAGCGCTCCCAGCCGCGGCCGTAGATCAGCCACGCGACGAGGATGCCGAGCGAAGCCACCGCCAGCGACACGCACAGCGCGACGGTGTGGGCCTGATGCGCCGCGTGCTCGTCAACGGCCACCGCGGCGGCGAGCCGGTCGCCGATCTGCGCGCCGTAGAGCGACTGGAACGAGACGCTGGTCTCGAACCACGTGTGGGCGTGCTCCCAGAACTTCAGGCTGTGCAGCGGGTCCGCCAGCCAGAAGTGGCCGCCGAACACGCCGAGGAAGGCGAGGATGCACAGGGCCACCAAGATCGGGAGCGGCGACTCGTGCGGCGTCGCGTGCTCAGCGTGGCTGTCGTGCCCGTGCGCATCGTGCCCGTGCGCATCGTGCCCGTGCGCATCGTGCCCGTGCGCATCGTGCCCGTGCGCATCGTGCCCGTGCGCGCTCGCCGCATGGGCATGCGCGGGAGCGGCGTGAGCGTGGCTGTGCCCGTGATCAGCGTGCCCGTGATCAGCGTGTCCATGGTCAGCGTGCCCGTGATCAGCGTGCCCGTGATCAGCGTGCCCGTGATCGTCGTGCCCGCCGCCGTGGTGCGCGAAGGGGCTCTCGACCGTGCCCGGACGGTAGCTGTCCGAGAAGGTCATGAAGATCATGCGGAACATGTAGAAGGCCGTGCAGGCCGCCGCGAGCGGCAGGCCGACCGCGGCGAAGAAGCTCGCGCCCGTGAACCTGCCGCCGAGGATGTTCTCCCAAGCGCGCAGGATGATCATGTCCTTCGAGTAGAAGCCCGAGAAGAACGGGATGCCCGCGATGGCGATCGTCGACGCGAGCATGCACGCGAAAGTGATCGGCATGTGCTTGCGCACGCCGCCCATGTTGCGCATGTCCTGCTCGTGGTGGCAGCCGTGGATCACGGAGCCCGCGGAAAGGAACAGGCAGGCCTTGAAGAAGGCGTGCGTGACCATGTGGAACAGGCCCGCGACCACGCCGCCGAGGCCGATCGCGGCGACCATGAAACCCAACTGCGAGATCGTCGACCACGCCAGCACGGCCTTCAGGTCGTAGGCCGTGGTGCCGATCGTGGCCGCGAAGATCGCGGTGATCGTTCCGACCGCCGCGATCACGTTGAGCACGTCGGGCGTGAACATCGGGTAGCAGCGCCCGAGCAGGAACACGCCGGCGGCGACCATCGTCGCGGCGTGGATCATGGCGCTCACCGGCGTCGGGCCCGCCATGGCGTCGGGCAGCCAGATGTGCAGCGGGAACTGCGCCGACTTGCCGATCGTGCCGCCGAAGATGAACAGGCCGCCCACCGTCATCCACAGCGGATACTCGCCGGGGTGCAGCGACTGGTGCCGCGCGAGCTCCTCGATCGAGAGGCGCCACAGCTCGGTGAAGCGGAAGGTCTCGAACTTCCAGAAGAAGATCACCATGCCGACGAGCAGGCAGGTGTCGCCGACGCGCGTCGTGAGGAAGGCCTTCTTGCAGGCCTTGGTGGCCCACTTGTGGAAGTAGCCGCTCGAGGGATCGTGGCTGAAGTGGCCGATGAGCAGGTAGCTCATCAGGCCCATGAGCTCCCAGAAGATGAACAGGAACAGCAGGTTGTCCGACAGGACCAGCCCGAGCATCGCGAACGTGAACAGCGAGATGTTCGCGAAGAAGATGTGGTAGCGCGGCGTGCCGTGCATGTACCCGATCGAGAACAGGTGCACGCAGAAGCTCACGACGCCGACGACCATCAGCATCGCGGCGCCGAGCGGGTCGTAGAAGATCGCCGCCGAGACGTTGGCGACGCCGTTGGCGAGCTCGTCGCTCGAGTAGAACCAGTGGAACCACAGACCGGCCTCGTCGCCGGAGTGGTGGCGGAACTCGAGCCCGTGGTACGCGGCCCACAGGGACTTGGCGAACATCAACACGGTGATGCTCGCGGTGGCGAACAAGCCGCTGGTGAGCAACCAGTCGCCTTGCCGCGGCAGGCGCTTGCCCGCCGCGATCTGGATCACGTAGCCGACGAGCGGCAGCACGAACGCCAAGAACAGGAGCTTGAAGTCCTGTGCCGGGTCGAACGCGAGGAAGTGGGATTCCGCGGTCATGCGTGGGACTCTGCGTTCGCGCTCACTCGCGCAGGAGGTCGGCCTCGGCAGGCTTGACCGAGTTGAACAGGTGGAAGACGTTGAGCACGATCGCGAGCGCGACCGCGGCCTCGGCCGCGGCGAGGATGATCACGAAGATCGCGAACATGCGCCCGTCGAGGTTGCTCTGGGACCCCTCCGCGTGGTTGAAGCGGTTGAAGGCCACGAAGTTGATGTTGGCGGCGTTGAGGATCATCTCGATCCCCATCAGCACGTAGAGCACGTTGCGCCGCACGAGGATGGCGACGATCCCCAGCGCGAACAGCGCCGCGGAGACCGCGATGTAGGCTCCCAGTCCCATCAGCCCTGCGCTCCTTCGTCCTGCAGGTCGATCTTGCGGCGGCGCGCGACGTACACGGCCGCGACCAGCGCGACGGTGAGCACGATGGCCGCGAGCTCGAAGGCGATCGCGTATTGGTCGTAGGCGAGGAAGCCCACGCCGATGCGCTCGGTGGCGTGCTCGGGCTCGGCGAGCTCCGCGGCCTGCACCCAGTTGACGGTCGAGGCGACCTTGGCCGCGACGAACGCCACGCCCGCGCCGACCGCGACGAGGCCCGACAGCACGCGCGGCAGCTTGCGCTCGGTCAGATCCGGCGGGCTCAACATCACGCCGAACAGGATCAGAGCGAGGATGCCGCCGACGTAGATCAGGATCTGGCTCATCGCCAGAAAGTCCGAGCCGAGCAGCAGGAACAGGCCCGCGGTGCCGCCGAACGTGCCGATCAGGCAGAAGGCGCTGCGCACGACCGAGCGCTCCCAGATGCACAGGAGCGAGCCCGCGAGCACGAGGATCGCGAACAGCGCGAAGGCCGCGCCGCCAGCGCCGCCCATGAGCGTGCACAGCGCCAGCGCGCCGAGCGATCCCGCCGCGAGCAGGCCGTAGAAGAGCTTGTCCGAGAGTTCCATCTACTCGTCCTTCTCCTCGGTCGAGGCGCCCGCGGCGCCCGCGCCGCCCTTCGCCGCGGCCTTGGCGGCCTTGGCGGCTTCCTTGGCGGCCTTGGCGACCTCGGCTTCCTTCATGCGGATGCGGGCCTCGCGCGCCATGCCCTTGAACGAGAGCAGGTCGTGCTTGAACTCCGAGCGGTCGAAGGTGACGAACGCGTACTCCGTGCCCATGTGGATGCAGTCCTTGGGGCAGGGGTACACGCACAGCTCGCAGAACATGCACTTTTGGTAGTCGAGCGTGAAGCTGATCCACTCGAGCTCCTTGCCGTGGCGCACGGCCTCCATCTCGATGCAGTCGATGGGGCACGCGCGCGCGCAGGCGAGGCAATTGATGCACTTCTCCTGCTCGAGGTAGTGGATGCCGCGATACCGATCGGGAATCGGCATGCGCTCATCGGGGTACTGGACGGTGATCGGCTTCTGGAGCATGTAGCGCCAGGTGATCTTCATCCCGACCAGCGTCGTCTTGACGCTGTCCCAGATGTTCTTGACGTAGGCTTGAGCGGTTTCGGTCTGCTGCATGGTGCTTAGCCGAGGAGCGCCTGCTTGCCTGCTTCCCAGAGCGCGGCGCCGAGCGCGCATGCGAGCGCGAGCGGCGTCAAGTACTTGTATCCCATCGTCATCACCTGATCGACGCGCACGCGCGGGAGCGTCCAGCGCAGCCACATCATCAGGAAGATGCCGGCGAAGGTCTTGATCAGCAGCGTGAGTCCCGCGACCGCGTGGTAGGGGATCGCCTGCAGGTTGAGCTCCTTGGCGCCGTTCGCTCCGGCGACGAACAGCTCGCGCCCGAAGAACTCGCCCGCGGCCCACGTCAGCGGGCTCTCGAAGCCGCCGAGGAAGAACACCGCGGCGAGCGCGCTCATCAGGAACATCGCGGCGTACTCCTCCATGAAGAAGAACGACCAGCGAATGCCCGAGTACTCGGTCATGAAACCGGCGACGAGCTCGCTCTCGGCCTCGGGCAAGTCGAACGGCGCGCGCTTGGTCTCCGCGAGCGCGGCGATGAAGTACAGCACGAAGGCCGGGAGCATGAACGGGTTCTTGAACATGAACCAGCCCATGCCGTACCAGTCCGACTGCAGCTCGCTCGCCTCGCGCAAGTTGAGCGTGCCGGCGACCATCACGGGCACGAGCAGCGCGACGCCCAGCGGAATCTCGTAGGCCACGACTTGCGCGGCCTCGCGCATGGCGCCGAACACGGTCCACTTCGAGTTGGATGCCCAGCCCGCCATGACGACGCCGATGGTCGTCATCGAGCTCATGGCGATCACGAAGAACACGCCGAGGTCGAGGTCCGCGAAGAACACGCCGGGCGCGAGCGGGTAGGCCGCCATCGCCGCCACGATCGCCGCGAGCACGAGCGCGGGAGCGATCATGAACAGCAGGCGATCCGCGTCGCGCGGAATCATGTCTTCCTTGAGCAGCAGCTTCACGCCGTCGGCGATCGACTGCAGCCAGCCGTGCCAGCCGACGTACATCGGGCCGTAGCGGCACTGGATGTGGCCGGCGACCTTGCGCTCGAGCCAGACCGAGAACATCGCGATCAGCGAGATCAGGCCCATGACGATCGCGACGCCGGTGACGGCCGCGCCCAGCCACAGAGCCCACTGCGGGAGGTACTCGCCCAGCGTGGCGACGAGCCCTTCGAGGAACGCGTTGCTGCCGCTGCCGACTGTGACCGGCGCGGCTTCCTGCACGAGCATGTGAGCGGGCGTCATCACCGGTCCGTCTCTCCCACGACGATGTCGGTCGAGCCGATGATCGCCACCGCGTCACCGACGAGCGAGCCGGGCAGGATGTCCTCGAGCACCGCGAGGTTGCAGAAGCTCGGGCCGCGCACGCGCGTGCGCACCGACACCTTGCCGCCGTCGGAGACGACGTAGTGGCCGAGCTCGCCGCGCGGGTTCTCGATGCCGACGTAGGCCTCGCCCGCGGGCACCTTGAGCGTCTTGGGCAGCTCGCCGATCACCGCGCCATCGACCATGTGATCGAGGCACCAGCGCACGATCTTGATCGACTCCATCATCTCCATCACGCGCACCCACGAACGGTCCCAGCAGTCGCCGAGCGCGCCCATCTCGCCCTTCGCCACCGGAATCGTGAACGCGCCGTCGCGCCAGATCTCGCCGTAGCACATGTAGGGCATGTCGCGGCGCAGGTCCCAGTCGATGCCCGAACCGCGCACCATCGTGCCCGACAGACCGAAGTCGAGCGCCATCTCGCGCGAGATCACGCCGACGTTGGCGGTGCGCTTGACGTAGATCTGGTTGACGAGCAGCAGGTCGACGTACTCGGGCCACTTCTGCTCGAACACGTCGCAGAAGCGCGCCACTTCCTCGAACCAGCCCGGAGGCGCGTCGTTGAACACGCCGCCGATGCGGATGTAGCTGTAGGTGAGTCGCGCGCCGCAGATCTTCTCGAACAGCGACATCATCCACTCGCGCTCGCGGAAGCAGTACAGGAACGGCGTGAAGGCGCCGATGTCGAGCCCGTACGTGCCGAAGGCGACGAGGTGCGAGCCGATGCGGTTGAGCTCGGCGCAGATGATGCGGATCAAGGTCGCGCGCCGCGGAATCTCCACGCCGAGCAGCGCCTCCACGGCCAGCGAGTAGCCGAGGTTGTTGTTCATCGAGGCGAGGTAGTCGTAGCGATCCGTGTACGGCAGGTACTGGAGCCACTCGACGTTCTCGCCGATCTTCTCGGCGCAGCGGTGCAGATAGCCGAGGTGCGGCTGGGCGCCGGTGACGAGCTCGCCGTCGGTGCGCATCAGCACGCGCATGACGCCGTGGGTCGCGGGGTGCTGGGGCCCGAAGTTGATCTCGAGATCGGGCGTGCGGATGTCGACCGTCACCTCGCTCGCGTCGGTGCGACGCAGGCGCGTGCTCGGAGGCATCGTGTTCGTGACTTCGTTCGCCATGGTGTGCGCGGCCCTCACTCGCAGGAGATGCCGTGGTACTCCTTCGGGAACTCGTAGTCCTTGCGCAGCGGTGAGCCGACCCAGTCGTCGGGCAGCAGGATGTTGCGCGGATCGGGGTGGCCCACGAAGCGAATGCCGAACATCTCGGCGCACTCGCGCTCGTGCCACTGCGACGCGCGGTACACCGGCACGAGGCTCGGCAGGCTCGCGGCGGCCTTGGGGAGCAGCGCCTTGATGGCGAGGCGATGGCGGAACTTGAGGCTCAAGAGCTGCACGTTGATCCACAGCTCGGCCGCGTCCTTCGACGGGTCGGTGGCGGTGAGGTCGACGAGCTGCTCGAAGTGCAGGCGGTCGTCGTCGCGGCAGGCGCGCACGAACTCGGACAGCAACTGCGCGTCGACGATCGCGAACGGATCGCCGGCGCGGCCCTTGTCCTTCTTGTCCTTGGGATCGGCCTTGCGCGGCTCGTCGCTCCCCACGAGGCCCGGAGCGCGGATCGCCGTGAGGCGGTCGAGAATGCCCTGAAAGTCCATCGGTCGGGCCCCTAGGCGAGGCGCGCGGGCTTGCGGACCACGGACGAGCTGCGGATCTTCTCCTGCAGCTTCATCAGACCCTCGAGCAGCGCCTCGGGGCGCGGCGGGCAGCCGGCGATGTAGACGTCGACGGGGATGACGCGGTCGACGCCCTTCACCACCGTGTAACCGTACTTGTAGTAGGGACCGCCGCCGGTGGCGCAGGCGCCCATGGCGATCACGTACTTGGGGCTCGGCATTTGGTCGTAGAGCTTCTTGACGCGCTCGGCCATTTTGAAGTTGACCGTGCCCGCCACGATCATCAGGTCCGCTTGGCGCGGGCTGGCGCGGAAGGCGCCGGCACCGAAGCGGTCGATGTCATGGTGCGCCGCGCCCACGGCCATCATCTCGATGGCGCAGCAGGCGAGGCCGAAGGTCATCGGCCAGATGCTGGACAGGCGCGCCCAGTTGATCAGCCAGTCGACCCGGGTCGTCAGGACGTTCTCTTCGAACTGGTTCTGGAGGCTCAGCATGGTGGTGCGGGGGGTGCTCGGCGCGTGCGGTTCAAGAGGCGCTCGGCTCGGGCTGGGGCGCGGCCTTGGCGGCCTTGCCGCGCGCTTCGAGCTCGGTTTCGATGTCGCGCACCTTCGCCACGCGGCCCAGGCGCGAGTCTGCGAACTTCGGCTGGTAGCGCTGGCCCTCGTAGGCGAGCACCCAGTCGAGGTCGCCCTTGGCCCAGACGTACACCAGACCGAGGAACAGGATCGCGATGAAGATGACGCCTTCGACGAGCGCGAAGTAGCCCACGCCCGAACCCGCGGCGGCGCCGGCGTCGGCCATGGCGTCCTTGAGGACGAGCGCCCACGGGAACAGGAAGGCGATCTCGACCGCGAACACGACGTAGACCAGCGCCACGGTGTAGTAGCGGATGTCGAACTGGACCCACGCGCCGCCGATCGGCTCCTCGCCGCACTCGTAGGTGTCGAGGCCCTCGTCCGTGAGCCGCTTGGGCCGCAGGACCGAGGCGATCAGCAGGTTCGCGAACACGAACACGAGCCCGACCGAGGCGAAGACGAGGACGTTGAGGTAGTCGAAATACATGGCGGCGGAACCCTGACCTGCCCCCCCGGGGTCAGGGGGGCGGCAGAGATGGACCACGCGGGGCTAGAAAGGGCGCGAAGGGTACCAGAGCGGGCGCACTTCGTTCGACCCCCCGAGGACCCCGCGCCACGATTTCCCGAGCGTGCGCCGCAGCGCGTGCGGGAGCATGCGCCGGACCGTCGGCTCGAGCGCCCGCCGGGGAGTGGGCCCGAGCGCGGGCCGCCGCGTCGCCGCGGGCGAAATCGCGGTCGACCCCGCGACCAACGGCGTGCTCGAGCGACGGGACTGGCGTGCAGCGCGACGCTCCGCCGACCACACCCGATTCCCCGATCCACGCCGGTGGCTCTCCCACCGGCTCGGAACGACCGTCTCGTGCGCCCCCCGCCGCGTGGGAGGCACTCCCGCCGGGCGCGGACGCGCCGCCGAGCGCGCCCGACGCCTCCCGCGGCAGCTGGCTCGGCGGTGTTCGAGTGGGCCTTATCGTAATTCCTATTGCAGTTTATTTGGCGGGTGAAGTGGGGTTCAAGCTCGGCTGGGACGGGCCGCGGCGCTGGCTTGAGGTGTGCTCCGAGCACCCGTGGCGCTGCGCGCTGGCCACGCTGCTCTTCGCGCACGCGCTGCGCAGGCCTTACGCACCCCTGCCAGAGCACGCCTAGCCGCCGCGGGGGTTTGCGCGTAGAATGGTGCCTCGCACGCGTCGGCCCCCTGAGGGTCCCTTCAGAACGTCGCGGCGCGACCTCGGCCGTCCAGCTCGCGGGTTCCCATGACCATCGCTCCCTACCACTCGATCCTCTACGGCCCGATCCGCTCCCGGCGGTTCGGCATCAGCCTGGGGATCAACCTGACCCCGACCCCCCGCGAGGGCTGTCCGAACGACTGCCTGTACTGCAAGACGGCCTACGCATCCTCGGTGCCGATCGTCAGCCGGGCCCACATCCTGCCCAGCGCCGGCCTGATCGTGACCAACGCCGCACGCCGCATCATCGAGATCCAAAAGGCCGGCGAGAAGCTCGAAGGCGTCACCCTCTCGGGCACAGGTGACCCCACTTTGCACCCCAACTTGCTAGAAATTAGCGAGAACTTGCGGGACCTCAAGAACAAGTGGTTCCCCAAGGCCAAGCTCAACCTGCTGTCGCCGTCCGAAGCGCTGGTGTGCCCCGAGCTGCGCGCGGTCTGCGCGGTCTTCGACCGGGCGGTGTTCAGCTTCGATTGGGGCACCGCCAAGACCTACGAGGCCTTCCGTCCCAAGGCGACCCTCGACTACAAGGCCTTGGTCGAACGCTTCCAGCCTCTGGACCGCTGGAGCGCCGAGGCCACCTTCGTGCAGGGCGCGTTGGACAACTCCAACGACCGCGAAGTGCTGGCGTGGATCAAGAAGATGGAAGAGCTGCGTCCCAAGAACGCCTACATCCTGACCATGCCCGGCAAGGGCAAGGGTGGGGTCAAGCCGGTCAGCACGGCCAAGCTCGAGGAGATCGCGGCCAAGCTGGTCGAGAAGACCGGCATCGCTGGCCACGTGGTCGCCCGCGAAGCTCAGCCGGTCTAGCCGGACCGCCCCACACCAAGGCCTTGGGTCCGCTCGCCGAGCTGCGCGGAGTCAGCAAGACCTACGAGGGCGCTCGCGTGGCCCTCGCGGGCCTGAGCTTGGACGTGCGGCCGGGCGAGGTGCTCGGCCTGCTCGGTCCCAACGGAGCCGGCAAGACCACGGCGGTCAAGATCCTCTGCGGACTGATCCCGCCGAGCTCCGGCGAGGTGCGCATCGGCGGCATCGACGTGCAGCGCGACCCGCTCGCCGCCCGACGCCAATTGACCTTCGTGCCCGACGGCGCGCCGCTGTACTCGAACCTCTCTCCGCGCGCGCACCTCGCGCTCGTCGGTCGCCTGCACGGCCTCGACGAGGCGCGCATCGAGTCCGAGACGCAGCGGCTGCTCGCATCGCTCGGGCTCGCCGATCGCATCGACGACCCCGTCGGCCAGTTCTCGCGCGGCATGCGCCAGAAGACCGCGCTCGCCTGCGCCATCTTGCCGCGCACGCCGCTGTGGGTGCTCGACGAGCCGCTCGAAGGCCTCGACGCGCCCACCACCGCCGTGATCAAGGAGGTGCTGCGCGAGTGGGCCGCCCAAGGCGGAGCCGTGCTCTACACCTCGCACCTGCTCGACGTCGTCGAGCGCGTCTGCGACCGCATGGCGATCGTGGCGCGGGGGGAGCTGCTCGCGCTCGGCACGCTCGACGAGCTGCGCGCGCGCTCCGGCCGCGAAGGCTCCCTCGAGGACGTGTTCCGCGCCGTGACCCGCGCCGAAGACCCGACCGAGAAAGCCCGCGAGGTCCTCGGTCTGTAGCTCGAACCCGTGCGCGCGTCAGCGCACGATCGGCGTGGGTTTGAGGTGCTCGTCGACGGCGACGAGGGTGACGCGGCCTTCAGTGACGTGGACGAGCTCGCCGTGCTTGCGCGAGCGCTGGGCCCAGACCGAGACGCCGACGGTGATCGAGGTGCGGCCGACGCGCAAGGTCTCGGTGAAGAAGCTGACGAGGTCGCCGACGAACACGGGTTGCTTGAACTCGACTTGGTCGAAGCTGATGGTCACGAGCCTGCCTGGGTGGCGCAGGTGTGCCTCGGTCGCGGCCGCGAGGTCGATGTGCGAGAGGATCACGCCGCCGAAGATCGTGCCGACCGCGTTGGTGTCGCGCGGCATCATCACCGTGCGGATCGAGGGCTGCTTGTCCTTGGGATACTCGTAGACCTTGGTGTCGTTCATGTCGGTTGCAGCGAGCGCTCGGCCCACTCTTGGATGATCGCCTCGAGTTCGGGAGTTGCGCCGCGGAAGAAGTGCGCGACGCCGGGGATCACGATGCGCTCGAAGCGCGCGGGCAGCGGGCCGAGCGAGGCGTCGAAGTCGCCCGGCGTGCCGAACTCGTCGTGCTCGGCGTGGACGATCAGCGTCGGCTGCGGAATCTCGCGCACGAAGCGGCAGTCGTAGGCCTTGGCCGGCGGGGCGATCAGGGCCACGCGGCGAATGCGCGGCTCCCTGCGCGCGAGCGACCCCACGGTCCGCGAGCCGAACGAGAACCCGGCCGCCCACTGCTCGAGCCCGGGGAACTCGCGCTCGAGATAGTCGAGCGCCGCGCGCACGTCGCCTTCTTCCTCACCCGTGCCATCGTGCACGCCCTCGCTCGCTCCAGCGCTGCGGAAGTTGAAGCGCAGCACCGCGAGGCCCGCGTGCTGCAGGCCGCGCGCGACGCGAAACACGACGTTGTTGTCCATCGTGCCACCGGCCGTCGGCAGCGGATGGCACACCACGGCGGCGGCGCGCGGTGCGGCGCCGTCCTTGGGCCTCCACAGGAGCGCCTCGAGGCGACCGACCGGGCCCGGAATGAAAAACCGCATGCGGCCACGTACTGTAGCGGCGATGCTCGGGCGAGTCGTGATCCTGCTGCGCGCGCGCCTCGCGGCGCAGGGCTCCGAGGCCGCTTTTCCCGCTGCGGCGATCCTGATGCAGGGCTTCGTGGCCGCTCTCGTGTGCGGACTGGTGCGCGGCGAGGTTGGGCCGTTCGCGTACGCGCTCGTCGCGCTCTCGACGAGCGCCGCGCTCGTCGCAATTCCGCTGCTCGGCGAGCTGTCGCGGCTGCTGTTCGCCGACGAGACCGGCGACTGGGTGCGAGCGCAGCCCGTGCGCGCGATCGAAGTGCACCTCGCGCGCACCGCGCACCTGTTGGTGGCGCTCGGCGTGCTGAGCCTCGGCGCGCTCGTGCCCGCGGCGGCGCTCGCGAAGGGCTTCGACACGATCGCGCGCATCGAGCTCGTGTTGCTCGGCCTCGGCCAGTCGCTCGCGCTCGCCGCCGCGCTGCTCGCCGTTCAGTCGCTGCTGCGGGGACGCGCGCAGGCGTTGCTCGTCGTCGTGCAGACCGCGCTCTTCCTCGGCGTCCTCGTCGGCGCCTCGATCGGCCTGCGGCTCGTGCCACAGATGCGCGCGTGGGAGTCGGCGACGAACATGGAGCACGCGCTCGCGTTTCCGCCGGCTTGGTTCGCCGCGCCCTTCTCGACCGGCGAGCTCCCGCGCCCGCTCGCGCTCGCCGCGCCCCTCGCCGTCGCACTCGCGATCCTGCTCCTGCTCGCCGTGCCGGCACCACAGGTGCGCCGCTTCGAGCACGGCGCGTCGCTCCTCGAGCGCCTGCTCGACCCGCTGCGACGCCTCGCCGCGCGCACGTGGGTGCACGGACGCGAGCGCGCGAGCTTCGAGTGGCTGTTCGAGGCTCTGCCGCGCGAGCGCGAGTTCGTGCTGCGCACCTATCCGCTGCTGGCCGTGCCCGCGGCGTTCCTGTGGATCAGCGCGAGCGGCGAGTCGCCGGCCGCGCAGCAGGGCTGGCTCGCGCTGTTGCTGTTCATCCCGGGCGCCTACGTGCCGCTGCTCGCGGCGCACGTGCCCGGCTCGGACTCGCACCGCGCGCGCTGGATCCTCGACACCGCGCCGATCGAAGCGGCGGACGTTCGCAACGGCGCGATCAAGGCGCTCACGCTGCGCTTTCTCGTTCCGTTCTATGCGCTGCTCGTGCTGATCGGTTGCCTGCTCGGCGGCGCGGGGCTGATGCTGCGCCTCGCGTTGCCCGCGCTCGTCGCCGCCGTGCTCGTGCTGCGACTCACGTGGCGTCGCTGCGTGACGCTGCCGCCGCTCTCGGTCGCACCCGACTCGATCCTCGTCAGCCAAGACTGGATCGGACTGCTCGCCACGGCGGCGGGTGCGCTGTCGCTCGTCGCGGTGCTCGCCGCGCGCGTCGTCACGGGTCCGCTGCAGGCGCTCGCCTTCGCCGTGCTCGCGCTCGCCCTCGAGCGAGCCTTCGACCGACGCGCGCGCGCCGCGCTCAGCCCGCGCTGAGCGGATCGCCGCTCGCGCGCATCCAGCGATCGAGCTCCGCGCGCAGGCGCGCGAGAACCGGCGCCTGCGCCGGATCCTCGGCGAGGTCCCGCAGCTCCCACGGATCCGTCTCGAGATCGTAGAGCTCCTCCGGCGGGCGCTGCATGAGCTTCTGCATGCGTTGGCGCAGCGCGACGTCGGTGCGCGCGGCCCTGATCCACGACTTCCACGTCATGCTGAACTCCAGCACGTTGTTGGCGAAGTCCTCGGCCGCGGGATAGTTGCGGATGTACTTGTAGCGCCCGTCGCGGATCGAGCGCGAGGGGTTGGGCTTGCCCGAGAGATGCTCGGTGTGCTCGCCGACGAAGAACTCGCGCACGCTCGCCGTCTCGCCGCGCAACAGCGGCAGGAGCGAGCGGCCATCGAGCGGTTGCGGCGCCGAGAGCGCGAACGCGTCGAGCGCCGTCGGCAGGAGATCGATCAGGCTCACCAGCGCGCGAGAGGTCGTGCCCGGCGCGATCACGCCGGGCCAGCGCGCGAGGAACGGCACGTTGATGCCCTGCTCGTAGAGCGTCGTCTTCGCGAACGGAAACGACTGACCGTTGTCGCTCGTCATCACGAGCAGCGTGTCCTGCGCGATGCCGGACTCGTCGAGCACGGCGAGCACGCTCCCGACCGTGCGGTCGAGGCGCCACACGAAGTCGTGGTACTGCGCGAGCTCGGCGCGCGTCTCGGGCGTGTCCGCGAACTTGGGCGGGATCGACTGCGCCGCGGGATCGTGCGGAACCGGCGTGGCCGGATCGTCGTCGTGCAAGGGCTCGCGGAACGGACGGTGCGGGTCCTTCAGGTTGATCACCAGCGCCATCCGACGCCCCGCGAATCCAGCGATCATCTCGCGCAGCGCCAGCGCTATTTCGTCGCCCGCGCGCGCGTCGCCGACCCGCTTGGGGGCGACCCATTTCTCGAAGCGGAACTTCGAGAGCGGCTTGACGTTGAGCTTGCCGATCATGCCCGTGGCGCACGTCTCGGGCTCGAGCAGCTCGCACCACGTCGCCACGTCGTCGCGCACCGGCACGAAGCCGATCGCGCCGTTGCGATGCGGGTACAGGCCCGTGTACAGCGCGGAACGCGAGGGCTTGCACACGCCGACCACCGCGTAGCCGCAGTCGAAGCGCGCGCCTGAGGCCGCGAGCGCGTCGAGGTTGGGCGTGTGGCAATCGACGTTGCCGTAGCAGCCCATGTCGGTCCGCGACTGGTCGTCGGAGACGAGGATCACGATGTGCTTGGGCACGCGCGGCGCCGCGGGAGTGGGCGAGACGACCGTCTCCGCCTGCTGGCACGCGACGCCGGCGACGATCGGCGTGACGGCGGCGGCGGCGAGCAGGTCGCGGCGAGAGATCGGCGGAGTCATGCGTCGAAATCCTCGAGTCCGGGGTCGCCGTTGCGCTCCATCCACTCGCGCAGTCGGCCCTTGAGCGCCGCGAGTGTCGCCGCGTGCGCGCTCTCCGACGCGAGGTTGAGCAGCTCGTCGGGATCGCTCGCGAGGTCGTAGAGTTCGTCCGCGGCGCGGTAGAGATAGGCCTTCATGCGCGCGGCGATGCGCGCGTCCGTGCGCGCGGCCTGCTTGCCGGACTCCCACGTCTCGGAGTGGCCGACGACGTTGCTCACCGTCGCGATGTCGGGCCCGAGGTTGCGTATGTACTTGAAGCGCGCGGTGTGCAGCGCTCGCGCGGGCCGCGCCTGCTCGCGGTTGTTCTCGGTCTGCATCGTCACGAACGAGTCGCGGCCGAGCGCGCGACCTTCGAAGAGCACCGGCGCGAGCGAGCGGCCGTCGAGCGCGGGCCGCGGCGCGCCGACGAGCTCGAGCGCGGTGGGCAGAACGTCGAGCAGCGACACGATCTCCGCGCGCTCGCCGGGCTGCACGCCCGGTCCAGCACACACGAGCGGCATGCGCACGCCGGGCTCGTACAGCGTCGACTTCGCGAACGGGAACGAGGCGCCGTTGTCGGCGCTGACGATGACGAGCGTGTCGCGATCACGCCCCGAGCGCGCGAGCTCCTCGAGCGCGAGCGCCACCGTGCGATCGAGGCGCGCGATGCAGTCGAGGTGGCGTGCGTATTCGCGCCGCGTGCCGTCGGTGTCCCACAGCGAGAGGGGCAGGCGCACGCGCGAGGGATCGCTCACGCGCGGCGTGTCGTCCTCGTCGAAGGGGCGGTGCGGATCGGAGAGCCCGATCACGGCCGCGAACGGCCGGTCGTGCGCGCGCTCGAGCACGTCGCGCACCTGTCCGGCCCACATCGCCGGATCGCGGCGCCCGGGCAGATCGACCGACTTGAGCAGGTGATCGAAGGGGAACTTCGCGATCGGATCGACGTCGAGCTTGCCGACCATCGCCGTGAACACGCCGCGCGCTCGCAGGAGCTCGGGCCACGTCGCGACGTCCTCGCGGATCGGGCCGAAGCCCATGGCGCCGTGGCGATGCGGATAGAGGCCGGTGTAGAGGCTCGAGCGCGAGGGCTGGCACACGCCGACGGCGGTGTAGGCCTGCGTGAAGCGCGCTCCACGGCTCGCGAGCGCGTCGATCGTCGGCGTGCGCGCGTCCGCGCAGCCGTAGCAGCCCAGCTCGCGCGCGCTCAGGTCGTCGGCGAGCAGCACCAGCACGCTCGTCGGACGCTGCCCGCGCGGCGCGAGGTCGCGGCGCGGCGCGCTGCAGGCGGCGCCGATGCCGAGCGCGGCCGCGCCGCCGAGCAGCTCGCGACGATCCAGACCGTCCGTGCGCGGGACCATGGCGCCCATTGTGGGCTTTCCACCGCGCGGCGCCATGGCGAGCCCGAGCGGGCTCAGCGCGTGGCGAGAAACTCGGCGAGGTCGCGCGCCAGCGGGCTCTCGACCACGACCGGTTCCCCCGTGCCCGGGTGCGCGAACGTGAGCCGGTGGTGATGCAGGGCCTGTCGCGGCAGCTCGAGCACCTCGAGATCCTCGGGGGTGAGCTCGCCGTCGTTGTACTTCTGGAAGTAGTGCTCGCCGTAGCCGTAGAGCTTGTCGCCGACGAGCGGATGCCCGATCGACTCCAGATGGACGCGGATCTGGTGCTGGCGACCGGTGAACAGGCGGCAGTGCACGAGCGAGCAGCCGCGGCGGCGCTCGAGCACCTTCCAGTCCGTGCGCGCCTCGTCGCCGTCGGGACGACAGGCCATCTTGAGGCCGATCGAGCTGCCGCGCGCCGAACCGATCGGGTCGTCGATCGTGCCGTAGTCCTGCGTCGGCGCCCCGCGCACGATCGCCAAGTACTCCTTGCCGATCTCGTGGTGCTCGAACTGCCGACGCAGCTCGGCGTGCGCCTCGGGGTGCATGCCGACGAGCACGATGCCGCTGGTTTCGCGGTCGATGCGGTGCGCGAGCCGCGGGCGAGCCTCGCGCTCGAGCTCCTCGGCGCGGTAGCGCGCGTGGACGCGCTGGATGAGCGTGTCGGCGAGGTGCCGGCCGCTGGGGTGCACGCTCAGCATCGGCGGCTTGTCGACCGCGAGCACGTCGCCGTCTTCGCGCAGCACCACGAGGTCGTTGTCGACCACCAACGTGAGGTCGACGCGCAGCTCCTCGGGCACGATCACGAGCACGCGCGTGCGGTCGCGCAGCCGTCGGCCGGGCCGCTTTTCCACCACCAGCTCGCCGGTGCCGTTGGGGCGATCGGGCGAGGTCGCGTCCACGTAGACGTAGCCGTCCTTGATCAGTTCCTGAATCGAAGTGCGCGAACGCCAGTGCATGTGCAGCCCGAGGAAACGATCGAGGCGCAGCTCCACTTCCTCCGGCCGCAGCTGCAGATCGCTGGCCCGCACGAGCAGCTCGACTTGCTCGAGCGGCTTCGACAGGTCACGGTCCTTCTTGAGCAGTCTGAGCTTCGACATCGCGCACCGGTCTGGACATGAGACCACGTCGCCGCGGTGCGTGGGCACCGCGGCGACGTGGAGATTGGAACCGACGCCCGACAGGGCGCCGCGCGCTCAACCGCGGCCGGGGCCGCCCGAGCGAGGGCCACCCGAGCGGGGGCCGCCGAACATCTTGCGCTTCGGGGGCGGGCGGTGACCCATGATGAGGTCGCGCGCCTGACGGCTCGCGCGCTGGATCGTGCGCAGGCGCTCGCGGCGCTCGCGGCGCAGCTTGTCCGAGCGCTTCTCGTGCCAAGTCTTCGCCTTCGCAAGGCGGAACACGCCGCTGTAGTTGCACTGGCGCTTGAAGCGGCGCAGGGCGGCTTCGAGGGACTCGTTTTGTCGGACCAGGACCTTGATCGTCAAGCGAACTCTGCCTTGGAGCCTAGGGCTCCGTCGAATGGTGGGCGGAAGAGCATACCGGCGCCCGTCGGCGGCGGGAAGGGGGTCGCCGCCGAGGGGGCGCCCGGCCCGCGCGGGCAGTCGCGGGCGCATTGCGAACGAGCCCGCAAACCTAGCTTGGACATGGACTTAGGCGTTGGTGTCAGGCCTCGCCGCGCGGCGGGTGAACGGGTCGACCGGCGCGCTTGCGAGCGCCGCCTGCCCCCTCACGCCGGACAGCTCGCTCGCGGCCCCGCGCGCACCGCGCGCCGCCGCGCCGGGCGATCGAGCGCCTTGCCCCACGCTCCCCGCCCTATCCTGCTCGCGGCCGAGGCACCTCGTGAGCGCGGAACAGGACGACGGATCGGGCGACGCGGCCAAGGCCGCCGCCTCCTCGCTGCAAGGCGAGGTCGAGGTCGTCACCTTCCACAACCCCGACACGCACTACACCGTGCTGCGCATCGCGCCGGAGGAAGGCTTCGACGACCCGCAAGCCCAGACCCTGTGGCGCTCGCTGCGCGTGACGGCGGTGGGCTCGATGGACCGGCCGAGCGCGGGCCAGCGCCTGCGCTTTCGCGGCCAGTGGACCAGCCATCGCTCCCACGGACGACAGTTTTGCTTCGAGAGCTGCGAGCCGCTGCCGCCGCTCGGCGTGGAGGGCGCCGTGCGCTACCTCGCGTCGGAGGCCTTCGAGGGCATCGGCGAGACGCTCGCGCGCCGCATCGTCGAGAAGCTCGGCGCGAACGCCATCGAAGTAATCCATCGCGAGCCGCAGAAGCTCACCGGCGTGGTCGGACTGCGCGGGCCGGTGCGCGAGGCGCTCGTGAGCGCGGTCAAGGCCGAGTTCGCTCGTCACAAGCTGAACGCGTTCCTGCGCGGCGTCGGGCTCGGGCCGCGCCAGTCCTCGGCGGTGCTGCGCAAGCTCGGCGCCGAGGCGGAGGAGCTCGTGCGCGCGAACCCGTATCGACTCGCGGGCAGCGTGAGCGGCATCGGCTTCACGATCGCCGACCGCATCGCGCGGGAGCTCGGCTTCGCGCTCGACGGACCAGAGCGCACGCGCGCGGCGCTGCTCCACGCCCTGCGCACGGCGGCCGAGGACGGCCACACGCTGCTCGGCGAGCGCCGCCTGCGCGAGAACGCGCGCGACCTCGTGCAACTCGAGATCGACGACGAGCGCTTCGAGCGCGCGCTCGGCGAGCTCGTCGCGAACGACGAGCTCGTGCTCGACGGCGAGGCGGCGCCGGGCGAGCGCGCGGCGTACCTGCCGCACCTCGCCGCGAGCGAGCGCGGGCTGGCGCACAACGTGCTGCGCCGAATCGAAGCCGCACAGGCGCCGGCGCTCGCGGGCGAGGTCGAACTCGCGCGCTTGGAGCGCCACAGCGGCTTCGAGCTCGATCCCGACCAGCGCCGCGCGGTGCTCGGACTGCTCGCCACGGGGCTGGGCCTGCTCACCGGCGGTCCGGGCGTCGGCAAGACGACGATCGTGCGCAGCGTCGTCGCGCTGGCCGAAGCGGCCGGAGCACGCGTGCTGCTCGCGTCCCCCACCGGACGCGCGGCCAAGCGCATGTCGGAAGCGACCGGACGGCAGGCCTCGACCGTGCATCGTCTCCTGCACTACGACCCCGAGACCGGCGGCTTCGCGCACGACGCGAAGAACCCGCTGAAGTGCGACCTGCTCGTGATCGACGAGATGTCGATGCTCGACGTCGTGCTCGCACACCACCTGTTCAAGGCGCTCGCGCCTCTCACGCGCGTCGTGCTCGTCGGCGACCCTGACCAGCTGCCCTCCGTCGCGCCCGGCAACGTGCTCGTCGACCTGATCGCGTCGCGCCGCGTGCCCACGTTCCGGCTGACGCAGATCCACCGCCAAGGCCGCGGCAGCCTGATCGTGGCCAACGCTCACCGCATCCTCGCGGGCGAGATGCCGCAGCTCCCCGAACGCGGCGAGCGCGCCGCGGACTTCTACTTCTTTCCCGCCGAGGACCCGCGGCGCTGCGCCGATCGCGTCGTCGAAGTCGTGACCGAGCGCATCCCGCGCAGCTTCGGCTTCGATTGGTCTTCGAGCGTTCAGGTGCTCGCTCCCATGTACAAGGGCGAGTGCGGCGTCGACGCGCTCAACGAACGCCTGCGCGCGGCGCTCGGCGCGAACGTCGAGGAGTTCCGCCTCGGCAGTCGTGCTTGGCGCATCGGCGATCGCGTGATCCAGACGCGCAACGACTACGACAAAGAAGTCTTCAACGGCGACATGGGCCGCATCGTCGCGGTCGACGAGGACGGCGTGAGCGTGAAGTTCCCCGAGAAGCAGGTGCTCTACGAGCCCGACGGGCTCTCGGACCTGCAGAGCGCTTTTGCGATCACCGTGCACCGCTCGCAGGGCAGCGAGTACGACGTGGTCGTGATTCCGCTGGTTTCCCAGCACTTCCTGATGCTGCAGCGCAACCTGCTGTACACGGCGGTGACGCGCGCCAAGAAGCTGCTCGTGCTGGTGGGCTC
The DNA here is from genome assembly GCA_016872715.1 of Planctomycetota bacterium. Taxonomy (GTDB): domain Bacteria; phylum Planctomycetota; class UBA1135; order UBA1135; genus F1-120-MAGs118. Next base: position 24,118 of record VGZD01000021.1, read on the forward strand.
CGAGCGCGCGCTCGCGATGGCGATCGACAACGCCGAGCCGAGCGCGCGCGTCTCGGGCCTCGCGCGACGACTGACACAGGCCGCGTCGGCGAGCTGACGCGGCGCGGCGTTGCTAGGCTGGATCTCGGTCCAAGAACGGAGTTCGCCGCCATGCCGCGCACCCTCTGTGCAACCACGTTCCCCCCCACGCTCGCCCTGTGCCTCGCCGCGCCTCGCGCGGACGAGCTGCGCTTCGCGCCGTCGGACGCACGGGGCGGCGAGCACTCCGCGGCGGCCGAGGTCGAATGGTCCTTCGGGCTCGCTTGGAAGCCGAGCTGAGTCGCACCCACTGGGCACCCATGACGCTCGAACGCGCTCGTGAATCGACGGTGCCGTGGTGGACGCTCTTGGCCATCGCCTTCGCCGGTGCGTGGCTGCGCTTGGAGCAACTGAGCACGCAGATCATCGCCGACGACGAGTGGCACGCGCTCAATTTCCTGCTCGAGCATCCCGTGTCCGCGGTGCCTTGGCGCTTTGGACTCTCGGACCACAGCATCCCCTTGACCCTCTTCGACGGACTGCTTGCGCGCACGATCGGCCTCTCGGAGCTCGGCATGCGCGCGGTTCCGCTCGCGTGTGGACTCGCTGCGCTGATCGCGCTTCCGGTGCTCGCGCACCGTCACGTCGGCACCAAGTGCTGCGTGATCTTCGCGGCCTTGCTCGCCATCTCGCCGCTGCACGTGTACTTCTCGCGCTACGCCCGTCCCTATGCGACGGTGTTCGTGCTCGCGCTCGCCGCGCTGTTCCTGCTCGAGCGTTTCGCGCAACACCGACGCCCCGCTCTGGCGTGGGGCGCCGCGATCTGCACCGGGCTCGCGCCGTGGTTCCAGCCCGTCATCCTGCCCTTCGTGCTCGCTGGCCCGTTGCTGCTCCTTGTCGTCGACACTCGGCTGGGCGCGACGCTCGCCGAACGTGCGCGCTTGCTCTGGCCTCAGGCGCTCGCCGTGGCGCTGATGCTGGCTTTGCTGCTCGGACCGCCCGCGGCGCTCGATTTCGAGACGCTGCGTGAGCGCTCGGGCCATGGACACGTCGGCGCGCTCGACATCGGCGCCGCGTGGCGCTTGCTCGCGGGCTCGGGCAAGGACTGGCTCGCTCCGCTGCTCGCCGCCGCGTCGCTCGTGGGCGCGCTGAGCCTCGCTCGATCGAGTCCGCGCCTCTTGAGGCTGATGCTCGTGGCACTCTCGGCCTCGATCGCGGCGCTCGTCGCGACGAATCCGACGGGGATCGAGATTCCGATCGTGGCCGTGCGCTACGTGATTCCGAGCTTGGGGATCGTGTTGCTGCTCTGTGCGTGCGGGCTGGCGGAGCTGGACACTTGGCTGGCGTCGCTCGCTCCGCCTCGCTGGCCGCGCCACTGGCCTTCGATCGCCGCCTGCGCCGCGCTGGCGGCCTTCGGACCGCTGCTGCGCCTGCACGATCGCCCGAGCGCGATCTTCCGAACCCCCAACGACTGGATGCACCACGGGCTCCTTCAATACCAGTACGACACGGCCGAGCGCGTTCGCTGGATGACCGACACGATTCGACCGCCGAAGCTCTCGCGCTTCTATCAGAAGCTCGCGCGCGCGCGGAGCGAGGCCCCCACCGAGCCACTCCACCTCGTCGAGGCGCCCTGGAGCTTGCAGTGGGACCGTTCGCCCTTCGTCGTCTATCAGGCCATCCACGGTGTTCGCACGAGCATTGGCTTCGTGCACCGTCGAGGCGAAGCCCGGCCGTGGGGCGAGCTGCCTTGGGATGACAGCCGGTTCGAGTTTGCGAACTTCGTCCATGTCGCCGATGTCGAGGAGCTGCGGCGCCGCGGGGTCACGCACGTGGTGCTGCACAAGGATCTCGCGCGCGAGCTGCCGACCGACCTTGCACGCATCGGTGCCGACATCGGTCCGCTCGTGATCGAGCTGCAGGCCAAGCTCGGCCCGCCGTGCCACGAGGACGAGATCCTCGTGGCGTTCGACCTCCGGCCTACTTCGTGAAGTAGCGCCGGTCCTCGAGGGAGGGCGGCAGGCACTTCATCTCGTCCTTGGCGGCGGGATCGTCGTGCGCGTAGCGATAGCCCGCGCCGTAGCCCGCTTCTCGCATGAGCCGTGTCGGCGCGTTGCGCAGGTGCAGCGGCACGGGCTCTGCAGCGGTTCGCTGCACATCCTCGCGCGCCGCGTCGTAGGCCTTGTAGACCGCGTTCGACTTCTTCGCGCGAGCGAGGTAGACGGCCACTTGCACGAGCGCGAGCTCGCCCTCGGGCGTGCCAAGGCGATTCCACGCGTCGGCTCCGTCGAGCGCGATGCGCAGGGCGAATGGGTCGGCGAGTCCGATGTCCTCCACGGCGATGCGGATGAGGCGGCGCGCGAGGAAGTCGCGGTCCTCTCCGGCCTCGAGCATGCGCGTGATCCAGTAGGTCGCGGCGTTGTCGTCGCTGTTGCGGATCGACTTGTGCAGCGCGGACGCGAGGTTGTAGTGCTCCTCGCCCGACTTGTCGTAGGCGAGCGCCTTGCGTTGCAGCGCCTGCGCCAACGTTGCCTCGTCGAGCTCGCCGCCGTCGCGCACGAGCGCGGCCGCCGTCTCGAGCAGGTTCAGGGCGCGCCGCGCGTCGCCATCGGAGGCGTGTGCGATGCGCGTGAGAAGGTCGCGACTCGCGCGCACGCGACCGCCGAGTCCGCGCCCGTCCTCGAGAGCGCGCGCGAGCAGCGCGACGAGCTCGTCGGGAGCGAGCGGCTGCAAGACGAGCACGCGAGCGCGAGAGAGGAGCGCGCCATTGAGCTCGAACGACGGATTCTCCGTCGTCGCGCCGATCAAGACGATGTCTCCGGCTTCGACGAACGGCAGGAACGCATCCTGCTGGGCCTTGTTGAAGCGGTGGATCTCGTCGACGAAGAGCAGCGTGCGCACGCCGCTGCGTTGGCGGGTCGCCGCGGACTCCGCCATCACCTCGCGCACTTCCTTGATGCCGGACAGCACGGCGGAAAAGGGCACGAAGCGCAGCAGCGAGCGTGCGGCGAGCAGGCGCGCGAGCGTCGTCTTGCCGACGCCCGGTGGCCCCCACAGGATCAGGCTCTGCGTGAGCTCGCCTTCGAGCAGGCGAGCGAGCAGCTTGTCGGGTCCGAGCAGGTGGGCTTGACCCGCCACTTCGAAGAGCGTGCGCGGCCGCATGCGCTCGGCGAGCGGTCCCACGCAACGCGACTCCGCGGGCGCTTGCGGCTCGGGCGCGTCGAAGAGCTCGCTGCTCACGCGCGCGGATCCTCGGCGCGACCCGCGGCGAACAGGAGCAACGACGCCGCGACGGTGACGTTGAGCGACTCGACGCCTCCGCGCATCGGAATCGTCACGCCTTCGAAACGCGCGCTCGCCTCTGGCGACGCCCCGGTCTCGGAGCCCACCCACAGCGCGACGCGTCCCGTCCAATCGAATTCCGAGGGCGCGGCCCCACCGCGCGTCGCCGCGCGCACCTGACGGAAGCCGTGCTCTCCGAGCTCGCGCGCGGCACTCTCGGCGGTTTCGAACGCCATCACCGGCAGCCGCAGCAGGCTGCCCATCGAACCGCGCAGCGCCTTGGCGTTCCACGGGCTCGCGCCACCGCGCACGAGCACGAGCGCCTCCGCACCGGCCGCCTCGGCGCTGCGCGCGAGCGCGCCGAGGTTGCCCGGGTCCGCGACACCGGCGACCACGAGCACGAGCGCCTCGGCGCCAAGCTGCACGGCCGCGAAACTCGCGGGTCGCGGCGCGCGAGCGAGTGCGATCACGCCTTGGCTCGTGGCGAGCGCACTCAGCCGTTCCAGCAGGTCGTCGTCCGCGACACGCGCGTCGATGCCGCGTTGCTCGAGTTCCCGTGCGCGCTCCGCGCGGCTCTCGGCGACCAACGCCAGCTCGAATTCGCAGCCCGCGCGCAGCGCGTCGTCGATCAGTCGCTCGCCCTCGAGCACGAGCAGCCCTTTCTCGCGTCCGGCGAGCGCGCTGCGAACGAGAGCGACCGAGGGATTCGAAGTCGATCGAAGCACTTCTCTGCGCGTCATGGCCGCTGGATGTTCTAGCATGAGCAGCCCTGCATGAGTGAAGCGACGCAAGTGACCGGACGCGTGGTGCGCACGGACGCCAAGGTGTGCCACGTCGAAATCGACGGTCGCGTCGTGAGCTGCGTCCCGCGCGGAAAGCTGTTCGAGGAACGCACCGAGCAGAAGAACCCCGTCGCGGTGGGCGATCTCGTGCGCGTCGATACGGCCAGCGTCCCCGCGAGCCTCGACCTCGTGCTGCCGCGCCGCAATCGCCTCGGGCGCACGGCGTCGAGCCACGATCCGCGCGAGCAGGTCCTGATCGCGAACGTCGATCAACTGTGCATCGTCGCCTCGATCGAGCGGCCGAAGTTCTCGTCCAATCGCACCGATCGCATTCTCGGCGCGGCGCTGTGGTACGGCGTGCCCTCGGTTCTCGTGCTCAACAAGATCGACCTCGATCGCGAGGGCAACACCGAGTCGATCGCGCGCACTTATGAGGACATCGGCGTCGAGGTGCTGCGCACGAGCGTGACGACGCTCGCCGGCATCGAAGCGCTGCGCTCGAAGTTGCGCGACAAGGTCACGGCGCTCTACGGGGCCTCCGGCGTCGGCAAGTCGAGCCTGCTCAACATGCTGCAGCCCGGGTTGAAGCTCAAAGTCGGCAAGATCAGCAAGTTCTGGGACGGCGGCAGGCACACGACGTCCTTCTCGCAACTGCACCGCCTCGATTTCGGCGGCTGGGTCGCCGACACGCCGGGCATTCGGACCTTCCGCCTGCACAAGGCCGACGCCGCCGCGCTGCGCGGAATGTTCCCCGAGTTCGCGCGCCACCAAGGCGCTTGCCGCTTCCCCGACTGCTCGCACGACCACGAGCCCGGCTGCGCCGTGTTCGACGCTCTCGAACGCGGCGACATCGCCGCCTCGCGCTTCGCGAGCTACATCGAGCTGCTCGACGAGCTGCGCATCGTGCGCCCCACCGGCGACGATGAAGATGCTCCGCTCGACGCCGACGAGTGACCTACGCCAGCGCGAGGATCTTGTAGAGCCAACACAGCGCGATGAAGGCGAGCGCGGGCAGCGCGAGTCGGCGCCATGGAACTTGGACGAGCCGCTCGCCGAGGTCGACTCCACGCACGGTGGCAAACAGCGCGAGCGGCAGCGCGAGCGAGCCGGCGAGAGCCAGCGAGAAGCCGAGCGGCTGCACGCTGAGCGAGCGCAGCGGCGCTCCTTGCACGAACCACGTGACCGAAGTGGTCACGCCGCAACCGGGACAGGGAATCCCAAACCAGCGCGGCGCGCTGCACGGCAAGAGCCCGAGCTGCTCGTGCGTGCCGTAGCCGTCGGGATCGGGCGTGAGCACCAAGCGCATCGCGACGAGGGCGGCGAGACACGCGGCCGAAGCGAGCACGACGACCCAGTGCAGCGCGCGAAAACGTTCGGAGGACGACATCGCCCTCCGATTGTGCCGCAAGGAGGCCTGAAACGCTCTATTCGTTGAAGTCGTAGACGTACGAGAGCCGCGCCTTGTTGACGATCACATAGGGCAGCTTGAAGAGCAGTTGGAGGTCCGAGTCCTCCTTGGCGTTGAACCCGCGCACCTGCGGGTTGCGCATCACGAAGAAGCGCCGCGTCATGCGGTCGTCGGCCTCATAGGCGCCGGGTCGGCACTCTCCGCCGACCTCGACGTTGAGATGGCCGGTGAAGAACGCGCGCACCTTGACGAGCTTGTGGTCGCGATGGAGCGCGGCGAGCTGGGCGTCACCGGCCTGATCGAGGAACTCGTGCGCGACGAGGATCTCGTCGGTGTTGACGTGCAGGAGCGGCGTCTGGATGCGGTCGCACGTGTTGAGGTCCACGAGCGTGGCGTTGCGCACCTTGATGAAGAACTTGCGGTGCTCGTCGAGCACCTGCGAGAGACGGGCATGCTTGCGCTCGACCTCACCCTTGATCAGGAACGAGTCCGTGAGGAAGAGATCCGAGACGATGGTCGTGGTGGTCACGGTCGCGTCTGCCTGAGGTCGGGTCGTAGGGCTCCTGCGAGGTACAGCGAGCCGATGACGAGGACCCACGCGCCGCTGGCGCGGGCGCGGTCCAAGGCCAGCTCGAGCGCCGCTCGTGGAGGGGTGGCCAACTCGACCACCGCACCGGCTGCAAGCGCCGCCTCCGCGATCTCCGCGGCGGTGCGGTGCAGGTCGGTTCCCACGGACGTGCTGACGAGTTTTTCGGACCGGGGCGCGAGATGCTTGAGGATCCCGGCCATGTCCTTGTCACGGGCGAGACCGAGCACGACCACGGGCCGCGCCCGCAGGGCAGGGTCGCGCCCGAGATCCGCCAGCGCCGCCGCCACGCTGGCGGGGGTGTGGGCGCCGTCGAGCACGACCGCGACGTCCCCCACCGAGAAGCGCTCCTGACGCCCCGGCAGGCCCGCGGCGGCCGCCGTGCGAGCATCGAGGTGCCCCGCGCCCAGGCGCGCGCCGTCCCGCGCCGCCACTCCGCGCTGACCGAGTGCGGCGAGCACCGCGCGGGCGACGCACAGGTTGCGGCCGGCGACCGTATCGACCTCGCTGCGACCGGGGTCCTCGAGCGGACGAACGACCGGCACGCGCAGCTCCACCGCGCGCGCGCTGATCGCGCGGTCCGCCTCGCTGCCGCTCGGCACTCCGCTGACCAGCGTGGCGCCACGCTTCACGATCCCCGCCTTCTCGGCGGCGATCGCGGCGTGCGTGTCGCCGAGGACCGCGGTGTGCTCGAGCTCGATGTTGGTGATCACGCACACCTCGCCGTCGAGCACGTTGGTCGAGTCGAGGCGCCCGCCGAGTCCGACCTCGGCCACGATCCACTCGACGCCCTCCCAGCGAAAGCACAGCAGCGCAGCCGCGGTCATCACGTCGAACCACGTGGGATCGACCTCGGGTCGCTCGGCGACGAGCGCTTCGCGCGCATCGAGCGAGTGACCGAGAGCGGCGTAGAGCAGCTCGTCCGAGATCTCGGCTCCGTCGATCACGACGCGCTCGTTCAGGCGCTCGACGTGCGGCGACGCGTAGCGGCCGACGCGCAGCCCGGCGCACCGCAGCCCGGCGGCCACGAGCGCCGCGGTGCTGCCCTTGCCCTTGCTGCCCGTGACGTGCACCACCCGCAGCCCCGCCTGCGGTTCGCCTAGGCGCGCGAGCAGTGCCCGCGCCGGATCCGTCGAGACGCGCATCGCGGCACGCCTGCGGCGCTCCCAGTCGACGAGCCCCTCGAGCCGCTGCGCGACCCGCGCAGGACTTTCCATGTCGGCGACCGGCCGCGCGGGCCAGCCGCGCGACGCACCGCGTTCCTCAGGAACTCCCATTCCAGTCGCGACCCCCGACGGTCGATCCCAAGGAACGTCTCGGGGGACCGCTCCCCGCGGCGCGTTCCCTCCTCGACCGACCTCGGCTCCCAACCGTCGCCCCCCGACCATGACCGAGCTGGTGCACCGCATCAAGATCTTCGTCTACCGCCTGCGCGGCGAGCAGCCCGACTACCTGCTGTTGCGCGGCGCGGCGTCGGAGAGCTGTTGGGGCCCGATCCAAGGGCCGATCGGCTTCGGAGAAAAGCTCGAGACCGCCATCCTGCGCGAGGTGCTCGACGACATCGGCATCTCGCGGCCCGCGGACTTGGTCGACCTGCACCTGCCCGGTCGCTGGGTGATCGGCGACGAGGAAGTGATCGAGTGGACCTACGGCTTCCGCACGCCGCCCGACCGCCACGACCTGCGTCTGTCGCGGCGCTGGGCGGCCTCGCGCTGGTCGAGCTTCACCGACGCCTATCCCGTGCTGGAGCTCGAGCCCGACCGCGCGGCACTCCTGCGCCTGCACTCGCTGCTCAAGGCAGGCTGAAGGCGCGCGATCCCCGAGGGCTCGACGCGGACCGCCGCGCGTCAAGCACCAGACTGGTACAGGCCGCTGACGGCTCCGCTCGGATCCGCGATCACGGCGAACCGGCCGCCACCCGCGGAGCGGGGCGTGGTGAGCACCTTGCCGCCGCGCTGCACGACTCGCTCGAGCGCGCTCGCGAGGTCGGCTACGACGATGTAGAGCAGCCACTGACTCGGAAGGTCGCCGTTCGCGCCGCGCCGATGGCAGATGCCGCCCACGGGCTCGCCGCCGCCTGGGGGCAGCATCACGTAGTCCTCGTAGCCCCCCATGTCGATCGGTTGCGCCGTCCAGCCGGCGACGGCCATGTAGAAGTCGCGCACGCGCGCGGCGTCGTCGACGGTCAGGTCCTTCCAGCCAATGGAGCCGACCGCCGGAGTGTTCGCTTCGCTCATGGGGCACTCGTTGTGGTTTCACCGCTCGGAGCGCGGCGGGCACACGCTACCAGCCGCCGCGCGCTCAGGCGAAGGCGATCAGCGGGTACTTGGCGCCGAGGACTTTTTCGGACTTGAGGTCGAAGCAGCGCTCGATCGCCGTCGCGTAGACGGAGCGGAAGTCGGTCGTGTGCACGAGATCGCCGTCGTCGAGCTTCTCGAGCGAGGGATGCACGCCATACCGGCCGCCCTTGATTCCGTGCCCGAAGGCGAACATCGGACCGGCGACGCCGTGGTCGGTGCCGCGCGCGCCGTTCTCGGCCACGCGTCGCCCGAACTCGGAGAACATCAACACGAGGGTGTTGCGTCCGGCCGCGCTGCGGCCGAGATCGTCGAGGAAGGGCCCGAGCGCGGCGTCGAGCGCGCGCATCAGTTGATCGTGCCGGTTGCGCTCGTCGGTGTGCGTGTCGAAGCCACCCATCTCGACGGAGATCACGCGCGAGCCGATGCCGCCGTTCACGAGCGCCGCGACGTCCGCGAGCGACTGCGCGAGTGCATCGTTGGCCGGATACGCGATCGGAGTGCGATACGCGGCCACGGCGCGGCGCACTTGCTCGGACGAGGATTGCCCGTCGGCGAGCACGCGCCGCAAGAAGTCGAGGCTCGACTCGCCCGCGCGCTTCTTCGGCTGCTTCTCGTCGCGCTCGGGCTGCATGCCGCCGGCCTGCTCGTAGGCCTCCGTCTCGGACTCGCCACCGGCCCAGCGATAGGCGCGTGGATTGACGAAGCTCGCCGGAGGATGGCTCGTCGAGTGCAGCGCATAGGGCACATTGCCGCCGATGTGCACGACGAGGTTGGGGTTCTGCTGGTCTGGGAACGCGGCGTCGCACAAGCGACCGACCCAGCCATCGCCCGCGTCGCGACCGCGGATGTCGGCCGTGTGCCACACATCGTAGGAGCGGAAGTGCGAACGGATCGGCTCGGGATAGCCCACGCCCTCGACCAGCGCGACGCGGCCCGCGTCGTAGTGCTTGCGCACCTGCACGAGGGCGCCGTGAAAGCCGCGGTAGTCGTCGAGCGCGAGGATCTCGCTCTGTCGCAGGCCCAGCGTCGGGCGCGCGCGGCGGTACGCGTCGTCGCCGAAGGGCACAACCGTGTCGAGGCCGTCGTTGCCGCCGGAGAGCTGCAGCAGGACGAGCGTGCGGGCCTCGCCTGGCGCCGCGAGCGCGGGAGAGAGCTTCACCGAGCCGTGCGCGCGGGTGCACAGCACCGTCACGCCAGCGAGACCGGCGGCCGCGAGCAGGGTGCGACGATCGAGTTGGGAGCGCTGCATGTGGGTGGCTCCGTTCAGCCGAGCTGCGCTTCGGGCAGCGAGAGGATCAGGTGCGCGAGACGACGAAGCACGTCTTCGCTCTTCACGCCCGCGGTGAGCAGGCGCCCATCTTCGAGGGACAGCGCGCCGCGCTCGGCGCGCAGGAACGCGAGCAGCGCGGCACGGCTCGGCTCGCTCAGCGGCACCGGCAGCAGCTCGTCCGCCAGCGTGTCGACGATCTGCATGTCGCCCGCGACCTTGGCGCGCTGCATGCGCGCCGTGAGATTGATGCGCGGGAAGTACATCGCGCTCGTCAGGCGCTGCAAGCCGCTCATCTCGGCCCCGAGATCCACCTTGCGCTTGCCGGCTCTCTTCGCGTCCCTCGCACGCGCGTCGGACGGCGGGTCGTCCGTCATTTCGCCGCCCTCCTGCATGTCCCCGCCCATCATCTCACCTTCCGGCTCGACCTCGAGCGGGTCCTCGCGCAGCACGTCCTCGAGCTTCACGACACCGATCAGCATCCCGGCCATGTTGCCGCGGCCGAGCAGCGTGGACGTCGTGATCCACGCCTCGCCGCCTTCCCAGCCCTTGACCGACGGCGGGTCGAACAGGCGCTGGCCGAGCTGGCCTGCGCCGAGCCACAGGATCTGCGGCGGCACCGAGATGCCGAGCCGCCGCGTGGCGCCGACGAGGTACTCGACCGGCGAGCTGATGCGCTCGGCGCGCACGGCGTCGCGATAGAAGCGCGGGTCGAGGAACAGCTTGGTGAGCAGGGGCTTGATCTCCCAGCGCTTGTCCACGAGGAAGCTGGCGTATTCCGCCAGCCGCGCCTCGTCGGGCTCGACGCCCTCGAAGTGCACGATCAACTTGCGCGCGACCCAGCGCGAGCACGCGGGTTGCGCCAGCAGCAGGTCGACGAAGCCAGCGGCATCGAAGCGCGCGGTCTGGCCGAGGATCGTCTTGACGCCCGCGTCGTGGTTGCGCGGCTGGAAGTAGCTGCCGGTCTTGTCGTCGGTGGTGCGCCAACCCGTCAGCGCTCGGGCGCCTTCCTTGATATCGGCCTCGGTGTAGTTGCCCTCGCCGAGCGTGAAGAGCTCCATCAGCTCGCGCGCGAGGTTCTCGTTGGGGCGATCCCTGCGGTTTTCGTTGTTGTCGAGGTACTCGAGCATCGCCGGATCGCGCACGATCGCGTGCACGAGTTCCGAGAAGTTCCCGAGCGCGTGGCGTCGGAACAGCTCGTTTTGCGCGATCATCGCGGCCGTGCGCTTCACGTCGCGAGTCGAGCTCGTGAAATAGCCGTGCCAGAAGATCACCATGCGCTCCTGCAGCGGGTGCTTGGCTTCGACCATCTGATCGAACCACCAGCCCGCGAAGCTCGTCAGCACGCGGCGTTCCTCCGCTCGGAAGCGATTCTGCTCCTTCTCGAATTCGTCGCGGTCCGCGAAGTCGCGCCGCGCGGGCATGGCCGGAATGTCGATGAAGAGCGGGTCGCTCGTGGGCGCGAAGCCCTCGAGCAGCTGTTTCACGAAGGCGACGGGTCGCTGGCGCTGCGCGTACTCGACCTCGGCCGGGCGCGCGCCGAAACCGGCGCGGTTGTAGAGATGCTCGACGTTGCGCGCGTTCCAGATGCGTTCGACGTCCGCCGAAGCATCGTCCGCGGAAGCATTTTCGCGCTTGGGCTCAGCCTGCGGCGCCACGGTCGGTGCGGGAACGGCGAGCGAGAGCAACGCGAGCAGGAACGGCGTGTTGAGCATGGCGACTCCGAATGGAACCCTGCGACGGATGCGGAGTTCCGTCGGCGGTGCCCGTATCTTGCCCTACTGTGCGCCCGCGGGGCAGCACCCCCCCGCACGAACGTCGGCGTACGCTCAGCGGTAGACGAAACGCAGTGCCTCCGTGAGCGAGGCGCCGCCACAGGCCGCCGGATCTCGGAACCAGCCCTGAACGTCCACGGTCTCCCCCGCGAGCCACGGGTTGCCGAGCGCAGCGGGGTGGGCGAGCTGGTACGCGCTCCAATCACTCACGATCGAACCCTCGCAGGTCCCCGCCGTGCCGCCTGTGTTGACGGTCGTCATGCGCTGCCGAGGACCTGCCACACACAGGAAGTTGGCGGCACCGCCGCACAAGCTCTGCTGGGCGGGCCCGCTCACGCCGTAGAACAACAGGCCGCTGCGCAGCGCGTCCACGCCGGCGACGGCGAGCAGACTCTGAGTGGCGTGCCCAACCGACGGGCTCGAAGCCAACGAGATTCGCGGAACGCAGCCCTGCGACGTGGCCCGCGTGGGCAGACAGAACTGCTGTGGCGTGATCACGCTCCACTTGCGAGCGAGATAACGTTCGACCAACGTGCGCTCGGAAGGCAGGAGCAAGCGGTCGTAGACGATCAGCTCTGCGAGATCGCCGCTGAAGAAGCCGCGCAGGTCGTTGAGCGAAGCGTCGGCACCGATGCGGATGTTGAGGCTCGCTGAGTCCGAGGTCTGCCCCGGTGTCTGAAAGCCCGTCACAGCCGTCACGGGCTGGCCATCGCAACGCAGGCCCAGCCGCGCGTGGAAGAAGTCGAACTCGCCGGTCCATTGGGCCAGCGCTCCCAAGCTCGCGCCGCCGCCGTTGATGCGTTGGTAGGCGTCCGTATCGAGTCGCCGACCCGCGAGTCCCGCATCGCCCGTCCCGCCAAGTCCGGTTCCAAAGCCGTCGAAGAAGTTGAAGCCGACCCGCGTCGCGGCCGAGTTGGTTCCGGTGGAGGCCATGAACACGCGGAACGCCTGCTGGGCGCTCGGCTGCGTCGGACGCGCCACGGCGAACACGCTCGCGCCGGGGCTGTTGCGCAGCATGTCGAAGCTCGGTGCCGCGAGGTCGAGGAAGTCGTCCCCGTCGAAATGGACGAGCGTGAGTGCGCTGGCACCGACCGCTGCAAGCGCGGGGCGCGCGGCGGCGCTCGCCTGACTCGCATCGCCGAGCCCCGCGCTCGACTTGTCGACCCACGTCTGTCCGCCCATCCAATTGCCGCCGGCGACGAGGTCGCCATCGACATCGTTGCCGTCGAGCCACAGCACGTTGCCCGTGATCCGACGCGGATCGGTCAGCACCGCTTCGCTCGTGCGCGCGAAGAACAACAAGTACACGGTGCCGGTCTCTCCAGCGCCGCCGCCCGAGGCGAGGCACAGCGTCCCGTCGTTGGCGAGATCGCCCACCACGGCCAACGTACGCCCGAAACGACCCGAAATCGGCAGCGAAGAAAACGGCAGACCGCCGGTCGTCGCCCCGAGCCGCGCTTCGCTGCGCACCGTGCCATCGGAGTTGAGCAGCAGGAAGTAGAGCTCGCCTACGTTGAGCCCGCCTTCGTCGCGCTGGTTGGCGGACGTGATCAAGTCGGGCACACCGTCGCCATCGAGATCGCCGGGCGCCGCCACGGCGTGCCCGAAGTGATCGACGGTCGCGAGCTGCAACTGCAGCCCGCCGATCCCGTGCCCGATCTTCTGCTTGGCCTTCACCGTCAGATTCGGATTCATGCGCAGGATCCACACCGCGCCACGCTCGCCATCCGACTGAAATGCTCCCACCGCCAAGTCGAGCATGCCGTCCCCATCGAGATCGCCGAGCGGAACGATGTCGCGACCTCCGAACTGATCGTTGTCGACGAGCCCCGCTCCAAATCCGCCGGACGTCGAGCTGATCTTGACGTTCTGTCCCGCCAGACACATCCCGTTCGACGCGAGACGCAACAGGTAGATCGCGCCGCGATCCACGCCCCCGTCGTCGTTGTTCGCATCGGACACCGCGAGCGTCGGCACGCCGCCGAGCACGCCGAGAAAGCTCGACGCCTCCCCGAAGAAGTCCGTGTTCGCGAGGGCGTAGCCGAGGTTGCCCACATTGCGATCGATGCGCTGGGCCGCCCTGACGCTGCCGTCGCGCCGAAGGAACAGCACGAAGATGCCGCCGCCATCGAGCTGTGCTCCCGATCGTCGAGCGCCGACCGCGATGTCCTCCACGCCGTCGCCATCGAGGTCGCCGAGCGGCGACACGGAGTAACCGAAGAACTGTCCAGCGCCCAGCGTGATCCCCGCGGCGGCTAGACCGCCACTCGTCGCGGAGATCTTCGCGACGGAGCGCACGGCGCCGTTCGGCTGCAGGAACAGAATGTAGACCGCTCCCGCGTCGATGCCGCCGTCGTCATCGGAGCGCGCGCCGACCACGAGATCCGTCACTCCGTCGAGGTCCAGATCGCCCAGCGGGTTGAAGTCGCGGCCAAAGCGATCGGCGGTGTCGAGCAGACCCGCCATCGCAGGCTCGTTGCTGTCGATTTCGCGAAACCCGACCACGGTGGGCGCGGACTGCGCCCCCTGAACGGCGGCGGCGGCGGCGACGGCGGCGGGGGCAGCGGCGGCGGCGAGAGCGAGGACGAGCGCGGCGAATTGACGTTGCATGGGGCGGGGGCTCGGTTCGGGAGTGCGCGGGGGCTCGGTTCGGTGGTGCGTCCGCACGAGGGCCCGACCGTCCCCAACCCCGCTCCGCGCGGGAGGTATCGGCCCGCACCGAAATTGCCCCACGCGGGCGACCTTGATGTCCGGCCGCGCATCGACGAGCCCGCCGATCCACGTCGCCCCCCAGCGCCGCCAGCGCGGGACGGCCTAGCCCTGACCGCGCTTGGCCTTGCGTGCGACGCGCACGGGCAGGCGCAGCGCCTTGAACGACTCGATCTGCGCCTTGATCGCGATTTCCGTCGGCAAGCGCTCGGTCGAGCTCGCGCCGTAGAAGCCGTCGATGCCCTCGACGCGATCGATGATGTACTGCGCGTCGTCGGGCATGGCGACGGGGCCGCCGTGGCACAGACAAATCACGTCGCGCCGCGTGCGCTTGGCCGCGGCGACGATGTCTTGGATGAGGCCGACGCAACGTTCGAGCGTTTTCACCGACTTGGCGCCAATCGTGCCGCCGCTGGTGCAACCCATGTGCGCGACCACGATGTCGGCGCCCGCGGCCGTCATGTCGATCGCTTCCTGCGGGTGGAACGCGTAGGGCGTGGTGAGCATGTCCATCTCGTGCGCGAGGCGCACGCAGTCGACCTCGAGCCCGTAGCCCATGCCCGTCTCTTCGAGCGTCGCGCGCAGCTCGCCTTCGATCAGTCCGACCGTGGGGAAGTTCTGGATCCCCGCGTAGCCGAGCTCGCGCAGCTCGCGCAAGAACAGCTTGGGCATCATGAACGGGTCGGTGCCGCACACGCCCGCGAGCACCGGCGTGTGCTTGACGACCGGCAGCACTTCGTACGCCATTTCCTTCACGATCTGGTTGGCGTTGCCGTAGGGCATCAGCCCCGCCGTCGAGCCGCGCCCCGCCATGCGATAGCGGCCCGAGTTGTAGACGATGAGCAGGTCGATGCCGCCCGCTTCCTCGCTCTTGGCGGAGAGGCCGGTGCCGGCGCCGCCGCCGATGATCGGCTCGCCGCGCGCGATCTGGGCGCGGAAACGCGCGAGGATGCCCTTGCGGGTGTTGTCGTGGGAGACCTTGTTCATCGTTCGAGAATCCAAGCGAGAGCGTTCTGGTAGATGCGCCCGAAAGCCGGGTGCTCGTGGGCGCGACCGTCGTGGCCCAGCGTACACGCGACCGTGCGGCCGTCGGCGCGCTCGACCGTCCACAGCACGGGGAATTCGTCGCCCGAGACGAGCGACGTGCCGATCGCGAGCACCTTCACCGGCGCGTCACTCGCGGCGCGCTCGATGCGGTAGAGCTCGTCGGTGATGCGGAAGGTCGCGGGCACGCCCTGCGTCAGCGGATGAGACGCGTCGATCACGCGCACCTCGAACTCCCCGAGCGCCTCGTGACTGCGCGATCCGCCGCCCACCAAGCGCGCGTTGTAGTCCCTCCACTCGGGCCAGTTGAACCACGTCGAAGGATGCAGGAGCAGCAGGCCGCCGCCGCGCTCCACGTGGCTCGCGAGAGCGGCGCGGAACTCCGGTCCGTCGACCGACTGGTTCGTGCACAGGACGAGCGCCTTGGCGAGCTCGAGGCCGCGCAGCGTCTCGTTGAGCGAGGCCGTGTAGCGCACGCTCTCGAAGCCGCCCGCGCGCAGGAGCTCCAAGTCGAACGCCTCGAACCAGCGTGCGAAGTCGTGGCTCGAACCGCCGCCGAAGATGAGCGCATCCACGGCACTGGGCACGGCCACCGTTCGCTGCGGCGCGCCCGGCAGCTCCGCGGTCAGCGCGAGGAACGTCGGCGCGAGCTCGTTGTCGTAGCTCTCGAGCACGATGCGATCGACGGCGCGCGGGGTCGCGAGCTCCACGGCGAATCGCCGCACCTGACCCCAGCTGCCCGGGCCGAGCGCGCCGTCGACATGCTCCGAGCCCGGCACGTCGATGTGACCGATCCAATCGGCGAACTCGACGCCGTTCCTCAGCACATGCTCCTCGCTCGTGCCATCGGCGAAGCGCCAGGTCCACTTCACGATCGGCTTGTGGTCCTTGATGAACGGATAGCCCCAGCCCGCGATGCCGCCGAGCACGTGTACGCGTTGCACGAGAGCGTTGACCTTCAACTCGACGCGCTGGGGCCTCGCCACCTTCGATTCCCAATCCGGCACGAGTCCGCCCTTGAGCACGAGCACGTTGCTGCCCGAGCTCGTGCGCGCTGGGTCGAGCAGCTCGAACGGCACGCCGTCGAACGCCGTGACGCCAAAACGCGCTGGAATCAGCGGGTTCGCATCGCGCACGGTGTCGTACATGCCGCGCAGCGAGTTCGAGCTCGCGACCGGCGCGAGGTCGAGCACGCGCCAGTGCGCGAAGTCGCCCGCGAGGTACGCGATCACGTCGCGCAGACCCTCGGCGCCGATCGACTCGAGGCCCGTCGGCATCGGCGAGCGACCGGTGTTGCGAATCGAGACCAATTCCTCGCGCGCGATGCTCTGGTCGCCGGACGTCGAGCGCAGCACGACCCCGTCCTCGGTGTCGCGCACGAGCACGCCCGAGAAGTTGCGCTCGTCGATGGTGGTGACGATCCACTCCGCATAGGCCGCTTCGACCGCGCGGTTGGGGTCGAGCAGGATCGGCAAGAGATCGCCCGCGCCATGCGCGCCGATCCCCGTGAGCTCAGGCCCCACCTTGCCGCCACTCCCGAAGGCCGTGTGGCAGTTGGCGCAGTTTTTCTCGAACACTTCCTTGCCGCGCACTCGATCTCCTCCGGGTCGATCGACCTCGGGCAGGAGCAGCGCGATGAGGGCGTCGATGCCCGCGTTGCTCGCGCCGGCGAGTCGCTCGAAGGCCTTCATCGCGCGCTGCGACACGGTCGCGTCGGGGTGCGTGCGCAGGCGGTGGACCTTCTGCGGTCCGAGCTCGGCGGGGACGACGGCGAGAGACTCGACGCGCTCGAGCAGCGCGTGGGCCCAGCTCGCGCGCGCGAGCAGGCGCTCGAAGGCCAGCTCGCGTGCCTCGCTCGACAGGTTGCTGTAGCAATCCGCGATCAACGCCGCGGCCGCCACATCGTCGCTCGTCGCGAGCGCTTCGAGCACCGCACGCTGCTCGCGCGGCGCACGAGCGGGCTCGAGAAACCGCGCGGCGTGCGCGAGACACGTCGCGCGCGTGGCGTCGAACCCCATCGCCAACTGCAGAGCTGCGACGCGCGCCTCGAACGGAGCGTGCTCGTCCGAGACGCGCTGCACGAGCCGCGTCCACGCCGCGTCGATCTCGCCCATGCCGCGCGGATCGAGCTTCCACGTCGCCAGAAGGCGCAGGGCTGCCGACGCGATGCGCTCGTCGTCGTCTGTGAGCAAGCGGCGCAGGGCCGCGCTCGCGTTCCCATGCTCGCGCTCGCCGAGCGTCTTCGCGCCGCGCGCAAGCCCGTCGAGCACCGCCAGCCTCGTCTCGGGCGCGCCGCCGTCCGCGGCCGCGGCGAGCAGCGACGCCACCTGCGTGCTGTCGCGCGCCACGGCGGTCGGGATGGCGAGCGCGAGCATCTCGAGCGCCTTGGGATCCGGCTCGTCCAAGGCGGCCGCGGCGAAGCTCGCGCAATCGCGTCCGATCCAGCGCACCGCGAGCGAGCGCGCCCAAGCGTTGTCGAGCTCTCCGAGCGCCGCGACGAGCGCGCCCATCGCCGTACCGGCAAACTCCGGCGTCGCGCACTCGCCGAGCGCCGCTGCCGCGAGCAGCTTGGCCCGCTCGTCGCCCTGGCGAACGCACTCGAGCAACGCCGCGCGCGACTCGTCCGTCGCCAGCGCGGGAAACTCCATGAAGATCCGCGCCGCCGCTCGCGCGAGCTCGGGCTCGGTCGCGGGTGCGCGCAGGGCCCGCTCGAGCGCCGCATGCCCGTGGCCTGCGCGCGCGAGGCTC
>VGZD01000022.1 GCA_016872715.1 Planctomycetota bacterium
ACCGTGCTGCCGAGCGGCCAACTCGTCGCGGCTGGCGACTTCACGAGCGCCGGCGGCGTCACCGCGAACAGCATCGCTCGCTGGGGGATCTTCAACTCGTGGTACGCCCTCGACGGCGGCGTGTACGGCCCAGTTTCTTCCCCGACCTCGGCCTCGGTGCACGCTCTCGCCGTCCTGCCCGACGGTGACCTCGTCGCGGGTGGCGCGTTCAAGCTCGCTGGTCAGGCCCTGAGAGTCCCAGCGGATTCGATCGCGCGTTGGAATGGCAGCGCGTGGTCAGCGCTGTCGTCTGGGATGAACGGCACTATCACGTCCTTCGCCGTACTACCGAGCGGTGATATCGTCGCGGGCGGCTACTTCACTTCCGCCGGCTCGGTCGCCGCTAACTACGTCGCGCGCTGGAATGGGAGCGCGTGGTCGGCGCTCGGAAACGGACTGAACAATGCAGTTCTGGCCCTCGCCGTCCTGTCCAATGGTGATCTCGTGGCGGGTGGCGATTTCTCGTCCGGCGTTGCGCGCTGGGATGGAAGCGCGTGGTCGACGCTGGGAGGCGGACCCGGCGGCAAGGTCTTCGCCCTCGCCGCGACGCCGAGCGGCGAACTCATCGCGTCTGGCTACTACGCGGGCTACATCAAGCGGTGGGATGGAAGCGCATGGCAAATGATGGGGTTGGGCATGAACAGCACTGTCAGCGCAGTTGCCGTGCTGCCGAACGGCAACATCGTGGCGGGTGGCGAGTTCACAACCGCCGGCTTTGCCACCGCATACAGGGTCGCGCTCTGGAACGGCAGCTATTGGTCGAATATGGGGACCGGAATGAGCGACAGCGTCGAGGCTTTCGCCGTTCTCCAGAGCGGCGAACTCGTCGCGGGTGGCTTTTTCACGAGCGCCGGTGGCGTCACTGCGCACAGGATCGCGACCTGGAATGGAAGTGCGTGGTCGGGGTTGGGGGGCGGGTTCGACAGCGATGTCTATTCCATCGCAGTGCTTTCCAATGGTGACCTCGTCGCGGGTGGCGGCTTCACCATTGCCAACTACGCCAACTCCGCTAGCAGCTTCGACGCGGTTGGAGTCGCACGCTGGAACGGCAGCACGTGGTCCGCGCTGGGCAGTGGCACCAACGACCGAGTCCGCGCCCTCGCCGCGCTGCCGAACAACCAGCTCGCCGTCGGCGGCGACTTTCAAACGGTCGGCTCCCACAGATCCGCCTACTTCGCCCGCTACTCCACCTGCATCCCCTACGGGCCGATCGTCTATTGCACGGCGGGCACTTCGAGCGGCGGATGCGTCCCCGCCATCAGCGCGCTCGGCACGCCGAGCATCGCTGCGAACTCTGGCTTCAACATCTCCGTGGCTTCCGTCCCCAGTCAGAAGCAGGGCCTGTTCTTCTACGGCACCAACGGCCGCAAGGACACTCCGTGGGCCAGCGGCAGCACGAGCTATCTGTGCGTCAAGTCTCCGACCTCGCGCACCTCACAACAGAGTTCCGGCGGCACGAGCGGCTGCGACGGCACGCTCTCCATCGACTGGCTGAGCTTCGTCGCCTCGCACCCCACCTTGCTCGGCAACCCGACCACCGCCGGCCAAGCCGTGAGCGCGCAGGCCTGGTACCGCGACCCCGCCGCCGTCAAGTCGACGAGCCTCTCGGCCGGCCTGGAGTTCATGATGCTCCCCTAGCGCGTAGACTCGCACCGCGCGCGAGCGGGGCCGGTCGCCTTCGAGGGGCGGCCGGCCCCGCTTTCTTCGAAGCGAGCGTTCGCGCGTGCGCGGGGCCGGCCTTCAAGCCGGCTCCGCACTTACACCACAAGGTGAGACGCTATCGGAGCGCGCCGCTCCGTCCCAATCGCAGACTCAATTCAACGCAAGGGGCGCGGCATCCAAATCACGGACACCTCGAGGTCGAAGCGGTCGGCCCATGCGTCGGCCGTCCCTCACGTAACGTCCGCGCGGCGAGCCTCCACAGCGCCATCGCCTCCGAATGGACCGAGGCACAAATCAGCAACTGATTGACTCGCCCTTCCCCTGCACTAGGCCCGAAGTACGGACTTGTTTCCCGCACTGCTACGAATGTGTGCGGCCCCTCGGGACGGCATCACTATACGACTTTCTAAGAACGCCGACGATGGTCTGACGTATCACCCACTTGTTCACACCCTGAGAGATCCATCCATGTTCAGCATCCACTCCGTGCTTTCGACCTTGGTCACTTTCGCGCTCGCGCTGTGCGCGGGCCTCTGCACGCCTCGAACAGCCGCCGCCCAATGCACCCCACGGTGGTTGCCGGGCGAGGGTACTCCGGGTACGAGCGGTCCAGTCTGGGCCCTCAAAATGTGGGATCCGGATGGCAGCGGCCCGCTGGGAGCGAAATTGGTCGTGGGAGGGAGTTTCGGACTCGCTGGCACGACCATGGCGGCGAACATCGCAACGTTCGACCCCAGCACCGGCGCGTGGTCGGCGCTGGGAAGCGGAATGGACAGCGAAGTCTTCGCTCTCGCTGTGTTGCCCAACGGCGACCTCGTGGCCGGTGGTGATTTCTCGACCGCCGGCGGCGTCAGCGCGAACCGCATCGCACGCTGGAACGGCAGCGCGTGGTCGGCGTTCGGAACCGGGATGAATGACATCGTCAGGACCCTCGCCGTGCTCAACAACGGCACGCTCGTCGCCGGTGGTCATTTCACGAACGCGGGCGGCATCAGCGCGAACGGCATCGCGCGCTGGAACGGCACTGCGTGGTCGGCGCTGGGGACCGGGACCAACGGCATCGTCTACTCCCTCGCCGTGTTGCAAAACGGGGACCTCGCCGCGGGCGGTTTCTTCACGACCGCGGGCGGCGTCACCGCGAGCAACATCGCGCGCTGGAATGGCAGCGCGTGGTCGCAGCCGGGAAGCGGGATCAACGGCGTCGTCGATGCCCTCGCCGTGCTGCCCAATGGCGACCTCGTCGCGGGTGGCGCGTTCACGATGGCCGGTGGCACCAACGCAAGCCACATCGCCAAATGGAATGGCAGCTCGTGGTCGACGCTGGGGAGCGGGATGGACAGCGGCGTCAGTGACTTGATGGTGCTGCCAAGCGGCACCCTCCTCGCGGGTGGCTTCTTCGAGGCAGCGGGCGGGGGTAGCGCGAACTACATCGCGCGCTGGAATGGCAGCGCGTGGTCGACGCTGGGGAGCGGGATGGACGCCTCCGTCGCCGCCCTCGCCGCGCTTCCCAACGGCGACCTCATCGCAGGTGGTGAATTCCACTCCGCGGGCGGGGCCGGCGCGGTCGGCCTTTCGCGTTGGAATGGCAGCACCTGGTCGGCGCTAGCGACCGGCTTCGACAATGTCGTCGCCCGCTTCGCCAAGCTGCCCAACGGCGACCTCATCGCCGCTGGCTACTTCACGACCGCCGGCGCGACCATCGCGAACCACATCGCGCGCTGGAATGGCATTGCGTGGTCCGCACTGGGGAGCGGAACAGACGACAACATCAACGCCGTCGCCGTGATGCCCAACGGCGACATCGTTGCGGGTGGCACCTTCCTCAACGCCGGCGGGGTCAGCGCGAACCGCATCGCGCGTTGGAATGGCAGCGCGTGGTCGCCGCTGGGGAGCGGAATGAACGCCGGCGTCGCCGCCCTCGCGGTGATGCCCAACGGCGACCTCGTGGCCGGTGGTGATTTCACGACCGCCGGTGGAGTCAGCGTGAGCAGAATCGCGCGTTGGAATGGCAGTTCGTGGTCGGCGCTGGGGAGCGGAACCGACGACTTGGTCTACACCCTCGCCGTGCTGCCTAACGGTACCCTCGTCGCGGGTGGCGCCTTCACGACCGCCGGCGGCGTCACGGCGAACAGCATCGCGAGCTGGAATGGCAGCACTTGGTCGGCGCTGGGGAGCGGAGTGACGCTGGGAACCGACCCGGGCTTCGTCACCTCCCTCGCCATGGCGCCCAACGGCGACCTCGTCGCGGGTGGCAGCTTCACAACCGCTGGCGGCGTCGGCGCAAGCAACATCGCACGCTGGAATGGCAGCGCGTGGTCGGCGCTGGGGAGCGGCAGTCTCATCACGGTCATGGCCGTCGCCGTGCTGCCCGACGGCGACGTCGTCTCAGGTGACTTCTTGGGCATCGCACGCTGGAACGGCAGCGCGTGGTCTGCGTTGGGGAGCGGAGTGGACGGCCCGGTCATCGGTCTCGCCGTGCTGCCGAACAACCAACTCGCCGTGGGCGGCGCCTTCGTGCAAGCCGACGGCAACGTATCCGCCTGCTTCGCGCGCTACGAGACGTGCCTCCCCTACGGGCCGATCGTCTACTGCACGGCGGGCACCTCGAGCGGCGGTTGCGTGGCCACGATCAGCGCAGTCGGCACGCCGATCATCACGGCGAGCTCGGGCTTCACCATTTCCGTCGCGTCCGTCCCCGGTCAGGCGCAGGGCCTGTTCTTCTACGGCTCGAGCGGCCGCAAGGCCACGCCGTGGGCCGCGGGCAGCACGAGCTTCCTGTGCATCAAGGCGCCGACCTCGCGCACCCTGCAACAGGACACCGGCGGCACGCCCGGCGTTTGCAACGGCACGCTCTCGATCGACTGGCTCAACTTCATGTCCTCCAACCCCGGCCTGCTCGGCAATCCATCCATCGCCGGCCAAGTCGTGGGCGCTCAGGGCTGGTATCGCGATCCGCCCGCCCCCAAGAACGCCAACGGGTCGGCGGCTCTGGAGTTCGTGATGCTCCCCTAGCGCACAGGCACGCACCGCGCGCGAGCGGGGCCGGTCGCCTTCGAGGGGCGGCCGGCCCCGGTCGTTGGGGGAGGAGGTTGCCCGGTCCGAACCGGCGGCACGCTCCGGCGGCAGGGACGCGAGATGCCATCTGCCGTCTCGACGGGGTCGACGCGGCCCTTTCGCGCACCTTGCAACCCTCGCGCTGCTTGCAACCCTCGCGCGGCGAATCTCCATCGCACGTTAGAGGCTGATTCGCACGGGGTGGGACTACGATGGGGAGTCCTAGTGATCGCACTCTGGCCCGGAAGATTGCCCATTTTCTTCGTACGCTGGCGGGGATCATTGCTACCTTCTTGCCCTTTTTTCCGACCCTCCTCGGAATCCCCCCCCCCTCTTGTTCTCACCCTGAGAGCTTCACCTATGGTCACCATCCGTTCCGCGCTTTCAACCTTGCTCCCGTTCGGACTCGCGCTGTGCGCGGGCCTCTGCACGCCTCGAACAGCCGCCGCCCAATGCACACCGCAGTGGCTGCCGGGCGATGGCATTCTGGGAGCGAACAACCTCGTGCTCGCCACCACGACGTGGGATCCCGACGGCGCCGGCCCGCAAGGGCCCAAGTTGATCGCGGGTGGAGCGTTCACGTTCGTGGGCACCGTCGCCGCAACGAACATCGCCGCGTTCGACCCCAGCACGGGCACGTGGTCGGCGCTGGGGAGCGGCATGAACGGCGACGTCTCGGCCCTCACCGTGTTGTCCACCGGCGAGCTGATCGCGGGTGGCAGCTTCACGACCGCCGGAGGCGTCACCGCGAACCGGATCGCCCGCTGGAATGGCACCGCGTGGTCGGCGCTGGGGACCGGGATGAACAACTCCGTCCATGCGCTCGCCGTGCTCAACAACGGCACCCTCGTCGCGGGTGGCGATTTCACGACGGCCGGCGGCACGACCGCGAACCGCGTCGCGCGCTGGAATGGCACTGCGTGGACGCAGATGGGTTCCGGCATGAATGGTCGCGTCAGCGCCCTCGCCGCGCTACAGAACGGCGACCTCGCCGCAGGCGGCCAGTTCACGACCGCCGGTACCCTCTCCCAGAACAACGGCGTCGCCCGCTGGACGGGCCTCGCGTGGGCGCAAATGGGAAGCGGCATGAATGGTGCCGTGAATGCCCTCGCCGTGCTGCCGAACGGCGACGTCGTCGCGGGCGGCACCTTCACGACTGCCGGCGCCGGGAGTGCGCTGAACATCGCGCGCTGGAGCTCAGGCTCGTGGTCGGCGATGGGACTGGGAGCGAACAACGGCGTCAACGCCCTCTCCGTGACGTCGAGCGGAACTCTGGTCGTCGGCGGTGACTTCCAGACCATCGGCGGAGTCAGCGCGAAGCGGATCGCGCTCTGGAGCAGCAACACGTGGTCGGCGCTGGGAACCGGGGTCAGCACTTCCGTCAACGCCGTGGCGACGCTGGGCGCCAACGACGTCTTCGCGGGCGGCAACTTCATCACCGCAGGCGACGTAGCCGCGCTCTACATCGCGCGCTGGAATGGCAGCGCGTGGGCGGCGATGGCGACCGGGATGAACGGCAAGGTCTCCAGCGCCATTGGGATGCCCAATGGTGACCTCGTCATCGCTGGCGACTTCACGAGCGTCGGTGGGGTCACGGTGGACCGCATCGCGCGCTGGAATGGCACCACATGGTCCGCGATGGGCATCGGATTCGACGGCGCCATCAACGACCTCGCCCTGCTACCCAACGGCGATCTCCTCGCGTTCGGCGGCTTCACGTTCGCCGGCGGGTACAGCGCATACCGCATCGCGCGCTGGAATGGCAGCTCGTGGTGGCCGGTGGCAAACGGGTTGACCGGCCCGGTCTACTGCGGTCTCGTGCTGCCCAATGGGGACATCCTCGTCGGTGGTTCGTTTACGAACGCCGGCAACGTTGTCGTGAACAACATCGCGCGTTGGAATGGCAGCACGTGGTCGGCCCTGGGCAGCGGAACGCTCGGCGGCGTCGGCGCCCTCGCTGTGTTGCCCAGCGGCGACGTCTACGCGGGTGGCTCCTTTTCGACTGCCGGCGGCGTCAGTGCGAGCAACATCGCGCGTTGGAATGGCAGCACGTGGTCAGCGCTGGGGAGCGGGACCAACGGGGCGGTCTTCGCCCTCGCTGTACGGGCCAATGGTACGCTCGCCGTGGGTGGCGCGTTCACGAGCGTCGGCGGTCTTGCCGTGTCGAATCTTGCAAGCTGGAGCGGCACTTCTTGGGGGGGGATGGGTGGCTCCCCGAACAGCTCTGTCGTCGCCCTCGCGGCGTTGCCCGACGGCTCCGTCCTGGCCGGAGGCTACTTCACCGGCGGTACCTCCGGCATCAGCACGTGGGTCGCGAACCACCTCCTGATAGCCAACGGCTCGAGCGTGTCCGAGCTGGCGAACGGGACGAACAACTCGGTCCACGCCCTCGCCTTGAACCGGGACGGGAAACTCGCCGTGGGCGGCGAGTTCACGACCGTCGGCGGCAATCTCTCTGCCTACTTCGCCCAGTACGAGACGTGCCAATACACCGTCCGCGGCTACTGCACGGCGGGCACTTCGAGCGACGGTTGCGTGCCGACGTTCAGCGCGGTCGGCACGGCGAGCCTCGCTGCGAGCTCCGGCTTCACGTTCTCCGTGACCTCGGTCCCCGGTCAGAAGCAAGGCCTGTTCTTCTACGGCACCACCGGCCGCAAGAGCACTCCGTGGGCCACGGGCAGCTCGAGCTTCCTGTGCGTCAAGGCTCCGACCACGCGCACCCCGCAGCAAGACTCCGGCGGCACGAGCGGAGCCTGCAACGGGACGTTCACCATCGACTGGCTCAACTTCATCGACACCAATCCCGACTTGTCCGGCAGCCCGAGCACCGTCGGCCAAGTCGTGGACGCACAGGCCTGGTACCGCGACCCGAGCGCCGTCAAGACGACGAACCTCTCGGCCGGTCTGGAGTTCGTGATGCTCCCCTAGCGCGCAGCGCGAGCAATCGAGCGGGGCCGGTCGCCTTCGAGGGGCGGCCGGCCCCGGTCGTTGGGGGAGGGCGTTGCGGCGGACGATTCGCGCAGGCCGTCGCGCGCAACGGGCGCGAAGGGAGCGGACGATGGATCGCTGCGCTCGTCGGCGGGGCCGGGTCAGAGCACGTCGGGCGCGCGATAGACGCCGAAGCGCCGTTCGAGCACGGCGCAGATTTCGCCCAAGGTCGCGTAGCGTTCGACCGCGGGGAGGATCGCTTCGAGCAGATTCGCCGAGCCTGCGGCGGCGCGGTCGATGGCCTCGAGCGCGCCGGCGACGGCGAGCGGGTCGCGCGTGGCGCGCACGCGCGCGAGGTCTGCGAGCACGGCTTCGCGCGCGGAGGGGTCGGGGCGGAAGATGCGCGGCGCGGGTTCGGCGAGCGTGAACTCGTTCACGCCGACGATCGTGCGCGCCTTCGACTCGACGTCGCGTTGCCACGCCATGGCGCTGGCGTGAATCTCACGCTGCACGAAGCCTTGCTCGATCGCCTGCACGGCTCCGCCGCGGCGCTCGACCTCGGCGAGCAGCTCGCGCGCGCGCCGCTCGAGCTCGTCGGTGAGCGCCTCGACGTACGGCGCGCCGCCGAGCGGGTCGATCACGTCGGCGACGCCCGCCTCGTGGGCGAGCACCTGCTGCGTGCGCAGCGCGAGCCGCGCGGACTCCTCGCTCGGCAGCGAGAGCGCCTCGTCGCGCGAGTTGGTGTGCAGCGACTGCGTGCCGCCGAGGATCGCCGCGAGCGCCTGCACGGTCACGCGCACGACGTTGTTGTCGGGCTGCTGGCTCGTGAGCATCGAGCCCGCCGTCTGCGTGTGAAAGCGCAGCATCCAGCTCTCGGGATCCTGCGCGCCGAATTCCTCGCGCATCATGCGCGCCCACATGCGGCGCGCGGCGCGGAACTTGGCGACCTCCTCGAACAGGTGGTTGTGCGCGTTGAAGAAGAACGAGAGCCGCGGCGCGAACTCGTCGAGCGCGAGCCCCGCCTCGAGCGCGGCCTGCACGTACGCGCGACCATTGGCGAGCGTGAAGGCGACTTCCTGCACCGCCGTCGAGCCCGCCTCGCGGATGTGATATCCCGAGATCGAGATCGTGTTCCACGTCGGCGCGTGCTCGCGCGCGAAACGCATCAGGTCCGTGACCAGACGCATCGACGGCCCGGCCGGAAAGCGGTAGTTCCCGCGCGCCGCGTACTCTTTCAGGATGTCGTTTTGGACCGTGCCGCGGATGCGCTCGGGCGCGACCTGCGCGCGTCGGCAGAGCGCGACGTACATGCACAGCAGGATCGGCGCCGTGGCGTTGATCGTCATCGAGGTCGACACGTCGCCGAGCGGGATCGAGTCGAACAGCAGCTCCATGTCCGCGAGCGAGTTGATCGGCACGCCGACGAGGCCGACCTCCGGCGCCGCCAGCGGGTGGTCGGAGTCGTAGCCGATCTGGGTCGGCAGGTCGAAGGCCGTCGAGAGGCCCGTCTGGCCGCTCGCGAGCAGCACGCGGAAGCGGCGGTTGGTGTCGCGCGCGCTCGAGAAGCCCGCGTACTGGCGCATGGTCCACAGGCGTCCGCGGTACATGGTCGCGCGCACGCCGCGCGTGTAGGGAAACTCGCCGGGGAAACCGCCGTCGGGCGCGCCGCCGTAGAGCGGCTGGGGCTCGATTCCAGAGGGCGTGGCGAAGCTCCTGCGGCGCTCACCCTGCTCGGCCTTCGTCCAAACCTCCGCCTTCCAGCGCTGCGCTGGCGCGTCGTGACCGCGATCGTCGCTCGAACTCATCAGGCGCGGAATTCTAGCGGGGCCCGAGCAACGCTAGGCTCTGTGCGCTGATTTGTCAGCGCCGTCCCCACGCACAAGGAACCACCGCCATGCACCGCCAGCTCCTCGCCCTCGCCCTCCTCGGCGCCACCGGCTTCGGCCTCGCCGCCGCTCTTCCCGCGCCCGCCGACGTCGCGCCTCCGCGCCCGGTCGCTCCTCCGCCGGTGGCTGCCCATCCGAGCGACGAAGACGTGCTCGAGGAGGCGATGGAGAGCATGAATGGCGCGCTCAAGACGTTGCTCAAGGGCGGGATCAGCGCCGAGACCAAGGACAAGGCGCTCGAAG
Organism: Planctomycetota bacterium; assembly: GCA_016872715.1. GTDB lineage: Bacteria > Planctomycetota > UBA1135 > UBA1135 > F1-120-MAGs118. The sequence continues at coordinate 9,813 of VGZD01000022.1, forward strand.
CCGTCGTGCGCATGCAGAGCGGCATCGTCACCGCCAAGTCGAGCAAGCCCCACGACCTCAACGCCGAAGAGCTCGTCGGCTACCGCAAGATGATGGCCGACCTGCTCGCGACCACCGCCAGGCTCGAGATCACGATCCTCGACGGCAAGCTCGAGGACGCCGCCAAGATCGTCAAGGACGAGCTGACGCGCTTCAAGAAGGAAGGGCACGACGCGTACCAGAAGGACGAGGAGCACTAGGCCCGCCCGCCCAACCCCCGAGCACCCGCAGGCGAAGCGCCCGCGAAACTTCGGCCCGCGTTCCTCGAGCGAGGAGCGCGGGCCGAATGCTGAAGCGGGCCGATTGCTGAAGCGGGCCGAATGGCGGATCGAACGCGCGCTCGATCGGCGACGCGCGGCTCAGGCGAGCTTCACGTACTCGTAGTCGACGCCCTTCTCGTCGATGCCCTTGGCCGGGGGCGCGATCCACGAGGCGTACTTGCCCTGTTCGTAGACGGGCTTCATCAGCGACTTGACGTAGGCCTTGTCGGCGGCGGTCGGCAGCCACGAGCCGACGTTCGCGAGCCACGTGGACTCGTCGAGCAGCTCGCCCGTCGCGGGGTGGAAGTGCCCGCCGGCGTAGCAGCCGATCTTGCGGTGGAAGCGGCGGTGCGGGAGCGTGAAGCGCACGGGCGAATCGAGGCGCTCGCAGATGCGGTTCCAAAAGTCGATGCCGCGCTGGTTGTCCTTGACGTACTCGTCGCGCAGGACTTCGTTCATCGCGTTGCGCAGCGGCACCTCTTCCTTCGAGATGCGACCGTCGACGAAGTTCTCGAACAGGTAGAACTGCTCGAGCGCGAGGTGGTCCTTCTGCTTGTCCTCGTAGGCGCGGCCCTTGAGGCCCGAGCGGAAGAAGTTGGCGGAGTTCGAGCTGATCTCGGCGCCGTACAGGTCGGTCGAGGAGCTCGCCCAGAAGTTGATGTACTTCTGGATGATGTCGACGGGGATCGCGCCGAAGTCGCGCACGTCGCGATCGGGATGCTCGCGCATGACGGTCAGCGTCTTTTCGATCACGCGGCCCACGCCCGTCTGGCCGACGAACATGTGGTGCGCCTCCTCGGTCAGCATGAAGCGGCAGGTGCGCGCGAGCGGGTCGAAGCCCGACTCGGCGAGCGCGAGCAGTTGGAACTTGCCGTCGCGGTCGGTGAACATCGTGAAGCACAGGAACGAGAGCCAGTCCTCGCAGGGCTCGTTGAACGTGCCGAGGATGCGCGGGTGGTCGGCGTTGCCCGAGCGGCGGTGCAGCAGCTCTTCGGCTTCCTCGCGGCCGTCCTTCCCGAAGTAGGTGTGCAGCAGGTAGACCATCGCCCACAGGTGGCGGCCTTCCTCGACGTTGACCTGAAACAGGTTGCGCAGGTCGTAGAGCGAGGGCGCGGTGTGGCCGAGCAGGCGCTGCTGCTCGACGCTCGCGGGCTCGGTGTCGGCCTGCGTGACGATCAGGCGGCGCAGCCAGTTGCGGTACTCGCCCGGGACTTGCTGCCACGCGGCTTGACCGTAGTGATCGCCAAAGCCGATCGTGCGGCCCGCTTCCGCGGGGGCGAGGAAGATGCCCCAGCGGTACTCGGGCATCTTCACGTAGCCGAAGTGCGCCCAGCCCTCGGCGCCGACGTTGATCGCCGTGCGCAGGTAGACGTCCTTGGTGTTGAAGTCCGTCGGCCCCATCTGCGCCCACCACTCGAGGTAGTTGGGCTGCCACGCCTCGAGGGCACGCTGCAGGCGCTTGTCGCCCGCGAGGTCGACGTTGTTGGGGATCTTCTGCGAATAGTCGATGCCGGTCATGGTCGTGCGTTCCTCTGGACTGGGATCAAGTGCGGACTGGGATCAGGTGCGGACTGGGATCAGGTGCGGACGGGGATCGTGTGCGGACGGGGATCAGGTGCGAAGGACGTCGAACTCGGGGCGGTTGGGCGTGCCGTAGCAGGTGAGCGCGCCGCGCTCCCCCACTGCATTGGGGCGTTGGAAGATCCAGTTCTGCCAAGCGGAGAGCCGGCCGAAGATCTTGGTTTCCATCGTCTCGGGACCGGCGAAGCGCAGGTTGGCCTCCATGCCGGTCATGGCGTCGGGCGAGAACGCGGTGCGTTCCTCGATCGCCAGCCGCAGCTCGTCGTCCCAGTCGATCGCGTCGGGCGCGTAGGTCGCGAGGCCGAGCTCGTTGGCTTCGACGGCGCCGAAGGTCGGCGCCGCCGAGAGGACCGCGTCGGTCTTCTCCGGCGTGCCGAGGAAGCGCGTCGCGAGGCGCGAGAGGCCGTTCGCCATCGGGAACATGCCCTTGTTCGCCGCGCTCGTGCCGAAGGTGGCCGCGCGCTCTTCGTCGTCGAGCACGTAGGTGCGGTCGCAGGCGAGCGCGAGCTCGAGGCCCGTGCCGACCCACGTCGTGCCTTCGTCGCAGATCGCGTAGAGGCTCTTGGCGGTGTTGTCGAGGCGCTTGAGCACGCGCTTGACGAAGTGGCGGGTCTCGGTGGTGAACCAGTTGCCGCCGAGCGAGAGCAGCGCGTCCATCTGCTGCCACGTGGCCGCGGGGCCCTTGGCGCGCAGCGCCACCAGCGTGATCTCCGGCTCGTTGAAGCGCAGGTGGCACAGCGCGTCGTCGAGCTCGCGGAAGGCGCGCAGCACCCACCACGCGTTGCCTTGAGCGAGCGCCGCCGCCGCGTCGAGCGCGCCGCTCTCGGGCGCGGTGAGCGTGAGCTCGACGCAGCGCTGGGCGCGGTCGAACCTCAGCGCGACGTACTTGTACAGACGCGTGTCGGCGTTCGACTCGCAGCGAATCTCGTCGAGCTCGACGCCTTGCTGGGCGCGCACGGGCTGCGCGTCGGCGAGCTTGCGCGCCCACTCCTTGACGGTCTCGTTCCACTTGGAGAGCGGCGCGATCCCGTCGACCAAGTTCCACTCGACCGCGCGCTTGCCCTTGATGCCCTCCGCGACCGTCGAGAACGCGTCACAGTGATCGCGGCGCAGCTTGCGCTTGTCGGTGATGCGCGTGAGTCCGCCGGTGCCGGGCAGCACGCCGAGCAGCGGCACCTCGGGGTAGCTCACGGCGCTGTTGCGGTCGTCGGCGAGCAGGATCCTGTCGCAGGCGATCGCGAGCTCGTAGCCGCCGCCCGAGGCCGTGCCGTTGAGCGCGGCGAGGAACTTCACGCCGGAGTTCGCGCTCGCGTCCTCGAGGTACAGGCGCGTCTCGTTGGTGTACTTGCAGAAGTTCACCTTGAAGCCGTGCGTGCTCGTGCGCAGCATCACGATGTTCGCGCCCGCGCAGAACACGCGGTCGAGACCGCCGGTGACGATCACGGCGCGTACGCAGGGATGCTCGAAGCGGATGCGCTGGGTCGCGTCGGCGAGTTCGACGTCGACGCCGATGTCGTAGCTGTTGAGCTTGAGCTCGTAGCCCTCGCGCTGGCCCGCGAGCGGATTGACGTTCATCACCAAGGTGGCGATGTCGCCCTCGAAGCTGAGCTTCCAGTGCTTGTAGCGGGTGGGGTGCGTCTGGAAGTCGACGGGAACGCAGGGGTGAGTGGTCGCGGCCACGGGTGTCTTTGCGGGTAGGGGTAGGTGCTTGCGCGGATTGGAGCTGGGCAATATATTTCCCAGACCACAAGCGACCAAGGAAGCATAGTTACCACACCATGGATCGGCAAGACCTGTTTCGAGAGTTGGGTCGAAAGCTGCGCGGCGCGCGCGAGATCGCAGGCATGAGCGTCTCGGAGCTCGCCCGCCAGTCGGGCCTGAGCCGCAGGCACGTCACCGAGGCCGAGGCCGGCCGCGCCAACCTGTCCGTCGGCAAGCTGTTCGACCTCTCCGAGGCCCTCGGCGTCCCCCTGCGGCGCCTGTTCGACCTCGAACCCGCCAAGCCCGCCCGCATCGCGCTCGTCGGCCTGCGCGGCGCCGGCAAGTCACGCCTCGGCCGCGCCCTCGCGCTGGCCCTCGAAGTGCCCTTCGTCGAGCTCGACGCGCGCGTCGAAGAGCTCGCGGGATTGTCGCTGGCGGCGATCTTCGAGCTGCACGGCACCTCCGGCTTCCGGCGGCTCGAGGCCGAGGCGCTCGAAAAAGTGCTCTCCGAAGGCGAGCGCTGCGTGCTCGCCACCGGCGGCTCGATCGTCAACTCGCCGCCGACCTTCGCGCGCCTGCGCGCCACCTGCCACACGGTCTGGCTCAAGGCCACCGCGGAGGATCACTACGCCCGCGTCGTCGCCCAAGGCGACCTGCGCCCCATGAGCGGCCATCCGCGCGCGATCGAAGAGCTGCGCGCGATTCTGCACACGCGCGAGCCCCTCTACGCCCAGTGTGCGCACACGGTGCTCACTTCCCTCTCCACGCCCGAGCGCATCGTCGCCGACCTCGCCGCCCGCTTCGCGGACGCCTGACCGCCGCGCGCCGGCGGCTCCTGCACGCGTGAGCACGTGCCGCGCCCGAGCCGCGGCGCAGACGGCGAGCACCGCGTTTCCGAAAAAAAATGTCACGGGCGTCGTATAAGTGACTGCCATGCGCAACAGGGCAGCGATTGCACTTCTGGCCGTGTCGGTGCTCGCCTCGACGCTGGCGTACTTGCTGGTTCTGCGGCCCTCGACGGGAGGCGCGGACGGGGCGGCGAGGGCTGCGGACACGGCGACCGAGGCTGTGACCGACGACGATTCGCTCGCTGGCGCGGAGGGCGAGCTCCGCGCGAGCGCCGCGCACGGCGCGGGCGACGGGCGCGTGGAACAGGAGCTGCGGCCCGAGACTGCGGTGATCGAGCTCACAGGGCGCGTGCTCTGGCCGGTGGGTACGCCCCCCGACGAGAGCGCGGAGGTGCTGCTCGTGACCGAGGCCGCTCGCCGCGGCGACGAGCTGCGCGATGGAAACGACGACGAACTCGCCAGCGATGCGCGCATCCTCGCGCGCGCCACGGTCGAGCAGGACGGCTCCTTCCGTCTGCCATGGCGCGACCGCGCGGATGGCACGTGGATCGAGCTGCGCGGGCGCTACGTGTTTCTGGTCGAGCCGCGCCGCTTCGCGCCAGCGGACGCGGGAGCGGCGCTCGAGCTCGCGCCGGAACTCGGCGCCTGGGTCACGGGTCGCGTCGTCGTCGCCTCGGGCGTGGCACCCGAGGGCTTCGACGTGCGCGAGTGCGAGCTCGAGCTCATGTTCGACGCGCTCGCCCTCGCCGGGGGTGCGCGCGCGCCCGTGGGATTGCGCGCGCCCAAGACGCATCCGCGCTCGGATGGCAGCTACGAGTTCCGCGGCGTCGCGTCGCGCCTCGCGCGCGACCTGCGCGCGCGCTGCGACGCGCTCGCGGCCTTCAAGAGCGAGAGCGTGGACGTTCGTCCGGGCCTGCACGTCGTGCTCGATGCCGTGCTCACGCGCGGCGGCGAGCTCGCCGGACGCGTCGTCGATGCCGACGGCGTTCCGATCGCCGAAGCGAAGTTGAAGGCCTCCGTCGATCCGCTGGTGTTCGGACAGGGCGGCTTCGAGGTTCGCGAGGGCGCGAGCGATGCCGAGGGCCGGTTCGTGCTCGCAGCGGTGCTCGCGGGCGAGGTGAACCTCGATCTGGGCGGTCAGGCCGTGCTCGAACGCACGCTCGCTTGCACGGTGCGCGACGGCGAGCGCACGGAGCTCGGCGACGTCGTGCTCAAGCGCGGTGCGACTCTGGGCGGTGTCGTGCGCTGGCCCGATGGAAGCCCCGCGGCGAACGCCAAGGTGCGCGCCGACTTCGATCCGGCGGCGCTCGGCGGCATGAGCGCGCTCAACGCGATGCAGGGCGCGCGCGGCACGGCCGTCGCGGATTCCGACGGCCATTTCACGATCGTCGGACTGGGCAAGGGTCCATTCCTCGTGAGTGCGAGCGCGGCGCCCGCGCCCGGTGCGAGCGAGCATCGCGCGAGCGAAGGCGGCGTCACGCCGGACGGTCGGACGATCGAGCTCTTGCTCGCGGCGCCGATCGCGCTCGACGTGCGCGTCGTCGACGCCCACGGCGTCGCCGTGCCGCAGGCCAAGGTGCGCGCCAAGGAAAACGTGGGCGGCGTCGTGCGCGGACTCGGCGGCCGCACGGAACTGGCACGCGAAAAGCCGGAGAGCGGCCACTTCCGGTTCGAGGAACTCGGGCGCGGCAAGTGGGATCTCACGGCCACGGCGGAGGGTTTCACGCGCGCGGATCGGACCGTGGAGCTCGCGAGCGAGCCGGCGACCGACGAGGTCGTGCTCGTGCTCGAGCGCGGCGGCGCCGTCAGCGGACGGGTCGTCGACGTCGCCGGGTCGCCGGTCGAGGGCGCGAGCGTGCAGATCGCGGCGAACTTGCAAAACGTCGTCAGGCAAGCCGAGGACGGCGCCACGGCCGCGCTCGTCGCGACCTCGCTCCCCGACGGCAGCTTCCGGCTGTCGAATCTGTCGGCGGGACAGCACGACCTCGTCGCGCGCGCGGAGCTCACCGCGGGCAGCGAGGCGGTCGAAGTCGAGGTGCGCAGCGGCGAGGAGACGACTGGCGTGCTGCTCACGCTGCGACTGGGAGGCACGCTCACCGGCGAGGTGTACGCGAAGGACGGCACACGGGCCTCGGGTGCGCAGGTCCTGTTGCAGCTCTCGACCGATCCGCTCTCGCAGCGCTTCGTGAACGCCGATCGCGACGGCCAGTTCCGCGTCGAGCACTTGGCGGCGGGGACCTACAACGTGATGCACTTCCCGCGCGCCAACGCCAAGTCGCGCGCCGACACCGAGGGCGAGGCCGACGCGGCGGCGCTGCTCACCGGCATGCTGCTCGCGAGCGCCAAGGTGATCGAAGGGGAGACGGTCCATGTCGTGCTCGGTGCGCCCGCCAAGGACGCGGTCGAGCTCGCGGGGCGCGTCACCTGCGACGGACGCGGCGTCGGCGGCGTGATGATCTCGCTCGTGCGCGACCAGCGCGCGGCAGCGGGCGCGGCACCGGGCTCGTTCAAGTTCGCGACGAGCGGCGAGGACGGCCGCTTCACCGTCACGCTCGACGCTCCCGGGGACTACTTCGCTTCACTGCAGAAGCCTGGGAACGCGGGCCAGCAGCAGACGGTCACGCAGCGCTTCCGCGCTCCGGAAACACCGACGTTTCAGCACGAATTCGAGCTGCCGATCGGCGCGATCGCAGGCCGCGTGCGCGCGAGCGATGGCTCGGGCGCCGCGCGCGTGCGCGTGACGCTCACGAACGATGGCCCGATGCCCTTGGGCTCGCTGTTCGGCGACAACTACGCGGAAGTCGAGACCGACGGCGAGGGGCGCTACGAGCTCGTGTGGCTCTCGCCCGGCCGCTACACGGTCGCGATCGGCGGCGCGCCGCTGGGGGGACTGCTCGGAGGCAGCGCGCGCGGCGGGCGAGCGCTGCGCGAAGGCGTCGCGGTGCGCGAGGGCGCGCGAACGGAGGGCGTCGACTTCGAGTTGCACGAGGCAGGCAGCGTGAGCGGCATCGTCAAGGGCCCCGACGGCGCGCCCGCCGCGGACGCGGCGCTGTTCGTGCGCGATGCCGCGGGTCGTCCGGTCGAGCGTCTGTCGATGCTCGCGACGGACTCCGCCGGTCGCTTCACCTACGACGGGCTCGAGTCAGGCGAGTACACGCTCTCCGCGCGCAAGAGCGGGCTGGCGAGCGATGGTCGCGCGCGCGTGCTCGTGCGAGCAGGCGAAGCGGCGAACGTGGAGCTCGTGCTCGGCGCGGGGACGCTGCTGCTCGTCACCGTCAGCAACGAAGATGGCAGCCCCGTCGAAGCCACCTTGAGCGTGCTCGACGACGCGGGGCGCGAGGTTCACGACAGCGTGTCGATCGCGGAGATCATGGAGGCCATGACCAGCGGCGCGTGGTCGAGCCGCGAGCAGCGCGTGGGTCCGCTCGCACCGGGCAAGTACCGCGTGATCGTGACCGCGCCGGACGGGCGCAAGGAAACCAAGCCCGTCACGCTCTCCGGCCAGCGGGAGCGCAAGCTCAACGTGCGGCTGTAGCGAAGGACAGCGCGCGGAACGAGTCACATCGCGCCGCGCGAGTCAGATCGTCGCGCGCGGCTCACTTCGCCGCCGGGGACTTGACCCCCGAAGGCTTGGATTCAGGTGGTTTTTCCGCGGGCGCAGGCTCGGGATACCAGTCCGCGAGCACCTCGGCGAGAGCGCGCGCAACCCGCCGCGCGGTCTCGGGCCGGCGCTCTCTCGCGCGCGCGGCCGCGGGAAACTCGAGCTGTACGGCGCGCAGAGTCGCGTCGCGATGACGGCGCACGATGTAGCCGCCATTGAAATACGGCTTGCCGTCGGGGTGCGGGCGCGCAGGACACGGAAGTGCGGCGAGCCCCGCCTCCGCGAGCCGCGCTCCGAGCGACTGCTCTCCGCGCACCCAAGGCACGTCGACGCGCTCTTCGCCGAACCAGCGCTCGCGCGCGAGAGCGTCGTCATCGAGTGCAAGTTGCTTCGCGTCGAGCGCGAAGCCGAGCTCCACCAGCGGCTCTTCGTGCGCATGGCCGTGCACATCGATCACGAGCGCGCGACCGTCGCGCAACTTGCGCGCGGCCTTCGTCGCGCGCTCCAGAGCCGCGTGGTATTCGCGCCACACTTCCGCGCCGAGGCCGTCGGCGTCCGTCGCATCGTCGGCGGCGCGGTTGAGGTCGACCTTCGAACGGTGGATCGTGGTCGCGACGACGAACGGGCGCGCGTGCAGCAGTTGCTCGAGCTCGTCGGCGACGGACAGCGCCAGCTCTCGCGTGCCGACATCGAGCGTCGTGACACCCGTCGTGCGATCGGGCGCCGACGCAGGCTTCTCGCTGCCTCCGTGGGGGGCGCTCAAGACCAGCGGCAGCGTCCCCTCCAAGAGCACCACGAACTCCGCGGCGCGGGGCGGAGCCTCGGCCACGGGCCCTTGCGTCAGAGACAGCGCCAGAACGAGCAAGGTGGTTCGCATCGAGATACACCAGCACGCTAGCATGGGGCCATGGCCGTGACGCTCGATCAGGGTGTCTCCGCGCTGCGTCGGCGAACGTTCGGCGTCGCATGGGTGCGGCGCGCGGGCCCGCTGTGCGGCTGGACGCTCGGAGGCTGCGCGGCCGCGGCGCTCCTCGCGCGCGGCGGACTGGGTTGGGAGCGCCCTCAGGCCGCGTGGCTGCTCGCTCCGGCGCTGCTCGCCCCCATCGCCGCGCTCGTGCTCGCGCGCCGCGAACGCCCCAGCGCCGCGCAGGCCGCGACGTGGCTCGACGTGCGCTCCGGAGGCAGCGGCTTCGTCGTCACCGAGCAGGAGCTCGGCTCGACGGCGTGGAGTCCGCGCACCGAAGTCGCGCTGCAGGCCGCGCTGGCAAGATTGCCGCGCGTCCAGCTCTCGGCGCTCGCTCGTCCGCTCGGACTTGCGCTGGCGTTCGCCGCGCTCGCGCTGTGGATCGAATTGCCGCGCGAGGTCGTCGGGCCGCCGCCCGCGGTGTCCGCCGCGGCGCTCGAGCGCGTCGAGGAGCGACTCGAGACGCTGCAGGACGCGCTGGCACTCGATCCGGAGCTCGAACGCGAGCTCGAAGAGCGCCTCGAAGCCGCCAAGGCGGACTCCGAAGCAGGCCATCCCGAGAGCACCTACGAGGCGCTCGACCAGCTCGACGAGCGCATCGAGCAAGCCGCGCAGGAAGCGGAGCTCGCCGCGCAGCAGGCGCTCGCGCAGCTCGGGTCGGCGGCCAACGAGGCGCAGCTCGCCAAGGCCCAGCAGGCTCTGCAGGACGCGGCGCAGACCATGGGCGCGGCGGGACTTGCGAAGGACCTGCCCGAGGAGCTCGAGCGCGAGCTCGCACAGGCCGCTCAATCGCTCGCGGGCGAGCCGCTCTCATCGGCGGAGCTCGCGCGCCTCGCGCAGGAACTCAAGGGCGCGCTCGACGGCCGCATGGGCAAGCTGGCAGGCGGACGACTGATCGACCCCTCCAAGCTCGGCAAGCTCGGCGAGAAGCTGTCGCTCGAGGACTTCGACGACGAGCACGAGTGCGACGAGGAGTGCAAGCAGCCCGGCGGGACATGAAAGGGCCGGGGCAAGGGTCACGCCGTGAGCGTGGCGGGCACTCCTGGATCGGGCGGCGTGACGCGCGGGCGCGGCGACGCGGACCTCGCGTTCTCTGGCGAAACGAAGGGACGCACCGACGAGTTCGAGTCGCGCTCGCTGCCCGAGGCGAGCGCGCTCGACCCGGATTCGACGGGCTTGGTCGGCGTCGGCGCGGCCGCTCCCGAGGCGGCGCCGCGAGGTTCGGGCGCGGGACTCGTCGAAGGCGAGATTTCGACCGGGCGCGGCGCATGGAAGCGTCGGCTCGCGCCGGCTCACCGCGAGGCCGTGCGCGATTTCTTCGGACAGGATGAACCCAAGCGATGACGACTGCGCAAGCGTCCCTGCTTTCTCCCGCTGAAGTCGAGCGCGCGCAGGCGAGCGCGAAGGCGGTGCTCGACGGCCTCGATCGCACGCTGATCGGCCAGTCCGCGCTGACGCGCAGCGTGCTCGTCGGCTGCCTCGCGCGCGGCCACGTGCTGCTCGAAGGCCTGCCAGGACTCGGCAAGACCGAGCTCGTGAAGGGACTCGCCGCGCTCGTCGGACTCCGCTTCCGGCGCCTGCAGTTCACGCCCGACCTGATGCCGGGCGACATCACCGGCGGCCACGTGCTCGAGACGGACAGCCGCGGCGAGCGCCGCTTCGTGTTCCACGAAGGTCCCGTGTTCACCAACGTGCTGCTCGCCGACGAGATCAACCGCGCGAGCCCGAAGACGCAGTCCGCGCTGCTCGAGGCGATGGCCGAGCGACGCGTGACCGTGCTCGGCGAGACGCGCGCTCTACCGAGCCCGTTCTTCGTGCTCGCCACGCAAAACCCGATCGAGCTCGAGGGCACCTATCCGCTCCCGGAGGCGCAGCTCGATCGCTTTCTGTTCAAGGTCGAGGTTCCGCCGGTGTCGAGCGAGACGCTCGAGACGATTCTCACCACGCGCCGCGCGGGGCGTCCGCCCGAGCACACGGCGGTCCTCGACGAAGAGCGCCTCTCGGCGATCTACGCGGCCATCGAGCGCGTGCACTTGGCGCCGGCCGTCGCCAACGCGATCGCTCGGCTCGTCGCAGCCACGCACCCGGGCGCGAGCGGCGCACCGGACAAGGTGAAGCAGTATGTGCGCCACGGCGCGAGCCCGCGCGGCGCGATCGCGATCGGCGAGGCCGCGCGCGCCCACGCGCTGCTCGCGGGCAAGCCGGCTGTCGGCTTTCAGGATGTGCACGCGGTCGCGGTGCCTGCGCTTGTCCACCGGCTCGTGCTCGACTACCGCGCGCGGCTCGACGGCGTGCGCGGAACAGATCTCGTGCGGGCCGTGCTCGCGAGCCTGCCCGAGACCGCGGAGCTGGGCTAGCACGCATGCGAGCGCTCCTGTTCGGATGCTTGGCGCTCCTCGGATCGGCGCCGCCTGCGAGCGCGGGCGATGTGACGGCGCGGCTCGAACGCGCGGACATCGAGGTTCGCGCGCGCAGTGCGTGGCCCGCGAAACTCAACAAGGGCTGGGCACCGCTGCGGCTCGAGCTCCGCAATCGCTCCAGCGAACCGGCGCGCGTGCGGCTCGACGCCAAGGCCCCGGAGTGGCAGCTCCAGCGCGTGTTCGAGCGCTCGTTCGAGCTCGCCCCGGGCGAGAGCATCGAGACCGAGGTCCTGCTGCCCGCGGGTGGCCAGTGGCAGCAGGACTGGAACTTGCGCCTGCGCAGCCAGCGCGGCGACGACTGGAATTCCGCTGGTGTCCTGAGCGGCGGCTGCGAGCTCGACTACCTCGCGATCCTCGCCGTCAGCGACGAGGTCGTGAGCGCGAGCCGCATTGCGGAGTGGGGCGAGACGACTTCGCGCCTTAAGGTCAACCCCGGCGGCTATGTGCCGCCGGGCACGACGACGACGCCCGACGACGCGCAGATCGCCCTCGCGCGCTACGACGACTTGCCGCGCGCGTGGAATGGCTACTCGAGCCTCGATCTCGTCGTCCTCGATGCACGCCGCGAGCTGCCGCCCGAGAAGGAACTCGAGTCGCTGGTCGCGTGGGTGCGCGCCGGTGGCGTGGCGCTCATCGCGGGCCCGCGCGCGCGCGAGCTGGCCGCCGAGCGCGGCTCGCTCGCGCCGTGGCTGGAAGAACGCTTCCGTGTGACCAAAGACGCCGGCGACCTTCAGACCTGCGGACTGGGAGTGCTCGCGCTTCACACAAGCGAGCAATGGTTCGACGATCCGGACTTGCGCGAGAGCGTGCATCGACTCGCGAGCGAGAAATGGGACATCGCGCCGCGCGCGGACGGCACCTCGCGCGCGCGCCGGACCGACCTGGCGATCCCCGGCCTCGGAGCGATCCCCCATCACATCTTCGCGCTGCTGCTGATCGCCTTCGGACTGCTGATCGGGCCCGTGAACTTCCTGTGGATCGCGCGCAAGGGTCGGCCCGTGCTGCTGCTCCTCACGATTCCGATGATCGCGCTCGCCACCACGCTGACGCTGCTCGTGTACGGAACGCTGGTGCAGGGGCTCGACGTCAAGGTCGCCTCGCAGTCCATTGCACTGCTCGACGAGCGCCTCCATCGCTCCGCCTGCGTCGAGCGACGCCTGATCTACGCCGGACTCTCACCCGGCGAAGGACTGCGACCGGAAGCCTCGACCGCGCTGCACTTCCTGCGCGAGGGCTCCGGGCGCTTTGGATCCGTCGGTCGCAACCTGCTGCGGATCGAGCAAGACCCCGACCTGCTGCTCGCCGGTGACTACCTGCCCACCCGCATCGCCGTGCAGCACATACTGCAGAACGAGCGCGCCGCGCGCGGTCGGCTCGAGGTGAGTCGCTCCCCCGAGGGGCTCGTCGTGCGCAACGGACTCGGCGCGCGCATCGCTTCCGTGCTCGCGCGCGACGAACGCGGCGCTTGGTACGCGAGCAGCAGCGCCATCGCCGAGGGCGCGACGGCAACGCTCGCGCCCTGCGAGCCGCCGACGCGAGACGACCTCGCCACCGAGCCGATCGAGATTCAAATCGGATCGTGGGCCCGCTCTCCCGAGGAACTGATTCCGCACGCGACCTACCTCGCGCGGATCGAACGCTCGCCATTCCGAGACGGCTGCGGCATCGAGACGACCGAGCTCGCGAGCGACCACCGCCTGCTCGGAATCTGGGACCTGCAGTCGGAGGTCTGGAAATGAAGGGTGCGCTCGAAGTTCGCGCGATCACCAAGCGCTTCGGGGCCCTAACGGCCGTCGACGCGGTGAGCTTCACCGTCGCCCCCGGCGAGATCATGGGCTTCATCGGGCCCAACGGCGCCGGCAAGACCACCACGATGCGCATCTGCTCGACACTCGAGCTGCCCGACTCGGGCGACGTGCGCGTCGACGGCATCAGCGTGACGGAGCATCCGCGCGAGGCACGCGCGCGCATCGGCTTCATGCCGGATTCCTACGGCGCCTACGCCAATACGACCATCCACGAGTACCTCGACTTCTTCGCGCGCGCCTACGGCATCCGCGGCGACGCGCGCCGCAGCGTGCTCGAGCGCGTGATCGAGTTCACCTCGCTCGGCGACCTGCGCGAGAAGCACATCGACGCGCTCTCCAAGGGCATGAAGCAGCGCCTGTGCCTCGCCAAGACGCTGCTGCACGATCCCGCGGTGCTGATCCTCGACGAGCCCGCGGCGGGTCTCGACCCGCGCGCGCGCGTCGAGCTGCGCGAGCTCGTGAAAGCTCTCGCGGGCATGGGCAAGTCGATCCTGATTTCGTCGCACATCCTCACCGAGCTCGCGGAAATGTGCACGACCGTCACGGTGATCGAGCGTGGCACGGTGCGCGGGTCGGGCTCGGTCGAGTCGATCGCGCGCGGTGTGAGCGGCATCCAGCGCATTTACGCGCGGTCGATCGCCGGCGCGGAGCGACTCGAGCGCGCCTTGCTCGAGCTGCCGTTCGTGAAGAACGCGCACATCGAGCGCGAGGGCGTGGCCTTTGACTTCGAAGGAGACGAAGCGGCCGCCGCGAGTCTGCTCGCGACTCTCGCAGGCGCGGGGCTCGGTCTGTGCGAGTTCGCGCCCAAGACCGTCGACCTCGAGGACGTGTTCCTGTCGCTCACGGAAGGTCGACTGCAATGAACGCTCCCGCCACGACCGGAGTGCGCCTCGAGGACCGGGTCAACCCGATTCTCGTCAAGGAAGTGCGCCAAGCCCTGCGCGGCAAGTACTTCCGCGTGCTGTTCTGGATCACGCTGCTCGTCGGAACCCTGATCGGCGTGGGCATCGTGTCCGCCATCGACGAGATCTCCTTCGTCGAGACTGGGCGCGTGTTCTTCATGGCGATCTTCGGCGTGCTATCAGCCGCCGTGCACTGCTTCGTGCCCTTCTCGGCCTTCCTCGCGACGAGCGCGGAGTGGGACGAGAACACCTACGACCTGCTGATCATCTCGAACCTGCGCCCGCGCCAAATCGTGCAGGGCAAGCTGCTCTCCGCGCTGATCCAAGCGCTGCTCTACTACTCGGCCTTCGGCCCGTTCCTCGTCTTCGCGTTCCTGCTGAACGGCATCGATTTGGGCTCCGTCGGAGTGATCCTCGCCGGGTCCGTGGCGACGTCGGTCGCGCTGACGTTCGTCGGCATCGCGGCCTCGAGCCTCGCCACGAACAAGGTCATGCGCGTCGTGCTCATGGCACTCTTCGGCGCCGGACTGATCGCCGCGTGGGGCATGTCGATGGGACTCGCCGCGGGCATCACCTTTGAGCCGCAGGTGTTGAGCTCGATCGAGGGGCAAGTCGCATTCGTCGCCTACCTGACGGTCGCGGTCGTCGTCGCGCTGCTCGCGCAGTCAATCGCACTCGGCCGCTTCGCACACGAGGAAGAGAACCGTTCCACGCCGCTGCGCGTGATGAGCACCGTGCTCGTGCTGTTCGCCAGCGCCTGGGGTGCGTGGCTCGTCCAACAGTTCGGCGATTCCGAGTCCATTTTTGCCTGCCATTCCGGCGCGGCGGCGCTGCTCTTCTTCCCGTGGCTGATCTCCTCGACGGAGCCGGAAGAGCTCGGTCGACGCGCGAGCGCGGTGGGCCCCAAGGGCACACTCGCGACTCTGCTCTCGGCTCCGTTCCTGCCCGGTGGTGGGCGCGCCGCGACGCTGTGCTTCCTGCAAGCGCTGCTCGCTGTGGTCACGTCGCAGATCGCGCTCGGGTTCACGGCTTCCAGAGCACTGCGCCTCGACAACTCGGTGCTCGCCGTGGCCGCCCTGTATGCGTACTTGCTCGCCTACACCGTGCTACCCGCCGGCGTGGCGGCGTACTTCGTGCAGCGACGTTCGGCACGCGTGCTGCTGCGCATCCTGATGGTCGTGGCGATTCCAGTCGGCATCGTGATTCCAGCGATGCTGTCGATGTTCTTTGGGAGTGGTCCCGGCAGCGCGCTCTCGCACCCGCTCAATCCGTTCTCGACGCTCTACGACATCCAGTTCGGCGCACCGTCTCCGTTCACGTATGCAGTGCTCGGGCTCGCGCTGCTGCTCGCGCTCCTCGTGAATGCCCCGCGCGTGTTCGCCGGTCTGCGGGAGGTCCTTCGCGCTCGCGCCTCTCGCGTGCAGCAGGCCGAAGATGCGCCCCGCGCCTGACGCTTTCGCCCTCGGCGAGTCGTGGAAGCTCGGCTTCGCGCACGTGCCTCCGCGGGGGCCTGCGGGCGAACGCGTAGGTCGCGGCACGGGCTCCAGCCTCGAGTTCCACGATCGGCGCAGCTACGAGCCCGGCGACGACGTGCGGCACCTCGACTGGCGCGCCTATGCGCGCACGGACACTCTGCTCGTGCGACAGTGGCGTGAAGAAGTGCTCGCGCGCTGCGAGATTCTCGTCGATGGCTCGCGCTCGATGGCGATCGATGAGCGCAAGGCCCAGCTCGCGCTCGATCTCGCCGCGTTGTTTTCGCGCGCTGCGGTGGAGTCCGGCGCGGAGCCCGCGCTCGTATGCCTCGAGGATGTGCCGCGCCCGGTGTCGATTGCGGAGTTCGGCCGCGATGGCATGTCCTTCGAGAGCCGCAGCGGGATCGCCGAGGCGCTGCGAGCAGCGAGCGGATTGTGCCGCCGCGGGGCCATGACCGTCGTGATCAGCGACTTCCTCGCGCCCCACGAGCCGCGCGAGCTCGTCACCTCGCTGTCCACGCGCTCCGGGGCGCTCGCGTTCGTGCAGCTGCTCTCCGAGGAAGAAGCGGCCCCGCCCATCGGCAGCGCGCGGCGCATGATCGACTGCGAGAGCGGCGAGACTCTCGACCTCGTGCTCGATGAATCCACGGTGCGCCGCTATCTCGAGCGACTCGCACGGCTCACGGACGCTCTGGCGGCGGAAGCACGCCGCGCTGGCGCGCTGTTCGTCACGCTGCAAGCGACCGAGCCGCTCGAGCGCCTGTGCCGCGAACGGCTCGCTCCCGCCGGCCTGCTGGTGCCGTCGAGCTAGCGATCGAGCTCGCGACGCGCGCTGCGGCGCGCCTTTGAGAGGGCATCGTCGAGGTTCGCGCCTTCTGCCTGCGCCCTTGGCGACGGCGCGCTCGGCGGCGCTTCGCTCCGTGCAACGCTCGGTTCCGTGCTGCCCCCACCCGCGGACTCCGGCGTCCAACTGGCAGCCCGCACCCGTCGCCAGCGACCGAGCAGTCGCTGGAGGAGCGCTTCGAATCCGCCCCAGAGCTGCAAGCGTCGCGCGGCGATCTCGAGCAGGAGCAACAACAGGGCCGCGAGCACGAGCTCGCGCCGCACGACGCGCCAGATGCGCGCCTCGCGCTCGCCGCGCAGCAGGGTCCCGAGCGGCGGCGACACCTCGCCTCCGGACTCGCGCGCAATCGCACGCATGAGCCGCTCGCCGCGGCGCGGATCCGCGCTGCGCTCGAACTCAGGGCTGTAGGGCAGCGCGAGCGGCGGCAGCGCAAGCATGCGCTCCTCGCCGCGCTCATCGCGCCCGAGCACGACCGAGCCGAGCAACACGCCCGCGCGCGCGAGTGGAGCGCGCGCCTCGTAGCGGTTCTCTCCCACGCGCTCGAGCGGAATCGAGCTCGTCGCCCCGTCGGCACCCGTGATGCGCACGCGCGCGCGGGACAGATCCGGTGGCTGTGCCGCACTCGGATCGACCTCGACCGAGATCACGCCGTCGCGGCCGTCGCGCACCGCATTGGCGAAGATCTCCCCTGGCTCCTCCTGACCGGAGAGCCAGCGCGCGACCGTGACGAAGAAGCTCGGGAAACCGGGCCATGCGGCGACATCCGCTCCGAAGCGACCACCGAGCTCGCCGGCGAACGCCGCGCTGCGGCCGAGCCCGCGATACGCAAAGGCGAAGGCCGGGGTGGAGAACTCACCTTGCACAAGTGCGCCCACGGTCGCTTCGGGGCGCAGCCACACGACATTGTGGCCACCCAAGCTCGGAAAACCGGCCGAGGGATCGAGCTCGCCCAGACCGTAGAGGTCCGGCAGCACGCGCGTCGCCGCGGGCTCGTCGACGAATGTCGAGCGCGCGATGCGCATCGTGTCCTGCGCGAAGAGCCGCGGCAGCTCGTTGGGATCGAGCGTGAAGTAGCACTCCCCGCTCCCCGCGCGCGCAATGCTGCGCAGGAACTCCGCGTCCGCGTCGCTCGGCGTTCCGAGCGCGACCACGGACACGGTGATGTTCATCTGCGCGAAGCGCGAGAGCAGCTCGGGCACGCGCTCCGGTTCTTCCGCGTCGGCTGCATCCGCGAACAGGATGATGTGACGATTGCGCTGCTCGGACTTCTCGAGCTCGCGACCCGCGGCAAGCAGCGCCGTGTACGTGAAGATGCCGCCGCCCATGCTCTCGATGCTGCGCACGCGCGCGAGAATCGGGCCCTTGTCCTCGACGCGCACGAGCGGCTGCACGGTGTGCGCGGAGGAATCGACGGCGATCACGGCCACCGAATCGAGGCCCGAGAGTTGCTCGATCGCGGCGCAGGTGCCGAGATTGGCGAGCTGCATCTTCGCGACGCCCGGCGACGCCTCCGCCGCCATCGAACCCGAGCGGTCGAGCGCGACGCACAGTGCGACGCCGATCTTGCGCGTCTCTTGACGCATCTCCATCGACACGGGCAACACCTCGTCGACCGGCGAGAGGTGCCAGCCTCCGATGCCGAAGCTCGCTTCCCCGCCCGTCATCAGGACGCCGCCACCGCGCTCGAGCACGAACTCACGCAGCGCGCGCATACCGTCGCCGCCGACGCGGTCCGCCGCGACATTTTCCAGGATCACCGCGCGATGGCGCGTGAGTCCGATGCGATCGAGACCCGCGCTCTCTGGCGCAGCCACGACGACCGGAATGGCGGCTCGGCGCAGAGCCCGCGCGAGAGTGTCTTCCGCGCCGTCGTGGTTCACGACGAGCACCGAGCGCTGCCCGGCCACGCGCACGGCGCCGAGTCCCGTGTCGTTCTCCGGCGCACGGTCCGCGTGGCCCGAGAGCCGCAGTCGATACTGCGCGACGCCGGCCTTCGCGAGGCGATCGCGGAACGGAATGCGGGTCAGCCCTGCCTCGAAACGCCGTCGGCCGCGCGCGAGCACTTCGCCGTCGCGGACGAGCTCGTAGTCCGCCTCGATGGCTGCATCCGCGCGCACCCACGCGCTCGCCTGGAACGGCTCGCCGGCACCGACCTCGGGCGGCAATTCGATGCGATCGACAGCGAGATCCGGCTCCGCGCCGCGCACCAGCGGACGCACATCGATGCGCACGCCGCGCGCAAACGCCGAGCGCGCCACGGCGATCGGGTCGCGACCATTGGACTCCCCATCGGAAACGAGCAGCAGCGAACCTTCGCGCTCGCGCGGAACGAGAGCCAGCGCCGCGTCCAGCGCACCGCCGACATCGGACGCATCGATGTCGAGCGCGCGCTGGAAGTTCTGAAAGCGCGCGTCACGCTGCGGCAATTGCTCGATCGCGGCGTTGCCGCCGAAGGTGACGACTCCGACGCGGTCGCCTTCGCTGCGCAGCTCTTCGGCGAGTCGCAGGATCTCGCGCACGGTCGCGTCCGTCTCGCTCGGCATCGAGCGCGAGCGGTCGACCACGACGACGAGGTCGCGACCCGACTCTCCGAGGCGCAGATACGGTGATCCGGCCGCGAGCACGAGCGCGGCGAGCGCGAGCGCGCGCACGAATTGCGTGCCGACGCCTCGCCCGCGCAGCTTCCACCACGCGAAAGCAGCCGGAAGCGCGAGCAACAGGAGCTCGGGATGGACGAAGCCCATCGCTCAACTCACTCCCGGAAGGGCGCGCGTCGAGCGCCGCAGGAACCACCAGTCGAGGAGCAGCGCGAGCGCCGCCAGCGCGACGAGTGCGAGCTCGGCACCGGAGAGCCCTGTGTCGAGTTCCGCGCTGCCGCCCTCGGCCGCGCGTGCGCCGGGCAGTGCCGTCGAGAGGTCCGACTCCGCTGCGTCGACATACGACAGCGCGAAGTCGGCCACCGGCCGACCTTGGTGCGACAGCCGATACAGCCCGGGCTCCTCGAGCCCGTCGACCACGACTTCTTCGAGCGCCGCGACCTCGCGTTTCGTCGAAGCACTCGCTCCGAGCGGCCCTTCGAGCTCGTAGCGCGCGAGCTCTTCGCCGCCCGCACGAACGAGCTCCGCTCCGGGCCGATAGCGCACGCTCTCGCCGATGTGCAGGTTCGGACGCACCGCACCCGGCAGCTCCGCGCGCCGCAGCTCCGCGAGATTCGCGAGCAGGATCGGCCAGTCAGGGGAGCGCTGCAGCGACGAGCGCGCCGGATCGAGGTTGATGCGCCACAGGACGCGCGCGCCGCTGCGCTCCTCCGTGAGGATCGCCTGATTTCCCGCCGAAACGAGCGGAACGCCCGGCAGCACGAGCTGTGGATCGATGCTCCACACCAGCCCCTCGAGCGTCACGCCGGCCAGCAGCGGATGCCCGCGCTCGACGAGGAACGGCCCGATGAGATCGCGGCGCGATTCACCCTGCGGCTCGAACGAGAGAGTCCAGCTCGCCGGACCCGACTGCACTCCGCGCGCGAGCACGAGGTGCGCGCCGGCGAGATCTCCCGCCGCCGTCGAATGCGGCACGAGCGCGGTCCAGCGCGCGATGTTGGGCTCGCCGGGGTCCGCGAGCCCGAGTGCGCGCAGGTCGGACTCGGGCAGCTCGGAGTGCAGCGCCAGCGTGCGCGCCGAGGGAGGCACGAGCAGCGCCACGTTGTCGCACTCCAGTCCGTCCGTCGGCAGGAGCACTTCGAGTGCGCCGACGCCGGCGGGAACCTCGAACGACAGATGCGCGCGCTCGCGAGCGCCGAGCGAGACTTCCTGACGCGCGATCTCGGCGCCGCCGGCGCGCACGCTGATCGGCAAGCGCCGCGGCGCGCGCGCGAAGCTCGCGACCGAGAGGAACACCTTCTCGACGACGCCGCCGGTCGCGCGCGCCTCGCGGGAACGCACCGCGTGCACGAGCGCCCAGTTGTCGAGCGGTTCGCCCACGCTCACGAGCTCGACACTCGCGGGAAAGGCCTCGGGCTCGAACTGGTCGCTGACCACGAGCACGCGCCCCCCACCGGCGAGCTCGAGCCCGAGCGCGAGCGAGGGATGCAGGTCGTGGCGCGCGGCGAGCGGCTTCCACTCGTCAAGCCGCGCGCGCGCCTCGTCGGGGAAGGCGGCGGGTCCAGCCAGCAGGGCCGGGCGCGAGCCGCTGCGCACGAGCGTGACGCGCGAGCCTCGCGGCAGTGAGTCGATGCGCTTGCGCACGAGTTCGAGCGCGGCCTGCGCCGTGCTGCGCTCGTCGCGCACCGCGCCCATCGAGGCGGAGGAGTCGAGCACGACGACGAGGTGCTCGGACTTGGCGGCCACGCAGCTCGCGCGCGGTCCCGCGAAGCACAGTGCGAGCGCGAGCGCCGCCGCGATCTCGCACCACAGCGATGCGCTCTGCACGAGCCGCTCGCGCTTGCGACCCGCGACGCTCTCGCGGTCGTCGACGCGCCACAAAAACAGCGCGCTCACCGGCTGCGGCTCGAACCGACGCCGGAAGAAGTGCAACGCCACGACCGCGGGCACGGCGAGCAACGCGAGCAGTCCGAGCGGGTGGGCGAACACGTGGGGACCCGTGGGATCCAGAGTCTAGGCACTCGGCGCGGGCCCGCGCGCCGCGATTTCCCATCCCTGCGACGCCGTGCGGCTTCAATCGACGAGCATCTCGCCCTAACCTACCCCCTGCCGTGATAGACACTCTAGTGAACCAGCCGCTCCTCACCATCGAGCGCGAGCGCCTGCTCGAGCTCGACTTCGCCCTGACTCGCGAATGGCTCGAAACCGATGGCCTCGGCGGCTACGCGTCGTCGACGGTCCTGCAGTGTCCCACGCGCCGCTACCACGGGCTCTTGGTCTCGACCTTCCCGGGCACCGACAAGCGCCACGTGTTCCTCTCGCGCCTCGAGGAGAGCGTGCACGCGCTCGACAAGGCGCCGCTCGGGCCCGCGGGCGAGGGTCACTTCCCGCTCTCGATGGCGCGCTACCCGGGCACGTGGCATCCGCGCGGCCATGCGACGATCGAGCGCTTCGAGCTCGCGCCGTTCCCCGTGTCGACGCACCGCTTCGGCGAGGCGCGCGTCACGCGCGCGATCCAGATGACGCGCGGCTCCCCCACCGTGCTCGTGCGCTACACGCTCGAAGGCGGCGAGGACGAGCTCGAGCTGCGCGTGCGACCGCTGCTCGCCTTCCGCGAGGCCGATGCCCTCACGGTCGAGAACGTCGACCTGCACTCGGAAGTGCGCTACGCCACACCGACGCGTCGCTCGATCGTCGTGCGCCCCTACCCCGGCCTGCCCGCGATGGCGGTCGCGCTCGATGCCCGCGAAGGCGCGTTCGAAGCCGATCCGGTGTGGTATCGCGACATCGAGTACAAGGCCGACCGCGAGCGCGGCTACGACGACCGCGAGGACAACTTCAGCCCGGGCCAGTTCCGCATCCGCCTGCGCCCCGGCGAGAGCGTCGTGCTGTGCGCTTCGCTCGATTTTCCGCCCGACGACCTCGCGGCCCTGTGGGACGAGCACGCCCGCCGCCGCATCGAGAGCCTCGAATCCGCGCGCGCGACCGGCGCCGCTGGACTCGAACTCGGCGCCGAGGATTTCCTGTTCCGCACGCGCACGGGGCGCCTCGGCGTGATCGCGGGCTACCCGTGGTTCACCGAGTGGGGCCGCGACCTGTTCCTCGCGCTGCCGGGCCTGCTGCTCGCGCGCGGCCGCGTCGCGGAGTGCGGGGAAGCGCTCGTGGGCGTGCTGCCGTTCCTCAAGGACGGCCTGTTGCCCAACATCTTCGGCTCGAACGTCGCAGCGAGCCACTACGGCTCCGTCGATGCATCGCTGTGGTTCGCGCGCGCCGTGCGGCTGTACGAACACTCGGGCGGTGACGCCGCGACGGTCGAGGGGCCGCTGCGCGCGGCGCTGGTCGAGATCGCGACGCGCTACGCCGAGGGCACGGGTCTGGGCCTGCGAACGGACGAGGCCGGGCTGCTGCTCGCGGGCGACGGCAAGCTCAACGCGACTTGGATGGACGCCGTCGCCGACGGAGTCGCCGTCACGCCGCGCGACGGGCTCGCGGTCGAGCTGAACGCGCTGTGGTACTTCCTGCTCGCGTACCTCGAGGAGCTCGCCACGCGAGCGCACGACAAGGACCAGGCGCAGCACTGGAAGGCGTGCAAGGAGCGCGCGGGCAAGGCGTTCCTCGAGCGCTTCTGGCTCCCGCGAGCGCGCTATCTCGCGGACACGTGGAAGGACGGCGTCGCCGACACGCGCGTGCGGCCCAACATGGTGCTCGCCGCCGCGCTCGAGTTCTCGCCCCTCTCCGAAGCGCAGCGCGCGGACATCGTCGTGCGCTCCGAGCTCGAACTCGTCACCCCGCGCGGCCTGCGCACGCTCGGCCCCCGCGATCGGGCGTACCAAGGTCGCTACGCGGGCGGTCCGCTCGAACGCGACCGCGCCTACCATCAGGGCACCGTCTGGCCGTGGCTGCTCGGCTTCCACTGCGAGGCCTACGTGCGCTGCCATCCGCGCAATCGCCGCACGGCGGAGCACGTGCGCGCGCTGCTCGCGGGCCTCGAGCAAGAGACGCGCTCGCACGGGCTGAACCACGTGAGCGAGGTGTACGACGGAGATCCGCCGCATCGTCCGGGCGGTTCCTTCGCTCAGGCGTGGAGCACTTCGGAGATCCTGCGCGCACGCGCCCTCGCCGCCGAGCTCGAGAGCCGCAGGCGATGAGAGTCCTGATGCTGGGGTGGGAATTCCCACCGCACATCACCGGCGGACTGGCGACGGCCTGCGCGGGATTGTGCGAGGGCCTGCACCGTCACGGCGTCGACGTGACGTTCGTGATCCCGCGCGCCCACGGGGACGAGGATCAGAGCCTCGTGCGCGTGGTCGGCTGCAACGAGATCGAAGTCGACGACGAGTGGAGCGAGCGCGAAACGGTCGGCCTGCGCGAGCGCGTGCACGGCCGCTGCGCCGAGAGCGCGCACCCAGGCTCCAGCGCGCTCGCGCAACTCGGCTCCAGTGCGCTCGCGCAACTCGGCTCCAGTGCGCTCGCGCAACTCGAAGCCACACGGCGCGCGGACGTCGAGCCGGGAGAACGGCCGAGCTTCGTGCTGCCGCCCGCCGACGCGCCGCGGCCCTCGGCCTACGCCACCCCCGCGACGCTCGACGCGTGGCTCGCGACGCTCGCTCCGCGCGCGCGCGCGCGAGCGCAAGGCACGAGCGCGCGTCGAACCACCGAATGCGACGCCACGATCGGGCGCGACGTCTCGATCGATCACGACGTCGCGCTCGAACGCTCGGACGGCGAGGACTCCGAGGTCGAGCGACTCCTTCAGGTCGAAGTGCGCCGCCACGCGCGTCGCACGCTCGAATTCACCGGCCGCTACGGCGGTGAGCTGTTCGGCGAGGTCGAACGCTTCGCGCGCTGCGTCGCCGCGCTCGCGCGCCGCGAGCACTTCGACCTCGTTCACGCGCACGACTGGATGACGTTTCCCGCGGGAATCGCGGCCGCGCGCGCACTCGGCCGCCCGCTCGCCTGCCACGTGCACGCCTGCGAGTACGACCGCTCGGGAGATCATCCCGACACGCGCATCCGCGACCTCGAGCAGCTCGGCCTCGATCACGCCGACCGCGTCGTGTGCGTCAGCCACTACACCTCGCAGCAGCTCGCGCGCCGCTACCGCGTCGACGAATCGAAGCTGCGCGTCGTGCACAACGCCGTCAACAAGAGCGATCAGGCCCGCACCACGGGCAGCCAGCGGCACATCCCCGAGCCGGTGGTGCTGTTCCTCGGCCGCGTCACGTTTCAAAAGGGCCCCGACTACTTCCTCGAGGCCGCCGCGCGCGTCGTGGCCGTCGAGCCGCGCGTCAAGTTCGTGATGGTCGGCTCCGGCGACATGCTGCCCAAGATGATCGAGCGCGCCGCGCGCATGGGACTCGCGCGCAACATGCATTTCACCGGCTTCCTCAAGGGCGCCGATGTCGAGCGCATCTACTCGCTCGCCGACATCTACGTGATGCCGTCGGTGTCCGAGCCGTTCGGAATCTCGCCGCTCGAGGCGCTCGCGCTCGACGTGCCCGTGATCGTGTCGCGCCAAAGCGGCGTGTCGGAAGTGCTGCGCAACGCGCTCAAGGTCGATTTCTGGGACGTGCAGGACATCGCCAACAAGATCCTCGCGCTGCTGCGCTATCCGGCGCTGCGCGAGCACCTGCTCGACGCGGGCCGCGAGGAAGTGCGCGCCATGAGCTGGGAAGAACGCGCCGGCGCGCTCGAGCGCGTCTACCGCGAGCTCGCGCACGCCTGAGCCGCATCGACCACGCGCGCTCCCGCACGAGTGCTGAACTCAGGCCTCGAAGTCCCTATCCTCGCCGCCCATGCGCTCGATCGTCTTCTACTTTCAGGTGCACCAGCCCTGGCGCCTGAGGCACTACACCTTCTTCGACATCGCGTCGGGCAAGGAGTGGTTCGACGACGCCGAGAACGCGCGCATCGTGCGCCGCGTCGCGCAGAAGTGCTACCTGCCGATGAATGCGCAGATGCTCGAGCAGATCGAGCGGCACGAAGGTCGCTTCCGCGTGTCGTACTCGATCTCCGGCGCCGCGCTCGACCAGTTCGAGCGCTGGGTGCCCGAGGCGATCGAGAGCTTCCAGAAGCTCGCGGCCACGGGCTGCGTCGAGTTTCTCGGCGAGACCTCGCACCACTCGCTCGCGGCGCTCGCCTGCCCAGAGGAGTTCGACGCGCAGGTGCTCGATCAGGCCGCGCGCATCGAGCAACTCTTCGGCCGCCGTCCGACGACCTTTCGCAACACCGAACTCGTCATCACCAACGAGATCGCGCGCCGCGCGGAGGGACTGGGCTTCCGCGCGATCCTCGGGGAAGGCGCCGACCAACTGCTCGGCTGGCGCAGCCCCCACCGCGTCTACCGCCCCGAGGGATGCGAGCGCATCAAGTTGCTCCTGCGCTCCTACCGCTACTCGGACGACATCGCCTTCCGCTTCTCCAACAAGAGCTGGCCCGAGTATCCGCTGCCCGCCGAGCGCTTCGCGCGCTGGCTCGCCGGCCTGGGCGAGAAGGAGCGCTTCGTGGGCCTGTTCATGGACTACGAGACCTTCGGCGAGCATCAGTGGGAGGAAACGGGCATCTTTCGTTTCATGCGCGAACTTCCAGCCGCCTGTCTTTCCACGGGCGCGCTTGATTTCCGCACCCCCTCCGAGGTCGCCGAGGCCCTCGACCCCGTGGCGCGGCTCGACATCCCGCGCCCCATCAGTTGGGCCGACGCCGAGCGCGACCTGACCGCATGGCTGGGCAACCCGATGCAGAAGGCCGCCCACGAGGCGCTCTACGGCCTGCTGGGTGAAGTCCAGAAACTGGCCGAGCGCGGAGTGGAAGGACCGTACCAGAAGTGGCGTCGGCTCTCGACCTCCGACCACGTCTACTACATGTGTACGAAGTGGTTCTCCGATGGGGACGTACACAAGTACTTCAGCCCGTACGCCACCCCCCACGACGCGTTCATCTCGTTCATGAACGTCTTCGATGACCTGTCCAGGGAGGTGCGCAACGGGCTCGAGGCGCTTGCGGCCACTCCCAGCCCCCTCCCGCTCGCCCCACCCAACGAACCCCGGACGCCAGCGTCCGCGGGCTCCTCCGCCCCCGCGCCCGCGTCCAACCTCGCACCCAACAAGCATCCGTGAGCTTCACCCTCTTCGAAGTCAGCTGGGAAGTTTGCAACAAGGTCGGCGGCATCCACACCGTCATCTCGACCAAGGCCAAGACGCTCGTCACGCGCCTAGGCGACGAGTACGTCGCCATCGGACCGTGGCTGCTCGGCAAGCGCGAGTCGAGCGACGTGTTCGTGGAAGAGCCCGGCCACGAGGGCTTCGCGCAGGCCTGCCGCGACATGGGCGTGCCCGTGCGCATCGGCCGCTGGCAGATCCCCGGTCGGCCGCTGACGATCTTGGTCGAGTTCACCGGCCTGTACGCGCGCAAGAACGACATCCTCGCCGACCTGTGGACGAGCCACGGGGTCGATTCGATCACCGGCGGCTGGGACTACGACGAACCGGTGATGTTCGGCTGGGCCGCCGCGATGGTGATCGAGCGCTGGTGCCAAGAGCGCGTCTCGCGCACGACCGGCCACGCCGTCGCCCAGTTCCACGAGTGGATGACGGGCTCGGGCCTGCTGTACCTGCAGTCCAAGCTGCCCGCGGTCGGCACGGTCTTCACCACCCACGCGACGATCCTCGGCCGCAGCCTCGGCCACGGCGGCAAGGAACCGGCCGAAGGCCTCGCGGGCCGCACTCCCGAGCAGGCCGCCACCGACTGCGGCGTGCGCTCCAAGCACTCGATGGAGTCGACCTGCGCGCGCAAGGCCGACGTGTTCACGACGGTGAGCGAGATCACCGCGCGCGAGGCCGAGTTGCTGCTCGGACGCCGCGCCGATCCGCTGCTCCCCAACGGCATCGACCTCGCCGTGATCGACGAGCTCGCCGGACCCGTGCTGCGCCCCGAGGCGCGCCGCCGCCTCTCCGCGCTCGCCTCGCGTTTCCTCGGCCGCGACGTCTCCAACGCCGCCTTCCTGCTGGCCTCGGGCCGCTACGAGTTCCACAACAAGGGCCTCGACCTCCTGATGGAGTCGCTCGCCCAAGTCAACGCGCGCCCGGGCCGCGAGGTGGTCGCCTTCTTCGCCGTGCCCGCCGGGCAGACGGGCCTCTCGCAGGCCCTGCGCGAGCGCCTCGCGCACCCCGATGCGCCGGCCAGCGATGCGCTCGGCCTCTCCACGCACAACCTGATCGATCCAGAGAACGACCCGATCCAAAAAAGCGCCCTGCGGCTGGGCCTCACCAACTCGGTCGGCGCGCGCGTGACGCTGGTCCAAGTCCCGATCTACTTGCACAAGTCCGACGGCTTCCTCGACCTGCCCTACGAGGCGGTCCTGCGCGCCGTCGACCTGTCGCTGTTCCCGTCGTTCTACGAGCCCTGGGGCTACACGCCCGAGGAGAGCCTCACGGTCGGCGTGCCGACCGTCACCACCGACCTCGCGGGCTTCGGCCTGTGGGCCAAGGGCGAGAAGCTCGGGCCGGGCGACGGCGTGTGGCTGCTCGAGCGCAGCGAGATCGACGACGTGGCCGCGGCGAACGAGCTCGGCCGCTGGATCGAGCGCTTCGTGGCCGAGGAAATCGGTCGCGAGGGCGTGGTCGAGGCCTGTCGCCAGACGGCCCAGCGCACGGCGTGGTCGGGCTTGGTCGAGCGCTACTACACCGCCTTCGAACGCTCGCTCGCGGCCGTCGCGGCGCGCATCGAGGGCCAGCCCATGGCTCGCTTCCGTCCGCGCGTCGCCATGACGGTCGCGGCGAGTGTCGAAGGCGCGCGGCCGCGCCTGTACTCATTCGAGGTTTCGGCGACGCTGCCCGAAGAGCTCGCCGGGCTCGAGCGCCTCTCGCGCAACCTGTACTGGTGCTGGGATCCCGAGGGTCCCGCGCTGTTCGAGGAAATCTCGCAAGTCGGCTGGGACTCCGCCGGTCACAACCCGGTGCTGTTCCTGCGCATGGCGTTCCCCGAGGACATCGCCGCGCGCGCCAAGGACTCCGGCTACGTGGCCAAGCTGCGCCGCGTGCTCGCGCGCTTCGACGCCTACATGGCGCGCAAGTCCACGCAGCGCTTCGGCGCGCTCACGCCCGACCATCCGGTGGCCTACTTCTGCGCCGAGTTCGGCATCCACGAGTCGCTCAAGGTCTACTCGGGAGGCTTGGGCATCCTCGCCGGCGACCACCTCAAGTCCGCCAGCGATCTGGGACTGCCGCTCGTGGGCATCGGCCTGTTCTACCGCGCGGGCTACCTGCGCCAGAAGATCAGCGCCGACGGCGATCAGCTCGCGCTCGAAGCCGACAACGACCCGCGCAACCTCGCGCTCGAACTCGTGCGCGACGCCGAGGGCAAGCAGCTCGAAGTGCAATTGCCGCTGCCGTCCGCGACGCTGCACCTGCGCGCGTGGCGCGCGCGCGTCGGCCGCGTCGACCTGTACCTGCTCGACGCGGATCTCGAGAAAAACCGGCCCGAAGACCGCCGCATCACGCAGCAGCTCTACGGCGGCGACCACGAGCAGCGCCTGCGCCAAGAGCTCGTGCTCGGCCGCGGCGGCGTCAAGCTGCTCGGCGCCATGGGCGTCGTGCCCGGCGTGTTCCACATCAACGAAGGACACGCGGCCTTCCTCGTGATCTCGCGCACGGCGCGCCTGATCCGCGACCACGGCCTGACGTTCGAGGAGGCGCGCGAGGTCGTGCGCTCGACGACCGTCTTCACGACGCACACGCCCGTCCCCGCTGGCCACGACCGCTTCGGCGAGGACCTGATGCGGCGTTACTTCAGCGACATCGAGGGCTGGCTCGGCGTCACGTGGGAGCGCTTCATGGCGCTCGGCAGTACCGCTGACGATCGCAGCAACTTCAACATGACCTACCTCGCGATGAGCTTCGCCGGGTTCGTCAACGGCGTGAGCAAGCTGCACGGGGAAGTCTCGAAGGACTTGCTGCGTCCGTTCTGGCCGCGCCTGCTGCGCACCGAGTTGCCGGTGACGTCGGTCACCAACGGCGTGCACCTCGCGTCGTGGATGCACCCACAGATCCAACGCCTGTGCGGCGGCGGCGCCCAGCCCGTGAACGGCGCGGAATTCGGCGCGCGCGCGCGCGCGCTCGAGCCCGCGGCCCTGTGGGCCGTGCGCACGACGCTGCGCCAGCGCCTGCTCGACCACGCGCGCGTCAACATCGAGCGCTCGTTCCTCGAACGCCACGACAGCCCGGCGCTGATGCAGACCGTGCTCGCGGGCCTCGAACCCGACGCGCTGCTGATCGGCTTCGCGCGCCGCTTCGCGCCCTACAAGCGCGCCGATCTCTTGTTCCGCGACCTCGAGCGACTGAAGTCGATCGTGTCGAACTCGCAGCGGCCCGTGCGCATCTTCTTCGCAGGCAAGGCACACCCGCGCGACGGCGAGGGTCAGAAGATCCTGCGCCGCGTGGTCGAGTACACGCGCCGCCCGGAGTTCGCGGGGAAGATCTTCTTCCTCGAGGACTACGACATCGAACTCGCGCGCGCGCTCGTGCAGGGCGTCGACGTGTGGCTCAACAACCCCGTCCGCATGCTCGAAGCGAGCGGCACGTCGGGCATGAAGGTGGCGGCCAACGGCGGCCTGAACCTCTCGATCGCCGACGGCTGGTGGATCGAGGGCTTCGACGGCCACAACGGCTGGACCGTCGGCGAGGAGCGCGTGTGGCCCAATCCCCTGCTGCAGGACGAGACCGACGGACGCAGCATCGTCGACTTGATCGAGCGCGAGCTCGTGCCGCTCTACTTCGAGCGCGACGGTGACAACGTGCCGCGCCGCTGGCTCGAGCGCTCGCTGCGCTCGCTCGCCACGCTGCCCGCGGAGTTCAACACCGACCGCATGGTGAGCGAATACCGCGACCGCGCCTACGCCCCCATGGCGCTCGCTTCGGTCGAGCTCGTGCGCGAGCGCTTCGCCGCGGCGCGCGACATCGCCAGCTCGCGCACGCGCCTGCGCAAGGCCTTCCACGAGGTCGCGATCCGCGAGGCGCAGGTCTCCGATCTCAGCGGCCTGCGCGTCGGCGACACCGTCGAAGCGCGCGTCAAGGTCGATCTCGCGGGGCTCGCGCCCGCGGATGTGAACGTCGAGCTCGTGCTCGGCCATGCCAAGCAACCCGGCGAGTTGCGCAATCCGATCGCGGTGCGCCTGTGCGCCGAGGGCGCGCCCGAGGGACGCACGCAGCTCTTCAGCGGCACTCACACGCTCGCTCGTTCGGGCAACTTCGCCTACGGCCTGCGCGTGCGCGCCCATCCGAGCAAGGGCATCGACGACGGCTTCTCGGACCTCGTGGTCTGGGCCTAGCCGCCCGCGCGCCGCGCTCCCACCGCCCTCCGGCGTCGATTCGGCCCGCCCTGTCCCCAGTCTGGGCACGGCGGGCCCTTGTCGTTGCGGTGCACGCGACCGACGTCGCTGCCGCGGCTTGCGTAGGGCTTGCGTAGGGCTTGCGAGCGCGGCGTCGCGCGCCCCGCGCGGGACCCTATCCTGTCCGTGCGGGAACGGGATTTGCCCCGCACGGAGTTGGCCTCGCACGGAGTTGGCCTCGCGCGGAGCTCGGCTCGCATGGGCTCGCCTCGCATGGGGCTTGCCACGCGAGCCTCACCGTGCCGGGCACCCCCGCGCCGCGCGGCCCCCGCCGCCCTGACCCTCAGCCATGAACCAGCGAAAACTGCTCCTCGGGTCGATTCCGCTCCTCCTCGTCGCCGCGCTCGCGCTGCTCTGGCTGCGCCCGGAGAATGCTCCGCCGACGGACGCCGTCGCCGAGTTCGCGGACGCAGCGCCCGAGCTGGAGGTCGCCGCGCCAAGCGAGCTCGCCGCCGCCGCGGACGACGCCAGGGCTTCCGAGCACCGTTCCGACGTCGCCGCGACCGACACGCAGGCCGAGCGCGAGGCCAAGCTGCGCGAAGACTCCATCGCGGTGCCGGTTCACACGCGGCTTCCCGCGGGCGTTCCCGCAGACGAGTTCGTGGAGCTCATCGCCACCAGCTTTCCGCTCTCCGCCTACGGCGACGGGAACTCCGCGCGCCGCGCGGCGTCGAGATGGGATTCTTCCGGCGTCGACATGGGGCGGCTGTTCCGCAACTTCTCCGGGGAGGGCAGCGAGACGCCGAAGGACGCGCGCGCGCTCTCGCTGGCGTGCGAGCCCGACGGGCGCGGCGGCTACCTCGCGCGCTTCGCCAAGGACTCGCCGGTGGGCGTGATCGAGCTGCGCGCGCGCTACTGCTACATCAAGCAACCCATCGAAGTGAAGTTGCCCGGCACGGGGGCGGCGGTGACGCTCGAGCCCAAGCTCGGCGGCTGGCTGACGGGCCACGTCGTGTTGCCCGCGCGCGTGCCCGCTGGCTTCGATGCCGCGGCGCTCGCCGAAGTCGACGCGGTGCTCGTCGGCTGGTCCATGGGCGGCGACAACCACTCGCTGAGCGCGCGGCTGGCCCCCGATCTCTCCTTTTCGGCCGGCGGCCTGCGCGCGGGCCTGAACTACTTCCTCACGATCGACCCGCGTGTGATGGTGCCCGTGATCGATGCGGAGCTTACGGCGCGCGAGGGCGAGCACGTCCACAAGACCTACACGCTGGCCGCGGGGGCG
>VGZD01000023.1 GCA_016872715.1 Planctomycetota bacterium
CGAAAGGCCGCCCTCGAAGGGCTCCTTCTCCTCGCGCACGGGCACGTACTCCGCTTCCTCCTCCCCGTCCTCCTCCTCGCCGACCTCGACCACCTCTTCCTCGAGGATCGTGTCGGCTTCCGAGATCTCCTCGGTCGCCATGCCGGCGTCGAGCTCCGTGTCGTCCTCGAAGACGATCTCCTCGGTGGCCTGTCCGACGTCGACGACCTCCCCGCCCTGCAGCGTGGAGCGCAGGCTCTCGACGTCGGTCTTGCGCAGCTTGACGACCTCGCCCTCGCGAATGGCGCGGATCTCGCCCTCGCTGACGAGGCGCTTGAGCTCCTCCTCCTTGAGGCGCAGCTCGCGCAGGGCTTCGTCGAAGCTGTAGAACTCCTTCTCGGCCACGGGATTCTCCTGTCTGTCTCGGTTCTAGCGGGTTTCTGGGGGGTGGGACGGGGTTCCGCGCACGGCGCGGAGCCCGAATCGGAGGGGGCGGCCCTGCGGGTGCGGGCCTACTGGCCGCGCGGCTTCTCCGCGGGCAGGCTGAGCAGCCCCTTCTCGGCGAACAGCTTCTCGAGCTCGCCGTAGGGATACTCGCTCTTGTCGTTGTAGCCGTTGAGCTCCATGTCGAGCTCGATGCGGCGCGCGCCGACCAAGCGCACACCTTGGTACGAACCGGTCGAGGCCGCCGCATAGACCGCGAGGCGCATCTTCTCGGTGTCGACGAGGTAAAGCACCGAGGCTCCGGTGATGTCGGTGCCCGTGACGGCCACCATGCGTCCGTTCGAGTCCGCCGTGCCGCCTTGGCTGACCACCATCGGAGTGGCCTGAGTCGTCGGCGGGGTCTGGGACGTCGAGCTGCTCGACCAGCCCACGGCCGCCAGCCCGAGCGCGAGCGCGGCGAGCAGGGTCAGCGGAGCAGGCGGCGTGCGCAGCCACAGGGACAGGGATCGGTTCATGGGAGCGGGGTGGCGACGGACGCGCCGTGGACCACCCTCTAGGTCGGCCGCGCAGGATAGTTCCCTTCCCGCCCGACGAAAAGGGCTCACCAGCGAGAGAGTTCGCCGGTCACCTCCTCGACGAGGTCCTTGAGCGTCACCCACCCCAAGGGCTTGTCCGGAGAACCCACCAGCGCGGCGCGCTGGCCGCTGTGGCGCAGCCGCGAGAGGGCTCGGTCGAGCGGGGTCGTGGGGTCGAGGGCGATCAGAGGCCGGACCAGCCCCGCGAGCGGGGTCTGGGGCGGCTCGCGCAGGAACTCGAGCTGGTGCAGGTAGCCCGCCACGTGGCCGCGGCCGTCGATCACCGGCAGTCGCGAGAAGGCCGTGGTCGAGAACTGCTCGGCCGCCCCCTCGAAGCCGCGCTCGAGCCGCAGGGTCTCGACCTTGCGCCACGGCACCATCACGAGTTCGACCTGTCGCGCCCGCAGGTCGAGGGTGTTGAGGGCCAGTCGCTCGATCTCGGGCAGTCCACGGCCGCCGCGCTCGCGCAGGAGCTCGAACACGCGTTCGCGCGCATGCACGTAGCGAAAGCCGTCCGACCGACCGCCGAGCAGCGCGCTGATGGCGCCGGAAATGCGCGCCAGCGGCCAAGCCAGCGGGCTCACGACGACGCGCACGAACGCCAGCACGGGCGCCGCGATGCGCAGCAAGTGGTGCGGTCGACGCCGCGCGAGGTCCTTGGGGAACAGCTCTCCGAACAGGACCAGCACCGGAGTCAGCAGGATGGCGACGAGCAGCTCGTGCCACGCCACGGGAATCGGCAAGCGCTCGAGCAGCCCGTCGACGGCCACGGCCGAGAGCTGGTTCACCAGCGTGTTGCCGACGAGGAGCGAGCTGAGCAACAGGCCCTCGTTGCGCACCAGACGATGGCTGAGCGCCTGCAGCCCTCCGCCGCGCACGGCCTCGGCCGCGACGCGCGTGCGGCTCGAGCGATAGAAGGCGACCTCCGAGCCGGAGAGGATCGCCGACAGCGCGAGACAGCCCGCGAGCAGGAGGAGCCAAGCGACGCTCACGCTCGCTCCTCCCGCGCGCCGAGCTCGAGCGCGCGCACGCCGACGCGCTCGATGCGCCGCCGCTTCATGCGCAGCACGCAGAACTCCAGCGGACCGGATGCGCAACGGTCCCCCACCTTGGGAATCCGTCCGAGCAGCGCCGTCACGAAACCGCTCAAGGTCTCGAACTCGCGCGGCACGACGGCCTGCCCGAAGCGCTCGTTCCAATCGCGAATGGAGAGCGCGCCGTCGACCTCGAAGCTGCCGTCGGGCTGCTCGACCACCGGCTGGTAGGCGGCCTCACCCTCGACGCGCAGGTCGCCGACCACTTCCTCGAAGATCGTCTCGACGCTGACGAGGCCCGCCGTGCCGCCCCATTCGTCGATCACCACTCCCTCGGCGACGTGCGCTTCGCGCAGCAGCCGCAGCGCCGACACCGCGAACGCGACCTCGGGCACGAACACGCAGGGCTCGAGCATCTCGCGCACGGGACGCGCCGCTTGCACGGCGAGGTTGCGCGTGCGCACGCGACCGATGATCGCATCGGGTCGACCATCGACGACGAGCACCCACGGCGTCTTGGTGTCGAGCGCGCGGCGCACGACCTCGGCGCGACCTTCCTCGGACAGGTCAAGCACGATCAAGTCGACGCGCGGCGTCATGACTTCCCGCACGCGCATGTCCTCGAGCCGCACGATCGCCGTCAGAAAGCGCGCCTCGTCGCCGAGCAAGTGCCCCTGCTCGGCGGCCTGCCGCAGCGCGTCGGAAATCGCGCCCGAGGACAGACCCTGCTCCCGCTCGCCGAGTCGACCGAGCACGCGGTACATCGGGATCAGCGCGAGTTCGAGCATGCGCGCGAGCGGCGAAGTGAACAGCGCGATCGCGGTGAGCAGCGGAGCAGCGATGCGCGCGATCGGCTCGGGCGAGCGACGCGCGAGATTCTTCGGCAGCACCTCTCCGAACACGACCACGAGGGCGAGCGCGAACAAACCCTCGATCCACGCGTCGAGCCCGACCGCATCCTCGGCCGCGCTGGCCGAGTAGGCGAAGAACAGCGTGTTCACGGCGACATTCGCGATCAGCACGGCGCTCAAGAGCTGCTGCGGACGCGCGAGCAACGCCTGCGCGCGCGGCCCGACGCGACGCGCTTGCTCCTCGTCGAGACTGAGCAGCGCCGTCTCCGACCCGCTGATCAGCGCCGAGAGGCCGAGCAGCACGCACTCGAGGACGATCGCCATCGAGTCCATCGCCTCAGAGCTCCTGCTCGCACGCGGGGAGCGCGATGTGCACGTGGAATCCGCGCCCGCGCTCACTCGCGAGCTCGAGCCGCCCGCCGTGCCCCACGATCACCGAGTGCACCAGCGACAGCCCCAGTCCCGTGCCCTTGCCGGCATCCTTGGTCGTGTAGAACGGATCGAGCAGACGGGGCAGCTCCTCGCGCGAGACGCCCTGACCGTCGTCGTGCACGTCGAGCAACACGCAGCGGCCGAGCCCCTCGACGTCGCCGCTGCGCAGCACGACGTCGATCCGCCCGCCGCCAGTCGTCTCGAGCGCGTCGAGCGCGTTGACCAGCAGGTTCAAGATCGCCTGACCGAGTTCGTTGGCATCGCCCATGACGCCGGGCAGCGCGGCGAGCGAGCGCGCGAGCTCGTCGGGCAGGTTTTCGCTGTCGGCGGAGTGCCGACCATCGGAGATCGCCAGCGTGACCCCGACGCGCGCCGCGCGATGGCGCACCAGCCCGATCGCGTCGAGCGCTGGCACACGCAGCGACGTCACGGCGCGCGTCGAGAGTCGCGGCGTGAGCCGCAGCAGCTTGCCGACCGTGTCGCGGATACGCTCGAGTCCGCCGGCGAGCAGCTCGAAGTACTGCGCGCGCTTGTGCGGCGGCAGATCCTCGCGCCGCAGGCGCTCGACGGCATTGAGCAGTCCGCCGAGCGGGTTGTTGATCTCGTGCGCCACTCCGGCGGCGAGCTTGCCCGTCGCCGCGAGTCGCCGCTCGGCCATCGCCGCCTGTTCGGCCGCGCGCGCCTGCTCCGTCGCATCGCGCACCTCGCGCTCGAGCCGCGAGTTGAAGTCGCGCACCTCGCCCACCATCCCGTTGAAGGCCTGTGCGAGCTCGCGCAGCTCGCCTTCGCGCGAGGGCGGCTCGACGCTGGCCTCTAGATCGCCCGACGCGACGCGGCGAGCGGCCGCCGTCAGCCGCGACACGGGCCCGAGCACCTCGCTGCGCAACACGACGTACAGCGTCGCCGCGATCAGGAGCGTCGTCACGCCAAACAGCACGAGGAACGTGCGCACGAGCCTCGTCGTGCGACCCTGATCGCGATCGATGCGATACCAGCAGGTGCCCCACACTCCACCGGGCATGTCGATCGGCAGCACGCGCCCGAGCGCGACGTCGTCGACCGGCCGCCCCGTGCGCTGCGCGAGGTACATGTTGCTGTAGACGGTCGTCGCGTCGAACTCCGGCCCGCGCCGCGACGAGCCCAGCGGATTGAGCGCGAGGCCCTGCGGCACGACGGTTCCATCGGCGGCGAGCGCCAGATTGCCGTCGAGAATCAGCGCATCCTCGAAGCGATTCCACTCCTCCCAGCCGAGAATCCGCGCGGCATTGAGACCGCCTTCCGGCCGAATCTGCGAGCGCAAGTTGCCGACGAGGCCCCCGGCGAGCTCGAGCGACTCCTGTTCGGTCGTGCGCGCCAAGTTCCGTCCGAAAACGGCGAACTCGAAACCGAACGCCGCGGCGTGGATCGCGAGGATCCACCACAGCACGCGCTGGCGCAGGGAGAGCGTCACCACGCTCCCCATGCTCGCGCGCGCGAGGCCGCGCGTCAAAGGCGCTCGTTCAACCGCCCGCCGAGAGCTGGCTCATGATCGTCATCAGCGGCATGAACAGCGCCACGACGATGAAGCCCACCACCACGGCCATGATGATCAACAGCGCCGGTTCGATGACCTTGAACAGCGCGTCGATGCGCCGATCGACGGAGACGTCGTAGGCGTCCGCGACCTTGAGCAGCATCTTGTCGAGCTCGCCCGTGGCCTCGCCGACGTCGACCATGTTGACCACGAGATCGTCGAACACGCCGCTCTCGCCCATCGGACGCGCGATGCCCTCGCCCTCGCGCACGACCTTGCGAATCTGCTCGACGCCTTCGACGAGCACGGCGTTGCCGGTTGTGTCGCGCACGATCGAGAGCGCATCGAGGTGCGGCACGCCAGCCTCGATCAGCGTGCCGAAGGTGCGCGAGAATCCGGCGATGTTGGCCTTGGCGATCACGACTCCGAGCGCGGGCAGGCGCAGCAGCAGCTTGTGCACGCGATAGCGATACGGGCCCCCGCGCCGCATCAGCGCGAAGTGTCCCATCACGAGCCCCAACGGCACGCCGAACACCACGTACCAATAGCTGATCGTGAAGCGCGACGTGTCGAGCAACAGCCGCGTGATCGACGGCAGCTCGGCGCCGAACGAGTCGAAGATCTCCTCGAACTTCGGAATGACGAACACGATCACGGCGCTCACGACCGCGACCGCGACCACCGCGACCACGGCCGGGTAGATCAGCGCGCCCTTGATCTTGGCGCGAATGGTGGCGGCCTTCTCGCGAAACGCAGCGAGGCGGTTCAAGATCGTGTCGAGCACGCCCCCGGCTTCGCCCGCCTTGACCATCGACGAGTACAGCGTGTCGAAGCACTGCGGGTGCTTGGCCATGGCCTCCGACAGCGCCGTGCCGGCGGAGACGTCCTCGACCAGCGTCGCGAGCACCTGCTTGAAGGGTCCCGGACGCGTCTGTCCTTCGAGGATCGTGAGCGCCTTGACGATCGGAATGCCGGCCGCCGAGAGCGTCGCGAGCTGGGTCGTGAACTCGGTCACCAGCTGCGCCGACACGCGACCGCCGCTCTTGTTCGTCGCCGACGAGGGAGCCGCGAAATCGCCGCTCTCGCCGCGGGTCGCCGTCGGTGCACTGCGTTGGAGTCTCTTGGCCATGTTCGGAGGTCTTGGGGAGGAGCAATCCTAGAGGAACGTCTCGCGCAGCACTTCCTCGATCGTGGTGCGGCCCTCGGTCAGCGCGGCGAGGCCGGCGTGGCGCAGCGGACGCATGCCGCTGCGAATCGCCGCGTTGCGCAGCTCGGCCGTCGAGCCGTTGGCGAGCACGATGCGGCGCAGGTCGTCGTTCATCAGCATCACCTCGTACAGGCCCGTGCGGCCGCGGTAGCCCGTGTGGTGGCACTGCTCGCAGCCGCGCCCGTAGTGGAAGGTCGCGCCGCGCAGTCCCTCGCCATCGGGACCGAGCTCGCGCAGGATCTCGTCATCGGGCTGGTAGCTCGTCCGGCAGTTCGTGCAAATGCGCCGCACGAGGCGCTGCGCGATCACCGCTTCGAGCGTGGCCGTGATCATGAACGACTCGACGCCGATGTCGACCAGGCGCGTCACCGCGCTCGGCGCATCGTTGGTGTGCAAGGTCGAGAGCACCGTGTGGCCGGTGAGCGAGGCCTCCACCGCCGTCTGCGCCGTCTCCGCGTCGCGGATCTCGCCGACGAGGATCTTGTCGGGGTCCTGACGCAGCATCGTGCGCAGCACCTTCGCGTAGGTCACGCCGATCTCGTCGTTCACGGGCACCTGCACGATGCCGTCGATGTCGTACTCGACCGGATCCTCGGCCGTGATGATCTTCGTGCCGGGCTCGTTGGCCTCCTGAAGCATCGCGTACAGCGTGGTCGTCTTGCCCGAACCCGTGGGTCCGGTGATCAGCACGATCCCGTGCGGCAGCGCGACGAGGCGCCGCAGCAGGTCCTCTTCCTCCTTGTTCATGCCGAGCACGGAGAGATCGAGCTGAACCGCCGAGCGGTCGAGCACGCGCAGCACGCAGCCCTCGCCCGCGATGCCCGGCAGGGTCGCGACGCGCAGGTCGACCGGCCGTCCGTCGATCGAGAGCTCGATGCGCCCGTCCTGCGGCATGCGCGTCTCGGCGATGTCGAGATCGCTCATGACCTTGATGCGCGCGACGAGCGGCACGGCGAGGTGCTGGGGCGGCGCCTCGACCTCGTACAGCGCTCCGTCGACGCGGTAGCGGATGCGGAAGTCGCCGTCGTAGACCTCGAAGTGCACGTCGCTCGCGCGGTCGCGGATCGCGCGGTGCAAGATCGAATTGAGCAGGCGCACCACGGGCATGCTCGCGGCCGCCGAAGCGGCGTCGGAGCCCGAGGCGGCCTTGGAGGCCGCGGCGATGGCGTCGGAGATCGAACCCTGCTCGCCGTACTGCTCGCGGATGCGGCTGCGCAGGAGCTCCGCGTCGCCGATCACGCCCTTGACGTCGAGGCCCGTCTGGAAGCGCAGGTCCTCGAGCACCGCCGTGTTGAGCGGATCGCCGATCGCGACCGTCAGCGTGCGTCCCTGCACCGCGAGCGGCAACACTCCGAAGGCGTGCGCCGTGTCGCCGTCGACGAGCGCGAGCGCGGCCTTCTCCGGCACGCCCTTCGACAGGTCGACGATCTCCATGCCCGCCTGCTCGGCGAGCGCGAGCGCGATGTCGCTCGACTTGGCGTGGCCGAGCTCGACGAGGATCTGTCCGATCAGGCCGCCGCTCTTGCGCTGCTCGGCGAGCGCTTCTTGGATTTGCCCCTCGCGCACGACGCCGCGCGCCTTCAAGAGCTGCCCGAGGGGACGCCGTCCAGCGCCCTGACCGGACCCCGCGGGACTCACAGGCGCGCCTCGAGGTCCTTCGGATCCTGAGCGGCTTCGAGCGCCGTGGAACGCTCGACCACGTCGCGCTTGACGAGGTCGTAGAGGTAGTCGTCGAGCGTGATCATCCCCATGCGCTTGGAGGTCTGGAGCGTCGAGGCGATCTTGTTGGTCTCGTTCTTGCGGATCAGGTTGCCGATGGCGGGCGTCATCAGCATCACCTCGAAGGCCGCGACGCGTCCCTTGCCGTCCTTGCGCGCGAGCAGCACCTGACTGATCACGGCCACGATCGACACCGAGAGCTGCGCGCGCACCTGCTCCTGCTGGTTGGTCGGGTAGGCGTCGATGATGCGATCGACCGTGCGCGCGGAACCGGTCGTGTGCAGCGTGCCGAACACGAGGTGGCCGGTCTCGGCCGCCGTGATCGCCGCCGAGATCGTTTCGAGGTCGCGCATTTCGCCGACGAGCACCACGTCGGGGTCCTGTCGCAGCGCGCGCCGAATCGCCTCGGGAAAGCTCGGCACGTCGGCGCCGAGCTCGCGCTGCGTGACGATGCCCTTCTTGTGGCTGTGGTAGTACTCGATCGGATCTTCGACCGTGATGATGTGCGCGTCGCGGTGCGTGTTGATCCAATCGATCATCGTCGCGAGCGTGGTGGTCTTGCCCGAGCCCGTGGGACCGGTGACGAGCACCAGACCGCGCGGTCGCGTCAGCAGCTCCCGGCACGCCTCCGGCAGCCCGATCTGATCGAACGAGAGCAGCTTGCTCGGAATCAGTCGCAGCACCGCCGAGAGTCGCCCGCGCTGGCGAAACACGCTCGCGCGGAAGCGGTTGCCCGAAGGATGCGCGATGCCGAAGTCCGTCGTGCCGACGTGCTCGATCTCGGCCCACTGCTTGTCGCTGCACAACTCTCGGGCGAGCACCGCCACGGCGGCCTCGTCGAGAATCGCCGCTCCACCGAGCGACACGAGGTCGCCGTGGATGCGCACCACCGGCGGGCGCCCGGGATTGAGGTGCAGGTCCGAGCCGCCGCGCTCGATCACCGTCGTGAGCAGGTCCATCACTTGCACGTTGGGACTCCTTTCGCTCGTTTCACGCGGCGCCCTAGCGCCGCTCCCCACCCACGCGCGTCACGCGCAGGATCTCCGTGGTGGTCGTAGCGCCCGCCAGCACCTTGCGGGCGCCGTCCGAGATCAACGGCTGGAGCTTGCGCGAAGCGAGCGCCGCCGTGCGCACTTCCTCGAGGCTGGCGCCGCGGAACGTCAGCTCGCGCAGGACATTGTCCATCTCGAGCAGCTCGAAGATGCCGACGCGGCCGCGATAGCCGCCGCCCTCGCACTCGCGGCAGCCCTTGGGCGCGCGCAGCGTGCGGCCCTTGTACAGCGCCGGATCGAGCCCGAGCGCGCGCAACTGTGCCTCGCTGGCCTCGTGCTCGGTCGCGCACTTGCACAGCTTGCGCACGAGGCGCTGCGCCATCACCGCCTGCACCGCCGCCGAGACGAGGAACGGCTTGACGCCCATGTCGGCGAGGCGCGTCAGCGCGCTCGGCGCGTCGTTGGTGTGCAAGGTCGAGAACACCAGGTGGCCGGTGAGCGAGGCCTGAATCGCGATCTCCGCCGTCTCGAGGTCGCGGATTTCGCCGACCAGAATGATGTTCGGCGCCGCGCGCAGCATGGCCTTGAGCACGCGCGCGAACGACAAACCGATGCGCGGCATGACCTGCACCTGATTGATGCCCGCGATGTGGTACTCGACCGGATCCTCGGCCGTGATGATCTTCACGTCGGGGCGGTTGAGCTCGCCGAGCGCCGCGTACAGCGTGGTGGTCTTGCCCGAGCCCGTCGGGCCGGTGACGAGCACGATGCCGTTGGGCCGCGCGATCACGCGCCGGAACCACTTGTAGTCGTCTTCCTCGAAGCCGAGCTCCTTGAGCCCGATCAGATTGGCCGAGCGATCGAGCAGGCGCATCACGACGCTCTCGCCGTGATTGGTCGGCAGGATCGAGCAGCGCACGTCGACGTTGCGCCCCTTCAGGTCGAGGCCGATGCGCCCGTCCTGCGGCTTGCGCTTCTCGGCGATGTCCATGGCCGCCATGATCTTGAGGCGGCTGATCAGCGGGCTGGAGAGGTGCGGCGGATGCTCCGCCACGACGCGCAGCACGCCGTCGATGCGGTAGCGCACGCGCAGCACCGAGCCGGTCGGCTCGACGTGGATGTCCGAGGCACGCATGTTGAGCGCGTCCTGAAACATGCGCGAGACGAGCCGGATGATCGGCGCGTCGTCGCCCTCGTCGACCGATCCGGGCTCGGCCCCCATCGAGCGCGCCACGCTCTCCTCGGGCGCCGCGCCGTAGTGTTGCTCGAGCGCCCGCCGCAGGGCGCCCGAGGCCGCCATCGCGCACGCCACCTCGGAACCGAGCTGGAACTGCAGTTGATCGACGACGATGCGCTTGAGCGGATCGTCGATCGCCACGATCAACTTCCCGGCCTTCTCGAGCACCGGCAGCAGCCCCTGCGACAACGCGAATTCGCTCGGAATGCGCGCGAGCACCTCGGGCGCGATCTTGCCCTTGCTCAGGTCGACGAAGGGCAGGTTGTGGACCTTGGCGAGCGCCCGCGCCACGGCCGCCTCATCGGCGACGCCCATGCGCACGAGCACTTCGGGGAGCGCCTGTCCGCCGCGCGCGGCGACCTGCGCCTCGCGCAGTTGCTCGGGCGTGATCGTGCCCGCGGCGACCAAGATTTCTCCGACGTCCTGTGCCATGGAAGCGGCGGGAGTCTAGTCGTTCCCGCACGCTTGGGGGACAGAGCGCCGCACCTTTCCCGTGCGAAGTCGCACAGCACCGCGGCCCGTCCCCCCTGCGTTCGAGGGGGAACGGGCCGCGGAAAGCGAGCCGCGAGGGGCGCGCGGGCTATTGGCCCTTGACGCCGCCGCCGACCGGCGTGGGCAGGGGCTGCGGCGGGAGTCCGATGACGCCCGGACGACACACGCCCGAGAACAGCACCGGGATCTCCGGCTTCTGCGGGTGACCGGTCTTGATCATCATGCGGCCCTGGAACGAGCCGTCGACCGTGTCCGGAAGGCCATTGAGCGTGAGCTCGACCGTGGCGCTCTTCTTGTCGTCGGAGACCTTGATGCCGTGGCTGAAGTAGCCCGCGAGCGGGAACTCGGGCTTGGTGTCGCTCGGCCCGGTCAGGCGGATGTCGAGCACGTCGGCGAAGTTGAAGTTGGGGTCGAAGGCCGTGATCTTGAGCGTGCGCGGCAGGACTTGGCCGGGGCGCACGAGGCCGAAGGAGAGGTAGGGAGGCTCGAACGAGATCAGGCCGTTGACCTTGGCCGTCACCATCACGGTCGCGCCGTAGGTGGTGGACACGCCGTGACCGTGGCCGTCATCCGCCGTGTGGCCGGCGATGAGCTCGTCGCTCTTGAGCTGGATCGGATAGCCGCTGTTGCCTTCCTTGGCGCCCGGTCCGAGGGTGACCTT
The DNA here is from genome assembly GCA_016872715.1 of Planctomycetota bacterium. GTDB lineage: Bacteria > Planctomycetota > UBA1135 > UBA1135 > F1-120-MAGs118. Next base: position 11,137 of record VGZD01000023.1, read on the forward strand.
GACCTCCCAGACCTGCGCCTTGCCGTTGGCGTCGGGCTCCTTGGGAGTCATCTCGATCTTCATGCCGTCCGGCAGCGGGCGCTGCTCCATGGAGAGCGCGAAGGTGCCCGGCTTCTTGCCGGCCACGGTGAAGACCTTCTCGACCGTGTCCGCGGTCGACATCGCGCCGAGATCGAGGTGCGGCGGCGTGATCTGGAAGTAGCTGTCGACGCGCGCGTTGAGTCCGAGCGTCACGACCTGGCGCGGGTCGTTGCAGGTCACGTTGACCTTGCTCGACGCCTGTTGGTGCTTGCCTTGGGTGTTGAGCTCGGCCAGCAGCTCGATCTGGACACCCTTGGGCAGCGGATCGCCGAACCGATAGACCTCGAGCGTCCCGTCTTCCTTGCGGATCTCGAGCTTGGCGACCGTGCAGCCGCAGGTCGGCTTGGCGCTCTGGATCACGAGCGGCTCGGTGCCCGCGCTGCGCATCTTGAAGGTGTGCGAGAGCTTCTCGCCCTCGGTCGCGGCGCCGAAGTCGTGGTCGAGCGTGTCGACCTCCAGTCGCGCGGCCTGATTCGGCACGGGCGGCTTCTGGTCGCCCCCGCCTTCCTGCGGACGCGGCGCGGGAGCGGGGACCGGCGCAGGAACCGGCGCAGGAACCGGCGCAGGGACCGGCACGGGAGTCGGCACGGGCAGCGGCGGGTTCTGGGCGGCGAAGGCGGAGGCCCCGGCTCCTAGGACGGCGGCCAAGGCGAACGAGGCGAGGCGGGGCGAAGAGGTGCGCGAGAGCATGATGGTCGGTTCGAAGAGGTCGGGTGCAGGGCAGGGCGAGATCGTACCCAACGGGGCCCGCTGGGATCGACCGTGGCGTTTCGGCCGCCCCGAGGCCGGGCCTCAAGGCGCGCGGGCGCCCCGACCCCAAAACGGGGACGGACGGCCCGATCAGGGCCGCTACGGACCCGTGCGCGGCCGTGCTAGCGCGAACCGCCCAAAGTTCGGCCCTAGGGCCCCTCTTGGGAGCGGCGAGCGGCCGCTAGCATCGCCGCCCATGCGCCCGCGCGAATTCGCCCTCGCCCTGTGCCTCGCCGGTCTGCCGTCCGCCTGCCGCTGTCCCGACGCCGCCGCGCTGCTCGCCGCTCGCCGCGACAGCCCGCGCGCCACGGTCGAGGCCTTCCAACGCTTCCTCGACGCGCGCCTCTACGAGCAGGAATACGGCTGCCTCTCGACCGGATTCCGCCGTGAACACGGGCTCTCGCTGTTCGGCTACAGCGAGTTCCGCGACCGCCTGCAGCGCGAGCGGCCGTGGTTTGGCGCGCTCGCGGGGGCGAGCATCGAGCACGAGCGCTCGCTCGGTCCCGCCGAGCACGCCGTCGAGCTCGCGGCCCTCGGCCAGCGGCTGCGCGTGCGCCTCGTGCGCGAGGATTTCTACCGCATTCGCTCGGCGCAGTCCTACTGCGACGGCCGTGCAGATCTGGGAACGATGGTGCGCGTCGAGAGCGATTTGGAGGGCGGCGCAGCGTGGGTGCTCAGGCTGCCCCGCGAAGCGGCCGAAACGAGCGTCAACGACCTCACGTCCGTCACGCTCGAGCGACTGTGGCTGATCGATGGGGTCGATCTCGTCGAGTCCCCCTGAGCGACGGCCTCCCGCAACGGGGCCGCGACCGCCATGCGCCCCACCGCCCGCCACAAGCCCCGCTCCGCCCACCACACCCCGCGCGCGCGCGCGCGCCTCGTGTACTCCTTCGGCGACGGCCGCGCCGACGGCGACCGCACCATGAAGGACCTGCTCGGCGGCAAGGGCGCGAACCTCGCCGAGATGAGCCGCCTCGGGCTGCCGGTGCCAGCGGGCTTCACGCTCTCGACGGACGTCTGCACGCATTTCTACGCGCACCGGCGCACCTATCCCGCGCAGCTCGACGCGCAGGTGCGCGCGGCCCTCGCCAAGCTCGAGCGCTCGCTCGGCAAGCGCTTCGGCGACGCCGCGGACCCGCTGCTCGTCAGCGTGCGCTCCGGCGCGCGCGTCTCGATGCCCGGCATGATGGACACGGTCCTCAACCTCGGCCTCAACGACCAGACCGTCGAGGGCCTCGCGCGCGCGAGCTCGAACCCGCGCTTCGCGTGGGACGCCTACCGGCGCTTCGTGCAGATGTACGCGGACGTCGTGCTCGGCCTGAAGAGCGGCAACGGCGACGAGCGCAATCCGTTCGCGGCGGCGCTCGAGCGCAAGAAGCACGAGCGCGCGGTCGAGCTCGACACCGAGCTCACCGCCGACGACCTGCGCGAGCTCGTCACCGAATTCAAGTGGATCGTGCACCAGCGCACGGGCCACGAGTTCCCCGAAGATCCGCTGGCCCAGCTGTGGGGCGCGATCGGCGCCGTGTTCGGCTCGTGGGAAAACGACCGCGCGCGCGCCTACCGCGAGATGCAGTCCATCCCGCACGAGTGGGGCACCGCCGTCAGCGTGGTGGCGATGGTCTACGGCAACCTCGGTCCCGACTCGGGCACGGGCGTGGCCTTCACGCGCGATCCATCCAACGGCGAGAAGCGCTTCTACGGCGAGTACCTGATGAACGCGCAGGGCGAGGACGTCGTCGCCGGCATCCGCACGCCGCAGCCGATCGCGATGCTCGAACAGAGCTCGCCGGGCGCGTGGGCGGAACTCAACCGCATCCAGAAGCTGCTCGAACGGCACTTCCGCGAGATGCAGGACATCGAGTTCACGATCGAGCGCGGCAGGCTCTTCATGCTGCAGTGCCGCACCGGCAAGCGCACCGGCCTCGCCGCCGTGCGCATCGCGGTCGACATGGCGAAGGAAGGCCTGATCTCGAAGCAAGAGGCGCTCCTGCGCGTGCCGAGCGAGGCGCTCGACCAACTGCTCAAACCGATCTTCCGCCACAGCGAGCTCGAGCGCGCGCGCTCCGACGGCCAACTGCTCACCACGGCCCTCAACGCCGGACCCGGCGCCGCCAGCGGGCGCATCGTGTTCCGCGCGGAAGACGCCACCGAGTGGGCCGCGCGCGGCGAGCAGGTGATCCTCGTGCGCCTCGAGACCAGCCCCGAGGACATCCGCGGCATGCAGGCCGCGGTCGGCATCTTGACGGCGCGCGGCGGCATGACGAGCCACGCGGCGCTCGTCGCGCGCCAGATGGGCAAGGTGTGCGTCGCCGGCGCGGGCGAAGTCGACATCCCCCACGGCGAGCGCGTGCTGCGCGTGCGCGGACGCACGTTCCACGAGGGCGACTCGATCAGCCTCGACGGCTCGACCGGCGAGGTCTTCGCGGGCTCGATCCCGACCCAACCGTCCGAAGTGATGGGCGCGCTGTTCGGCGGCTTGAAGGGCGGTCCGCTGTGGGATGCGTTCCGCAAGCTGATGCGCTGGGCGGACGCCACGCGCGAGCTCCGCGTGCGCGCCAACGCCGACCAACCCGATCAGGCCAAGGTCGCGGTCGCCTTCGGCGCCGAGGGCATCGGTCTGTGCCGCACCGAGCACATGTTCTTCGAGGGCGATCGCATCGACCTCGTGCGCGAGATGATCCTCGCCCAGACGCGCGTCGAACGCGAAGCGGCGCTCGCGAAGCTGCTGCCGCTGCAGCGCGCGGACTTCGAGGGCCTGTTCATCGAGATGGCGCCGCGTCCGGTGACGATCCGCTCGCTCGATCCCCCGCTGCACGAATTCCTGCCGCACGAGCCCGCGGCCGTCGCGACGCTCGCGGCCAAGATGAAGATCGCGCCCGAGCGCCTCGCCGCCAAGGTCGAGTCGCTGCGCGAGCTCAATCCGATGCTCGGCCATCGCGGCTGCCGCCTCGGCATCAGCTACCCCGAAATCACCGCCATGCAGGCGCGCGCGGTGTTCGAAGCCGCCTGCGCCGTTCGCAAGCGGCTGCGCAAGTGCGTCAAGCCGGAGTTCATGATTCCGCTCGTCGCCACGCGGCGCGAATTCGAGCTGCAAGAGGAGATCGTGCGCACGACGGCCGAGCGCGTGTTCGCCGAGCAGGGCGTGCGCGTGCCCTACCTCGTCGGCACGATGATCGAGCTGCCGCGCGCCGCGGTGTGCGCCCACGAGATCGCCGAGCGCGCCGAGTTCTTCTCGTTCGGCACCAACGACCTCACGCAGACGACCTTCGGCATCTCGCGCGACGACGGCGCCAAGTTCATCCCCAACTACGTGGCGCAGGAGGTCTTCAACTGCGATCCGTTCGCGCAACTCGACCGCGACGGCGTCGGCGCGCTGATGCGCATCGCCGTCGACGGTGGCCACCGCACGCGCCCCGACATCAAGCTCGGCATCTGCGGCGAGCACGGCGGCGACCCGCGCTCGATCGAGTTCTGCCACGAGCTCGGACTGCACTACGTCTCGTGCTCGCCCCACCGCCTGCCGATCGCACGGCTCGCGGCGGCGCAGGCTGCCTTGCGCGCGCGGGCCAAGGCCGCCGCCAAGGCCGCCTGAAGCGCGCAGCGTCTCGCACAGCACGACGGGGACCGCGGCCCAGCGCTGGGCGCGGTCCCCGTCCTCGTTCTCCAGCGATCGAGAGCGCTACAGGTCGAGCGCGTCGGCCTGCAAGAGGTCGATCATGCGCAGCACCGTGCGCGCGACGCGGCGAATCTTGTCGCAGTCGATCTTCTCGGCGTCGTCGGTGGGCTTGTGGTAGTCCTCATGGACGTCGGAGAACAGGAACGCGACCGGAATCCGCAGGTTCCTCGAGAAGTTGATGTGATCCGAACGGCTCCAGTAGGCGTCGCAGGACTCGAGCACCGGGAAGCCCTCGAGCGGCGCCACCTTCTCGGCCATGCGCACGAGCCCGTTGTACTCCGCGCGCGCGGCGGTCGGCGTGATCGTCAGCTTGTCGGGCGCGTTGCGGCCGATCATGTCGATGTTGAGGTTGCACAGCGGCTTGGCGTCGCCCGGCAGCCACGGGTTCTGCGTCCACGCCTGCGAACCCCACAGGCCCTTTTCCTCGCCGGAAACCCAGATCAACATCACCGATCGCCGCAGCGGTGAGCGCGCGACGAGCGCCTCGGCGAGCGCGAGCAATCCGCTCGTGCCCGAGCCGTTGTCGTCGGCGCCGTTGTAGATCTGACCGTCGCGCGCGCTCGTGCCGACGTGGTCGTAGTGCGCCGAGATCAGGATCACCTCGTCCTTGAGCTTGGGATCGGTGCCCGGGATCCAGCCGCACACGTTCTCGGCCATCACGCGGCCCCCATCGCCCAAGTACGCTCGGCGGTGCGTGGCGACGAGCCCGAAGTCGGCGCCCGACTTGGGCAGGTCGGAGTCCTTGTCGGCGAGCTTGGGCAGGGCGCGCGCGGCGGCCGCGCGAGCGACGTACAGCACCGGCAGCTGCGGCTTGGGCGTGCCGCTCGCGTCGCCGCGCGGCCACGAAGTATCGCCGCGGCGCATGGCCGCCACCTGAGCCTCGAAGCGCTCGGCATAGGGCCGCTTGGAGTATTTGTCGGACGGCACGAGCAGGAGTCCGAGCGCGCCGCGCTCGAGCAAGTCGGACTCGACATCGCCGAACAGCTTGCCTTCGTCGAGCGCGAGCACCCACTTGCCCGCGACATCGAGCCGCGCGATCGAGCTCTTCTCGCACTTCCCGCCGAACAGCACGGCGCCCTCGACCTGCAGGTCGCGCGGCGTGCCCGGCGAGAACCAGTAGTCGCCCGCGAACACGAAGTCCGTTTCCCGCTCGCCGGCGCGCAGGCGCAGCCACGTGTCGGCCTCGCGCAGTCGCGACGAGGAGAGCGGATACTCGAAGAAATAGCCCGTCGGCGCGCCCGGCGCGATCCCGAGGCGCTCGAGCCGCGAACGGATGAAGCGCGCCGCGACGCGCTGACCGGGGCTGACCGTGTCGCGCCCGCCGAGCTCGTCGCTGGCGAGGAAGAAAATGTCGGCCTTGATCTCGTCGGAGGAGATCGTCTCGAGCGCGACTTCGAGCGTCCCGCGCGGCGCGATCGACGCCGCGAGCTCTCGGCCCGAGGCCGCGAACGCGAGCCCGCACAGTCCCACGGTCGCAAGGAACGCCGTCACGATTCGTGTATGCATGCCGATGTGCGCGCGGTCCATCTCGGGAAATTCCACCGGTCCGCGCGGCGCCCATGCTAGCGGCACGCGCGCGCGGCGCGGCACCCGCGGCGTTCCTTGCGCACATCTTGCGCACGGCGAGCACGAGCGCCCCGCAGGTGCACCCCGCAGGTGCACGACGCCGCGCGCGGTCGAGCCCGCCGCCGCCGCGCTCAGGTGCTGGTGACGACCCCGCCCGACTTCTGGGCCTCGAGGAACGCCGCGCGCGCGCGCGCGAACAGGTCCTCGCGCCGCCCGACCTTGGGATGCGGCATCGAGGAGATGCCGACCGCGATCGCGAGCGGATCGCCGACCAAGTCGCACAGGCCCTGCGTGCGGGCCGCCTCTTGCACGCGCCGGGCCATGATCTGCGCACCGTCGGGGCCGGTCGAAGGCAGGAAGAACAGGAAGCTCGACACGTCGAAGCGACCGAGGAGGTCCGTGTCGCGCGAGGCCGACAGGAAAATCCCCGCGAGTTGGTGCAGCACCTTCTTCGAGCACTCGCCCTCGAAGCCGAGCATCACGCACGACAGCGGCGTGCCGAAGCGCTGGGCGCGCTTGAACTCCTCGTCGAGCTTGTAGTTGAGGAAGGCGTAGTTGAAGAGCTGCGTCTCGGGGTCGACCAGCGCGGCGACCACGCTCTGGTCGGTGGCGCCCGAGAGGTCGCGCAACAGGGCGTCGGGGAAGTTGACGGACTTCTCCGTGCCGCGCGCGGCCTGCGGCAGCGCGGGGCGCTCGCGGTCGGCGGCGGCGAGGAGCTTGCGCAGATCGGCGGCGGAAACCGGCCGCTGCAGCACGCCGGTCGCGCCACAGAAGTGCGCGATGCCCTCGGCCACCCGGTTGTCCTTCTCGACCACGACGTACGTGCGGCAGCGCGTCTTCCCGACGAGCTGGCGGCAGACCTCGTACACGTTGGCGTTCGTGAGCCGACCGTCGAGCAACAGCACGTCGCCGGCGACCGGCGGCTTGGAGAGCAGCTCGCCGTGTTGCTTGATCCAAGCGAACTCGAAACCCGCGAGCCCGCTCGCCGCCGCCTTGATCGACGCCGAGAGGGACTCGTCTGTGGAAACCAGCCGCACCGTACGCAGTCCGTCGCCCATGGGAACTCCTTCGCGCGCAACCTTAGCGAGCACCGCACTCGACTTGAAGCACCGCCCCGCCCGCGGGCGCCCTGATGGTCGGAAAGACCCGGAAAATCATTCCGCCAGCCACTCGGAGGGCATGTCGTAGTTGGCGTACACGTTCTGCACGTCGTCGTTGTCCTCGAGCGTCTCGATCAGCTTGAGGAGCTTGCGCGCGTCCTCGCGGTCGGCGACCGGAATGCGGTTCTGCGGCACGTAGGCGAGCTCGGCCGAGATCAGCTTGACGCCGCCGAGCTTGTCGACCGCCGCCTTGAGAGCGGGGAACGCCGTGGCGGCGCCGTAGAGCACCACCGTCTCGCCGTCGACCTCGACGTCGTCGGCCCCGAGCTCGAGCGCCACTTCCGTCCAGTGATCCTCGCCCTTGCCACCCGACTCGAGCGCGAGCACCGCGCGCAGCGTGAACATGAACGCCACCGAGCCCGGCGCGCCCAAGTTGCCGCCGACCTTGTCGAAGATGTGCTTCACGTCGGGCGACGTGCGGTGGCGGTTGTCCGTCAGGCACGCGACCATCAGCGCCACGCCACCGGGCGCGTAGCCCTCGTAGACCACTTCCTCGAAGGCGTCCGAATCCTTGGAGCCCGAGCCGCGCGCGATGGCGCGCTCGATCGTGTCCTTGGGAACGTTGGCGGCCTTGGCCTTGTCGACCGCATAGCGCAGCTTGAGGTTGGCGTCGGGATCGCCCCCGCCTTGGCGCGCGGCGGAGATGATCGCGCGCGCGAGCTTCGAGAAGACCTTGCCACGCTTGGCGTCGACCGCGCCCTTGCGGCGCGCGATGTTCGCGGAATGACTGTGTCCTGCCATGGTCGAGCACCTCGAGACGACGGGGAGCGCGTCGAGGCGCTCCGGAAAGGACGCCGCGCGACGCTGTGGGCGCCGCGCGGGTCGTGAACGAAGACCGCCGAGCGCGGGAGCGAGAACCGCCCGCGCCCGCGAGCGTGCTAGCGCTTGGAGAACTGGAAGCCGCGGCGAGCGCCGCGACGGCCGTACTTCTTGCGCTCCTTCATGCGCGAGTCACGCGTCAGGTGACCGCCGCCGCGCAGGCCGGAGTCCAGCGCGGGATTGACGGTCTTGAGCGCGCGCGCGAGGCCGAGGCGCACCGCGTCGGCTTGGCCGATCAGGCCACCGCCGTCGACGGTCGCGAACACGTCGTACTGCACGCCTTCGAGCAGCTTGAGCGGCGAGGTCGCGCGGTTGCGGTGCTCGAGCACGGGGAAGAAGTTGTCGAGCGCTCGACCGTTGATGAAGAACGCGCCGGCGCCGGGCTGGATGCGCACGCGGGCGGTCGAGGTCTTGCGGCGGCCGAGGCCCCAGGTGAGGTTGGTCTTGGTCATGTGGCGTGTCTCGCCTTGCTTGCCTACTTGGAGGCCTTCGCGGTGGTGATCTTCTGGGGATTCTGGGCCGTGTGCGGGTGCTCGGTGCCCGGATAGACCGTGAGACGGCGCAGCATGTCGTGGCCGAGACGGGTCTTGGGCAGCATGCGGCGCACCGCGAGCGACACGATGTCCTCGGGGCGCTGCACGCGCACGTCCGAGATGTTCACGCGCTTGAGGCCGCCGGCGTACTTCGTGTAGTGCTGGTATTCCTTGGTGTCGTTCTTCTTGCCCGTCAGCTTGGCCTGCGCCGCATTGATCACGACCACGTGCGCGCCCGTCAGTTGATCGGGCGTGTAGGTCGGACGGTCCTTCCCCATCAGGTGCATGGCGATCTGCGTGGCCATGCGACCGAGGTTGTGCTCGGAGGCGTCGTACAGGATCCAACGCTCTTGAGCGTCGGCGGAACGGACGTGGGTCGACTTCATCGGAATAGGCTCGGTCGCTCGCGAAGCGGGTGTTGGAGGCTTCAGAGCGGGCGAAGAGAGTAGCGAGCGCGCTCGCCCGCATCAACGGGGTAGTCGAGAGTCCCCCTCGGCGGGCCCGATCCAGCGCAGCCAGACCTCTCCGGCGGCGCTCGCGTCGCCGGAATAGGTGCCCCGAGCGAGCCGAGCGATCACCACCGCGGTCCCCTGGGGCAGGGCGGGGTTCAGGCCCCCGGGCGGATCCCCAGCGCGACCCTCGGGCAGCGGCTCACCGGCCTCCCACGGCCCGTGGACGCTCCAGCGGCCATCCTCCGAGCGCACCCAGACTTCCTCGAACCTCCCCCAGCCGTTGGCCGCGGCGGAGATCCGGCGGCGCCCGGGGTCGAAGGCACTCGCGCGCCGCAAGAGCGCGCCGCGGGCCTCGAGGGTGAGCTCCCCCACTCCGCGCGGCGACAAGCGGCCTTGCGCGAACACCGCGGCCGAGCGCGGCTCGACCTCGAACTGCAGCGGTAAGTCCGCGGGTACGCGCAACGACTCGAAGCCGCTGTCCCACGCGACCCACGCACCGTCGCCCGCGCCGTCGCCCGCGCCCTCGAGCACGCGCAACTCGCGCGGGGCCACCTCCCCGCGCGCGAGCCACGCGACGAGCACGCCCGCGAGCGCGAGCCCGCTCGCGAGCGCGAGCGCCGGACGCTTGCGCAGGGCGAGCACGAGCACGAAGAGCGCCGCCGAGAAGAGCAACGCCGCGGGCTGTGGCTCCCGTCCGGCGACGCCGTCGAACAGCGCCACGCTCGGCCGCATGCGCAGGCCGATGGGCAGCGCCAGCCACGCTTGGGCGAGCTCCGCCTCGCCTTCGCGCGTCCAGCCGGTCCACAGCGCCGAACCTTCGCTCTGCGGCAGCTCGCGCAGCGCCGGATCGCCGCACTCCGCGCTCGCGAACAGCGGCACGCTCACCGTGCGCAGCTCGCCGGGCGCTAGGTCGAGTTCGAGGCGCGTGCTCGTTTCGCCGCTCGACGCCGCGCTGCCATGGACGGCGATTTCGAGCGCGGCGAGCGGCCCGCGCAGCTCGACTTCGGCCTGACGAAAGCGCCCGCTTCCCTGCGGCAACACTCCGATGACGAGTGCAAACGCGAGCTTCATGCGCGCTCCGTTTCCCCATCCGAGGCGAACACGGCGACAGCGAGCACGGCCGCGGCTCCCAGCGGAGCGAACGCAAGCGCGAGCGGATCCGAAGCTCGCAGCGTGGCATGCCACGCGCTCGCGAGCGGACTCGCGCCGAGCGCGCGAGCGAGCGTGTCGTGCTCGAGGCCGCACACCGTCAGCGCCGCGCCGAATAGCGCCGGCAGCAGCACGAACGACAGGCGGCTCGCGAGCACCGCGCGCCCTTCGCGCTCGCCGCGCGGGGCGGCCGCCGCGAGCAGCGCCAGCGCAAGCGCGCCGATCGCCGCGAGCGCGAGCAGCCCACGCCACGCCGCTCCCCCGCGCGCGTCGAGTCCCATTCCCAGCGCGAGCGAAGGCGCCGCGAGCGCGAGTGCCCCCAGCCCGTGGCGCGAGCGCGACGCCGCACCGCGCGCGTGCGGCACGAGCGCGAACGCGAGGTGCACGCACAACGCCCAGCCGAGCAGCGAGAGACTCGCGAGACTCGCGCGCGCGTCGGTGCGGTACGCGGCGAGCGCGGGCAGCACGGCGAGCAGATGGGCGAGGATCGGTCGAGCGAGCTTCACGGCAGATCGCGATCGCAACCTGCGGCGGCGCTCCGCGCAAGCACTGGCTCGCAGAACCGCTGCGCGGCCCCCGGAGGGACGCCCTACTCGCCGCGCGCGCGCCCTACTCGCCGCGCGCGCGCCCTACTCGCCGCGCGCGCGCCCTACTCGCGCTTCTTCAGCGACTTCGGCAAGCCGCCGCGGGGCAACGCTTCGGGCATGTCCCAGCGCACGTCGACCATCTCCCAGTCGATCGGCGGCTCGCCACTCTCCGCGAGTCGCAGCGCGCGCGCGAGCGAGGCGCACTTGCGCTCGACGGGCAATTCGCCGGGCGCGTCGAGGTTCGGACTGCGGCCGAACAGGATGCGCCGCGCGCCTTCGAGCAGCAGCAGCGTGCCCGGTTCCTCGACGCTGGTGGCGCGCGCCGAGCGCGCGTCGATCACCGCTCGTCCGAGGCGAATCCAATCGTCCGCCGCGAGCTCGCGAGCGAGCGCCGCCGCCACGGCGAGACCGTCGCGCGCCGCGGCGGAGTCGAGCACGTTGCCCTCCCACGCCGCGTCGCGCGCGTCGTCCTCGAGCACCACCAGCGGCAGGAACTTCCCCTCGCGGCCCGGCGGCGTGCTCCACGCGCCCGGCAGCACGATGCCCTCGGACGACAGCGCGAAAAACACCTCGCCCGAGCGCACGCAGGCCACCGGCTGGCGCAACTCGACTTCCACGCGCAGGCCATCGGGCCACAGCACGCGCGACTCGCCGACCGCGGCCACGATCGGCAGCGTGAGCAATGCATCTTCGACCAGCCGCACGTCCGCGGAGCGCTCGGGGTGCAGCGGCGGGAGCTGCGCGAGCGTGCGGGAAACGAGCGCTTCCCAGCGCGGATCGTTCCAGCCCGGCCCGAAATCGACGCGCGAAACGGCGGGCTCGACGGACGTGAAGCTCGCGGCCTCGGCGTCGCGCACGAGCACGCGGAAGAACCACAGGATCGCGAGCACCGACAGCACGAGCCCGAGCGCACCGAGCCGCGCGGACGCGAGCGCCTCCTTCGAGGAGCGCGCCTCTCCGGCGGCGGGCGCGGACAGCGTTGCGGTGGACCCCTCGACCTTCGCTTCCACGGACGTGTGACCTAGGCGCGGCTGGGCGGCCGAGCGCGACGCGCGCGAGCCGCTCGCCGTCGCCGCGCGCAGCTCAATTGCGCGAAACGGCGACCGGAGCGTGCTCGACGCCACTCGTGGAGGGACCGGCACCCTTGCGCGACAGCTCCTCGATGAACACATCGATCACGGTCTGGATCTCGAGCGCTTCCTCGCGCGAGAGGGTGATCGCCTTGGCGGAGGACTGCGCGTGCAGCTCGTGGCTCAGCAGGCGCGAGACGATCTTGAGGCCGGCGAGCGAGCGCTGGACCTGAGCGAGGTTCTTGGCGGGGTTGGTCGTTTCCATGTCGAGTGGCTCCGGAGGCGAGAGACGGGCTGGGCGGCGGGAGAAGCGAGCGCGCGGCGCGCGCGGCTGGTTCGCGAGGTCGAAATGCGGAGCTTGGTATCCGCATCGACGAAACGTTAGATACCCCGACGAGCGCGCCGCCTCAAGCATGCGCGCGCGAATCCTGCGCACGATGTCGAACCAATCCGACGAGGGCCCGCCGCACTGCTGGCACGGCTACACGCTGAGCGCCTTCCAATCGCGGGCCGTGGCGGCGATCCGGGCCGGAAAGAACGTGCTCGTCGGCGCCCCGACCGGAGCGGGCAAGACGCTCGTCGCCGAGTACGCCATCGAAGAGGCGGTGGCGCGCAAGCGCCGCTGCATCTACACCTCGCCGATCAAGGCCCTCTCCAACCAGAAGTTCCGCGACTTCAAGGCGCAGGGGCTCGACGTCGGGCTGCTCACGGGCGACGTGACCCTCAATCCGCGCTCGCAGGTGCTCATCATGACCACCGAGATCCTGCGCAACGCGATCTTCGAGAACCCGCGCGAGCTCGACGACGTCGAGTTCGCGGTCTTCGACGAGGTGCACTACCTCGATGACCTGCTGCGCGGCTCGGTGTGGGAGGAGTCCCTGATTTTCGCCCCGCCGAGCATGCGCTTCATCTGCCTCTCGGCGACCGTCCCGAACATCTTCGAGCTCGGCAAGTGGCTGGCCGAGATCCGCCCCCATCCGATCGAGGTGGTCGAGTCCAAGGTGCGGCCGGTGCCCCTGCACCACCGCGTCTGGTCGCTGGCTGGCGACCTGGGCGAGGTCGACGACGTCGAGCGCCTGCGGAGCAACGCCAGCGCGGCGGGTGCGGGCGGCGGCCGGAGCCGGCGCGGCGCTCGGCGCGGGCGCCGGGGGGGGCCCGACGAGCGCCGCGGCGGGTCCCGACCGCGGTTCGAGGATCCGGCGTTGGCGACCGAGCGCCTGCTCGATCTGGTGGCGGACCGCGGCGAGTTGCCCGCGCTCGTGTTCGCCTTCAGCCGCAAGGACTGCGAGCGCCTCGCGCGGCGCAACGCCCGGCGCGACCTGCTCGGCGCCTCCGAGCGCGAAGCCATGCTCGCGCTGCAAAAAGAGCTGCTGGCGAGCTTCGCGCTCGACGAGCGCGAGTTGCACGGCGAGCTGCTCAGCATGGGTCGGCGCGGCATCGGCTATCACCACGCCGGCGTGCTCCCGATCCACAAGGAGCTGGTCGAGCGCATGTTCACCTCGGGGCTGCTCAAGCTGCTGTTCACCACCGAGACGTTCGCGCTGGGCATCAACATGCCGGCGCGCACGGTGGTGTTCCATTCGCTCTCCAAGTTCGACGGCGTCGAGATGAACTGGCTGCGCTGCCGCGAGTACCTGCAGATGGCCGGGCGCGCGGGGCGCCAAGGCATCGACGACGAGGGACTCGTGTACTCGGTGCTCGACGCCAAGGCGCTCGAGGAGGCGCCGGTCGAGCGCATCTTGAGCGGCGGCCCCGAGGCGGTGATGAGCCGCTTCCAGCTCTCCTACTCCAGCCTGCTGCACCTCGTGCCGAGCCTCGGCCTCGAGCGCGTCCACGAGGCGTGGGAGAAGAGCTTCAACCGCTTCCAGCACCGCTCCGGCAGCCCCTCGGCGCAGGAGAAGAACCGCCGCCGCCAGAGCGCGCTGGTCGACGCCCACCTGCGCGTGCTCGATGAGCTCGGGTACCTCGAGAACGGCGAGCAACTGACGGCGCGCGGCAAGATCGCGCGCGTGATCAACGGCTTCGAGCTGCAGGCCGCCGAGCTTTTGTTCCAAGGCACTCTCGAGACCCTCGGCGCCGAGGCGCTCGCGGTGGTCTTCGTGGCCCTGATCCACGAGGAGCGGCGGCGCGGCGGCGGCCCGTGGCTGGCGCAGTCGATGTACGGCAGCCTGCGCAAGCAGGTCGCCGACGTGATCGGCCGGGTGGTGCGCATCGAGGCTCACCACGGCCTGCCGACGACCGTCAAGGAGCCCGATTTCGGCCTGACGCCCGCGGTGATCGCGTGGTGTGGCGGAGCGAGCATCGAGGCGCTCGCCGAGCGCACGGAGACGAGCCCCGGCGACGTGTGCCGCACCCTGCGCATGGCGATCCAACTGATGCGCGAGGTGCGCCGCGCCATCGACCCGGAGTGGGATGTGTTCGAGCGCCTCGGGGCGGCCATCGAGCTCGTCAACCGCGACGAAGTCGACGCCCGCCGCCAGCTCGAGCTCGGTTGAGCGGCGATTTTTTTGTCACGCGACGGTTGCAAGCGGGCCCAGCGTTCCTAGAGTCTTCGCCCCAGAGGACCTGATCGAGGACCTACTCGAGGACCTACCTCGAGGCCTCGAACGCTGCGCCATCGCCCGCCCCCGCTGCGCGATCGGCCCGCGTCAGGTACAGTATTCCGCTCGTTTTCCGCCCCGACCAGAGTTCCAGACCAGCCCCCGATGGCCTTGATTCCCGCTCTCTTCGTCGCCGCGCTCCTGTGCACCGACCCGCGCTCCACCGCATCGACCGTCGACGCCGCCGCCCCGGCCAAGACCAAAGCCACGACCTCCGCCAGCACGGTCGAGCTCATCGCCGATGACAAGCGCAAGCTGACGGCGTCCTTCTGGGCTCCCAAGGACAAGCGGGGCGCCGTTCCGGCCGCCGTGCTCGTCCACGACGCGGGCTCGAGCCGCGCGGAACTCGCGGAGCTCGGTGAACGCCTGTGGAAGCAGGGCTTCGCCGTGGTCGCCGTCGACCTGCGCGGACACGGCGAGAGCCTCGGCAACGACAAGGGATGGAACAACCTGCCCGAGGAAGAGCGCTCCCGCGCGTGGACCTTGGCGCTGCGCGATGTGAAGGCCGCCGCCGACTGGATGAGCGAGCAACCGGGCGTGCACGGCTCGAACCTGTCGCTGCTCGGCGACCGCGCCGGCGCGACGCTCGTCGCGCGCTACGCCCAGCGCGATGACAACGTCCGCTGCCTCGTGCTGCTCGAGCCCAAGGCAGAGACGCTCGGCTTCCCGCTCGCCAAGGACGTCGCGGCGCTCGGCGGGCTTCCGACCTGCATCGTGGCCTGCAAGGAGAGCTCCGCCACGGCCCAGTCGATCGCCGACACCGGCGCCGCAGCCAACGACGGACACAAGTACGTCGAAGTGTTGGTGGCCAAGGGTGCGGCCGTCGGGACCGCCGCGGACAAGACCTGCGTGGTCAACATCGCCAAGTACATGAGCACGCAGGCGAACCCCCAGAAGTCGCCCGACAAGCAGTAGTCGTCCCGCGCTCGCCCAGCGTCGCGGGCGTGGACTGCGCCCCTCGCCGCGCTCCCGCCAGAGCTCTCGCCCGGCGAGTCCACGCGGCGAACCCGCCCGTACTCGAGTCGGCGGCGCGGCCCCTTCCGAGTGGCCGCTGCGAGTAGGATCTCTCCCACTCTGGCCCCCGTGGTGAGACGTCTCCTGCGTTCGTTGCTGCCGCCCGCCGCCCGCGCCCGCGTGCGGCGCTGGCTCGACGTGCTCGACACGCAGTGGCACTCGCGCCTGCGCGGTTCCGCGATCCGCGCGCGCCTCGAGAGCCTGCGGCGCATCCCGCGCGGCCTGCACGTCGAGGGCACCAACATCTGCAACGCGCGCTGCGTGTTCTGCGCCTATCCGCAGATGGAGCGGCGCAAGCAGACCATGCCGATGGCGGACTTCGAGCGCGTGGTCGCGCAGTACCTCGACATGGGCGGTCACCACGTCTCGCTGACGCCGATCGTCGGCGATCCGTTCGTCGACAAGCACCTGTTCGAGCGGCTCGACCACCTGATGGCGCAGGAGCGCGTCGCGGGCATCAGCTTCTACACCAACGCGATCCTGATGACGCCGGAGAAGTCCGAGCGCCTGCTCGCCTACGCCTCGAAGCTGCACGTGCACGTCTCCTGGGGCGGCTTCGACCGCCAGACGTGGAACACGATCATGGGTGTCGAGAAGTTCGAGGCCGCGCGCGACGGCGTGCTCGCGCTCCTCGAGCTCAAGCAGCGCACCGGCTCGCAGCTGCGTTTCACCCTCGCGCTGCGCTGCCCCGATTCCAACTGCACGGGCGAGCTGTACGAGCGCCTCGACGCGTTCCGTCGCGCCGGTCTGGTGGAAATCGCGCCCATGGCCGACTACGACTCGTGGGCCGGCAAGATCGCGCCCGCCGCGCTCGAGGCGGTCGGCCTGCCGCCGCGCGAGATGCCCCACAAGCGCGGCGCCTGCGAGCTGCTCTTCACCAAGCCCGTGGTGCTCGCCGACGGCCGCGTCAACGCCTGCGCGTGTCGCGATGTCGAGGCGGAGCTGATCGTCGGCAACGTGAACGAAGAGCCGCTCGCCAAGATCTGGGCCGGCGAACGCATCAGCGCGCTGATCGAGCGCCACGAGCGCGGCGACTATCCCGAGGTGTGCCAGCGCTGCACCTACTTCGTCAGCGTCTACAACTCACGCCGCTCGCGCACCTTCGCCACCGACGGCAAGCTCGAGGGCAACTGGGCCGAGGACTAGCTTGGGAGCGCGAACTTTTTTCGGCGCGCGGGGCACGATCTCTCGGGCTTGGTTGCGTGTGAAACCTGCCAACCTCTAGCCTAGCGGCCTTGCTCGCGGCTCGGCGCGTCCCGAGCGGGGGGCCGATCAAGGGCCGACGCTCCGCCGACCGAAGTCCCAGCCCCCAGCAGCCTCCGCGAGCCCCGACCCATGACGACCTTTCAGCTGACCCACCTCGAGGAGCTCGAGGCCGAGGCCATCGCGATCATCCGCGAGGTGGTGGCCCAGTTCGAGAAGCCCGTGATGCTGTTCTCGATCGGCAAGGACTCGATCGCGATGCTGCGCCTCGCCGAAAAGGCCTTCGCGCCCGGCAAGCTGCCGTTCCCGCTCTTGCACGTGAACACCACGTTCAAGTTCCAGGAGATGATCCGCTTCCGCGACGAGTTCGTCCAAAGCCGCGGGCACCAGCTGATCGAGTGGATCAATCAAGACGGCGTGAAGGCGGGCGTCACGCCCTTCAACGCCGGAACGCAGCGTTACACGCACGTGATGAAGACCGAGGCGCTCAAGCAGGCGCTCTCGCACTACGGCTTCGACGCGGCCTTCGGCGGCGCGCGCCGCGACGAGGAGAAGAGCCGCGCCAAGGAGCGCGTGTTCAGCTTCCGCGACCGCTTCCACCAGTGGGACCCCAAAAACCAGCGGCCCGAGCTGTGGAGCCTGTACAACGGGCAGGTCGCCAAGGGCGAGTCGATCCGCGTCTTCCCGCTCTCGAATTGGACCGAGCTCGACGTCTGGCTCTACATCTACCGCGAGCAGATCCCCGTGATCCCGCTGTACTTCGCCAAGCGCCGTCCGGTGCTCGACCGCAACGGCACGTGGATCATGCGCGACGACGAGCGCATGCCGCTCGAGCCCGGCGAGCAGCCGCAGATGCGTTCGGTGCGCTTCCGCACTCTGGGTTGCTACCCGCTGACGGGCGCGGTCGAGTCGCAGGCCACCAACCTGCGAGAAGTGCTCGAGGAAATGCTGCGCTCGCGCACCAGCGAACGCCAAGGTCGCGTGATCGACTACGACGAGGCGGGTTCGATGGAGCAGAAGAAGAAGGAGGGCTACTTCTGATGCTGCACACAGAAGAGCTCGACCGCATCGGCATCGACGGCTGGCTCGAGAGCTACCAGCGCAAGGAACTGCTGCGCATCCTGACCTGCGGCTCCGTGGACGACGGCAAGTCGACCCTGATCGGGCGGCTCCTGCACGACTCCGCGGGCGTGTTCGAGGACCAGCTCAAGGCGCTCAAGAAGGACACGACGCGCTACGGCACGACGGGCGAGGAGATCGACTTCGCGCTGTTGATGGACGGCCTGCAGGCCGAACGCGAGCAGGGCATCACGATCGACGTCGCCTACCGCTACTTCAGCACGCCACGGCGCAAGTTCATCGTCGCCGACACGCCCGGCCACGAGCAGTACACGCGCAACATGGCGACCGGCGCCTCGACCGCCGACCTCTCGATCATCCTGATCGACGCGCGCAAGGGCGTGCTCGCGCAGACGCGCCGTCACGCTTTCATCTGCTCGCTGCTCGGCATCAAGCACGTCGTCATCGCGGTCAACAAGATGGACTTGGTCGAGTACTCGCAGGCGACCTTCGAGCAGATCCGGCGCGACTGCGCCGAGTTCCTCGCCCGCCTCTCGATCCCCGACGTGCACTTCATCCCGATGAGCGCGCGCCGCGGCGAAAACGTCGTCGGCCGCTCGACCACCATGCCGTGGTACCAAGGCGCGCCGCTGCTCGACTACCTCGAGACCGTGCACATCGCCGGCGACCGCAACTCGATCGACCTGCGCCTGCCGGTGCAGCTCGTGCTGCGCCCCAACCTCGACTTCCGCGGCTTCGCGGGCACGCTCGCCTCGGGCGTGCTGCGCCGCGGCGACGAGATCGTTGCGCTCCCCTCGGGCCGCCACGCCTTCGTCAAGCAGGTGTTCGTCTCCGGCGCCGAGCGCGAAGAGGCCGGGCCCGGCATGGCCGTCACGATCACGCTCGACCGTGAGATCGACATCAGCCGCGGCGATCTCATCGCACGCCCCAACAACGCGCCTCCGCTCGAGCACGCGGTCGAGGCGATGGTGGTGTGGATGAGCGAGGACGCCCTCGCTGCTGGCCGTTCGTACCTGATCAAGCAGAGCACGCTGATGGCGCCCGTCGCCGTCACGGACCTGCGTTACCGGATGAACGTCAACACGCTCAAGAGCGAAGAAGCCGCTCAGCTCTCGCTCAACGAGATCGGCCGCATCCGGCTCGAGTGCGCCAAGCCGCTCTCCGCGGACCCCTACGCGCGCAACCGCCACACGGGCGCGTTCATCCTGATCGACCGCATGAGCAACGCGACGGTCGGCGCTGGCATGATCCTCGACCGCACCCCGGCCGAGCAGGCCATCGACCGCGAGCGCCGCTCGCGCGACGCGGGCACGAACCTCACGCCGCACTCGGGCACCGTCAGCCCCGAGCAGCGCGCCGCGCGCATCGGTCAGCGGCCGTTCACGCTGTGGCTCACGGGCCTGCCGCGCTCCGGCAAGAGCTCGCTCGCCCATGCACTCGAGCACGCGCTGTTCGAGCGCGGCGTGCAGTCGGTCGTGCTCGACGGCGAGTCGCTGCGCAAGGGCCTCTCGTCCGACCTCGGCTTCTCGGCGCGCGACCGCGTCGAGCACGTGCGCCGCGCCGGCGAGCTCGCGAAGCTCCTCAACGACCACGGGCAGGTGGTGATCGCGGCCTTCGTGTCCCCCACCGCCGAGCAGCGCGAACGCGCGCGCGCTTCCATTGGGGCCGAGCGCTTCCTCGAGATTTTCTGCGACGCGCCGCTCGCCACCTGCGAGAGCCGCGACACCACCGGCTTCTACGCGCGGGCCCGCAAGGGCGAGATCGCGAACGTCACCGGCGTCGACACGCCCTACGAACCGCCCCGCGCACCGACGCTGCGGCTCGACACCGCCGCGACCTCGATCGAGGCCAACATCGCGCGCCTGCTCGAGCTGCTCTCGGCCCGCATGCTGCTGCGCTGACGGCGCGCTGACCGCAAGCGAGAGGCGCCGCATCGTGATCGATGCGGCGCCCCTCGCCCATGTCAATCGCTCCCAAGCCGTGCGAGCTCGGCTTCGGCGGCGATCGAGCCGAAGGCGTGCCACGACGGGCCGCGCGTGCACTCCTCGAACAGGCTGCGCGCGCGATCGAAGTCGAGGGAGAGCAGCGCGAAGTGGCCCGCGCCGAACAGGAACGTGGCGAAGTCGCTCGCATCTGGACCGGCGGAACGGGCGCGCGCGGCGAGCGCGTCGATGTCGGCGCCGTCGCGATGAGCGAGGCACAGCGCGTGGTACGAGTCGTATTCGACGATCTGCATGTCGGCACGGATCGCGGCGGCCGCGGCGCGCGCATCGTCCTCGCGCCCGAGCCGACGCAGCGTGTTGCACAGCCACCACGTCGCGGAGCAGCGATTGTCGTCGTTCTTCGAGAGCTCGAGACAGCGCCGCCATGCGGGCTCCGCGCGTTCGAAGTCGCCTTGCAGGAAGCGCGCGAGGCCCAGGTGGTAGTGGATGTTGGACTGCAGCGTCTCGAGCAGGATTCCCGCCGCGTTGGGCTGGCCGTCGGGCTCGACGGTGTCGGGTTTGCCGCGCTCCAGCTCCGCGGCGCGCTCGAGATCGCGCGCGGCGAGCTCGAACTCGCGCACGGTGATCCAACGATGTCCGCGATGGCGCAGGAAGCGCGCGTCGTGCGGAAAGCGCTCGCTGCCCAGCGTGAACGTGTCGATCGCTTCCCGGAAGCGACCGAGGTAGCCGAACCGCCGCCCGACCCAGATCCACGCCTCGGGATCGTCGGGCCGCGCTTCGAGCTCGCGCTGCGCCGCCTCGAGTTGGCTCTCGCGCGTCGACTGCGCGAGCGCCGTGAGCGGAGGCGGATAGAGCGCGGTGCCGAGCAGCGAAGTGGCCTGCGCGAGGGCGCAAGCGGCGCGCGGCGCAGGGCATGCGCGTCCCTGTGCGTCGCACGCGCGCGCGCGTGAGTCCGCGTCGCTCGCGGCGGTCGATTGGCACGCGAATGCGCAGGCGAGTGAAGCGATGGCGAGGAACGTGCGCGGCATGGGGGCCTCCTTGCGTTCAGTTTGACTTCGCCGCGCCGCGCGCGCATCGTCTGCGTGGCGTGAATCCCGCTTCTCTCCGCCCCGCGCCCGTCAACGGTTGGACCGGCGGCCAGTACAGCGTTCTGCGCGCGCTCTTCGGCCTCGCGCTCGCCGTCCGATTCTCGATCCACGCCCACGGCGCCCTACCGCTCGAAGCCGCGCTGCACCTCGCCGGACTGGGCTTCGCCGTCGCGTTCGCCCTCGGCTGGAGAGAACGTGCGAGCGCCTTCCTGCTCACGCCGACGCTGATCGCGGCGGGTTTTTTGGGCGGCGAGCGCGGGCCCGGACAGGTGCACTGGCTCGCGCTCGCCGTGCTGTTGCACCTCGCCCTTCCCCCGGCCCCCTTTCTCTCCCTCGACGCGCGCGGGCGCAGCGATCCGCGCGGCGACTGGGCGATGCCGAACTTCGTGCGCGCCCTCGCGCTCGCGGCCTGCGCCGGATCGCTCGCGACGTGGTGGCTCTCGCGCAGCGAGCCCCTGCTCGCGCCGCTTTTCTACGCCGCGCTCGCCAGCGATCCGGGCTGGCTCCCCGGCGTGCGAGCGAGCGGCCCCGAGCGCGTCTTCTATGACGGGAACTGCGGCCTGTGCCAGCACAGCGTGCGGTTCCTCCTGTCGGAGGATCGCTCGACCGAGCCGCTGCTCTTCGCGCCGCTCGGCGGCGAGCGTTTCGCGCGCGAGTTCCCCGATCGGAGCGCGCACGGATTCCCCGACAGCATGCTCGTGCGCACCGCGGAGGGTCGCACGCTCGTGCGCTCGGGCGTGGCGGTGCACCTCGGAGCTCGCCTCGGAGGCCTGTGGCGCGCGCTGGCCGCGCTCGCCGGCCTCCTGCCCGCCGCGTGGCTCGACCTCGGCTACTCCGCCGTCGCCCGCGTGCGCCGCCGAGTGTTCGCGACCTCCGACGAGGCGTGCGCGATGCTGCCGCCTGACCTGCGCGATCGGTTCGAGGCCTGAGCACCCACGAACCGCGGCGAAAAAAGGCGCGAGGATTCGTCTCGGCGCTTGAACAGCTCGCGCTGTGGGGTCCAATCGCCGCCTTGGCGATGGGGATCGAGCTGCTCGAACGCGAGGAAGGCCTGGAGGCGCTGCGCGAAGTCGTCGCGCGCGTGTGGGGCTATTCCGAGTTCCGGCCGCTGCAGGCCGAGGCGATGCTCGCCAGCCTCGAGCGCCGCGACGCGCTCGTGGTGCTCGCCACCGGCGGCGGCAAGAGCCTGTGCTATCAAGCGCCCGCCCTCGTGCGCGAGGGACTGACGGTGGTCTTGAGTCCGCTGATCTCGCTGATGCAAGACCAGATCGCGGGGCTCGCCGAGAGCGGCGTGCAGGCGGCCATGCTGACGAGCGCGCAGGGGGCGAGCGAGAAGCGCGAGGTGTTCCAGCGTCTGCGCGCGGGAGCGCTCAAGCTGCTCTTCGTCTCGCCGGAGCGTTTCGTCGTGCCCGGTTTCATCGAGGAACTCGCGCAGCTCGGCCTCGCGACGCTGGTGGTCGACGAGGCGCACTGCATCAGCCACTGGGGCCACGACTTCCGTCCTGAGTACCGTCGCATCGGCGAGTTGCGCGCGCTGCTGCCGAGCGTGCCGATCCAAGCCTTCACGGCGACCGCGACGCCGCAGGTGCGCGCCGACATCGTGCGCCAGCTCGGTCTGCGCGCGCCCGAGGAGCTCGTCGGCAGCTTCGACCGCGCCAACCTGACCTACCGCTTCCTGCCGCGCGCCGACGAGGTCGAGCAGGTGCTCTCCGTCATCCGGCGCCATCCCAACGAAGCGGGCATCGTGTATTGCCTGCGCCGCACCGACGTCGACTCGCTCGCGCCCGAGCTCGCGCGCGCGGGCATTCGCTGCCTGCCCTACCACGCGGGCTTGAGCGCGCAGACGCGCGAGCACAACCAGTCGCGCTTCCTCGCCGAGGAAATCGAGGTGATCGTCGCCACGGTCGCGTTCGGCATGGGCATCGACCGGCCCGACGTGCGCTTCGTCGTGCACGCGGCGTTGCCGAAAGGCATCGAGCAATTCGCGCAGGAAACCGGCCGCGCGGGTCGCGATGGAAACCCGAGCGAGTGCGTGATGCTCTACAGCGGCGCCGACTACCACGGTTGGCGCAACCTGCAGGAACGCAGCCACAGTGAGGCGCGCGCCGCGGGCGTCGAGATCGATCCAACGCAGGCCGCCGCCTCGCTTGCTCGGCTCTCGGAGATGTACGGCTTCGCGACCGCCGCGACGTGCCGCCATCGCTTCCTCGTGCAGCACTTCGGGCAAGAGTGGAGCGGCGGCCCCAACTGCGGCGCGTGCGACGTGTGTCTGGGCGAGCTGCGCGCGGTCGCCGATGCGCAGCGCGTCGCGCAGATGATCCTCTCCTGTGTCGTGCGCTGTGAGCAGCGCTACGGCGCCGGTCATGTCACCGATGTCCTGCGCGGCGCCTCCACCGAGCGCATCCGCGCCGCAGGCCACGACCAACTCACGACCTTCGGCCTCCTGCGCGATCGCCACGCGCGCGAGATCCGCCACTGGATCGAGCAGCTCGTCGGCCTCGAACACCTGCGCGTCGCTCCCGGCCAGTACCCGACGCTCTCGCTCACGCGCTCGGGCGTCGAAGTGATGAAGGCCCAGCGCGAGGTGGCGCTCTACGACTTGCCGGTGCCGCCGCGCGCGCGGCGCGCCTGTGCGCCGCGCGTGGTCACGACGCGCCGCGGCAAGCTCACCTTCGAGGCCGACGGCGCGAACCAAGGCCGCAGCGCCGTGACGAGCGATGGCGCCGAGATCGAAATCGCGGTCGACGCCACGCTGTTCGAGCGCCTGCGCAACCTGCGCCGCCGCCTCGCGCGCGAGCGCGGCGTGCCGCCCTACCTGATCTTCGGCGATCGCACCTTGCAGGAGCTCGCGGCGCTGCGCCCCACGACCCTCGACGAGCTGCGCGGCATCCGCGGCATCGGCCAGACCAAGCTCGCGGACTTGGGGCCGGCGTTCGTGGCCGAGATCGCCGCCTACCGCGCCTGACGAGCGAGCGGCGCCGCTTGCGACGATCGAGCCTGCCCCACCGACGCTCCCGCGCGCCGCGAGCGCGGCTGCGGGCTTTCCTCCGGCCCTTCCCGCGGCGACAATCCGCGCCATGGGTGAGTACCAACTCGAGATCAACGGGGACTCGCACGACGTCTCCGCGCCGGACCACTGGACGCTGCTCGAGGTGCTGCGCTACCGCCTCGGCCTGACGGGCTCGAAGCAAGGCTGCGACAAGGGCGACTGCGGCGCGTGCACCGTGCTCGTCGACGGTCAGCCCGTGCTCGCGTGTCTGACGCTCGCGCGCGCGAGCGAAGGCCGCGCCATCACGACCATCGAGGGCTTGATGCCCGCTCACCTGCGCGCCGGCGGCACGGGAGCCGATCCGCTGCAGCAGGCCTTCGATCGCTGCGGAGCGCTGCAGTGCGGCTTCTGCCAGAGCGGCATGATCCTCTCCGCGCGCGCCCTGCTCGAGCGCTGCCCGCGGCCTTCGCGCGAGGACATGCGCGACGCGCTGTCGGGCAACCTGTGCCGTTGCACGGGCTACACCCAGATCTTCGAGGCGATCGAGTCCGCCGTGGCCGAGAAGCTCCACCTGCAACCCAACTTGCGCTCGTGGGAAGCCCAGCGCGCCGCGCAGGAGCCGTCGCGATGAGCGCCCGCGATCTCCACGGCCCGGGCGCGCCTTGGGGGCCGGCGGAACCCGGCTCCAAGACGAACGTCGACTTCAAGGTCGTCGGCCGCGCGCACGCCAAGGTCGACGGGCTCGCCAAAGCCACGGGCGCGGCGGTGTACGCCGACGACATCGTTCTGAGCGGCATGCTGCACGCGAAGACGCTGCGCAGCCCGCACGCGCACGCGAGGATCCGGCGCATCGACGCGTCGAAGGCGCGCGCGCTGAAAGGCGTGCACGCAGTGATCACGGGCGACTCGATGCCGATCAAGTACGGCGTCATTCCCTGGACGCCCGACGAGAATGCGCTGGCGGTCGACAAGGTGCGCTTCATCGGCGATCCGGTCGCGGCGGTCGCGGCGATCGACGAGGACACGGCCAACGCGGCGCTCAAGCTGATCGACGTCGAGTACGAGCTGCTGCACGCGTTCCTCGATCCGCGCGAGTCGCTCGTGCGGGCCGAGCCCGCGATCCACGAGGGGCGCAAGGAAGGCAACGTCTCCAAGAGCGTGCAGCTCGAATTCGGCGCCGTCGATGCGGCGCTCTCGAGCGCGGACGTCGTGGTCGAGGACGACTACGTCTTCCACGGCTCGACGCACGCACCGATCGAGCCGCACTGCGCGGTCGCGACCTACTCGCCCGAGGGCGTGCTCACGCTCTGGTCGGCGACGCAGATCACGCACTACGTGCATCGCGCGCTCGCGCGCGTGCTCGAGCTGCCCGCGCACAGGATCCGCGTGATCCAGCCCTGCCTCGGCGGCGCCTTCGGCGGCAAGTCCGACCCGTTCAGCCTCGAGTTCTGCGTCGCGAAGCTCGCGCTGCTCACGGGCCGGGCGGTGAAGATGCTGTGGACGCGCGAAGAGGTCTTCTACGCGCACCGCGGTCGCCACCCGATGCAGATGCACTATCGCAGCGGCGCGACGAAGGACGGCCAGCTCGTCGCCGTCGACGCGAAGATCCTGATCGACGGCGGTTCCTACAGCTCGTTCGGCCTCGTCACGACCTACTACTCGGGGCAGTTGCTCACGGGGCCCTACCACTTCCCCACCTACCGCTTCGACTCGACGCGCGTGTTCACGAACAAGCCGCCGTGCGGGCCCAAGCGCGGCCACGGCTCGGTGCAGCCGCGCTTCGCCTTCGAAGTGCAGCTCGACCAGCTCGCCGAGAAGCTCGCGCTCGATCCGATCGAGATCCGCCGCCGCAACTTCCAAGGCGACTTCACGCGCACGGTCAACGGCCAGCGCGTGACCTCCAACGGCTTCCTGCAATGTCTCGACGAGGTCGAGCGCGCGAGCCGCTGGAAGGAACGCCGCGGCAAGCTCGGGCCAGCCCGCGGCCTGGGCGTCGCGGGCTCGATGTACATCTCGGGCACGAATTACCCGGTGTATCCCAACGACATGCCGCAGTCGGGCGTGCAACTGAAAGTCGACCGCTCGGGCCTCGTCACCGTCTTCACCGGCGGCAACGACATCGGCCAAGGCTCGAACTCGATGTGCGCGTACATCGTCGCGGAGGAGCTCGGCATCCCGATCGAGCGCATCCGCGTCGTCGCCGCGGACACCGATCTGTGCCCCGTCGACCTCGGCGCGTACTCCAGCCGTGTCACGTTCATGGTCGGCAACGCGACCATCGACGCCTGCCGCAAGCTGCGCGAGAAGCTCGTCGCCGCCGTGGCGCAGACGTGGCAGTGCGCGCCCGCGCGCGTGCGCCTGATCGAAGGGCTCGTCGTCGACCTCGACGACACCTCGCGCTCGCTCACCTCCGTCGAAGCGTTCCACCTCGCCGAGACCAAGTTCGACACGCTCGGCGCGACGGGCTCCTACAACACGCCCAAGCTCGGCGGCGACTATCGCGGCGGCACGATCGGCGCGTCTCCGGCGTACTCGTTCACCGCGCACGTCGTCGACGCCTCGGTCGACACCGAGACTGGGCGCATCAGCGTGCACGACGTGTGGATCGCCCACGACTGCGGCCGCGCGCTCAATCCGATGATCGTCGCGGGACAGATGGAAGGCTCCGCCTACATGGGCATCGCCGAGGCGCTGTACGAAGATCACGACATCAACCGCTTCGGCCTGCACCGCGGCCCGTCGCTGCTCGACTACCGCCTGCCGACGAGCCTCGACACGCCGGAGTTCCGCGCGCTGATCGTCGAGTCGATCGACCCCGAAGGTCCCTACGGCGCGAAGGAAGCCGGCGAAGGCCCGCTGCACCCCTCGCTGCCGGCGCTCTCCAACGCGATCTACGACGCGGTCGGCATCCGCCTCAAGCACCTGCCGTTCACGCCCGCCAAGGTGCTCGCGGCGCTGCGCGAGAAGCGCGCGAGCCCCGCGCTCGCGACGCAGGGAGGGACGCGCTGATGCTGCGCCTTCCGAAGTTCGAGCTCTGCACGCCGACGACGCTCGCCCACGCCGTGGCGCTGCTCGCGGAGTCTCCCGATGCGCTGATCGTCGCGGGCGGCACCGACCTCGTGCCCAACATGAAGCACGAGCTCTTCACTCCTTCGCGCGTGGTCTCGCTCGCGCAGGTGAGCGAGTTGCGCGGCATCCGCCGCGGTGCCGACGGCTCGCTCGCGATCGGCGCGATGACGTCACTCGCCGAGGTCGCCGCGAGCGCGCTCGTGCGCGCGCAGGCTCCCGCGCTCGCGCAGGCCTGCTCGCTCGTCGCCGGACCGCAGTTGCGCACCATGGGCACGCTCGGAGGCAACGTGCTGCTCGACACGCGCTGCCAGTGGTACAACCAGACCTACTTCTGGCGGCAGGCGCTCGGCTTCTGCATGAAGAAGGACGGCGAAGTGTGTCACGTCGTCAAGGGCGGCAAGAACTGCGTCGCCGCCGCTTCGAACGACAGCGCGCCGGCGCTGATGACGCTCGGCGCCACGCTCGAGTTCGCGAGCCTGCGCGGCCGACGCGCGATCGCGATCGACGACTTCTGGGTGGCCGACGGCATCTGCAACAAGCGAGTCGAGCGCGACGAGGTGCTCGTCTCGGTCCACGTGCCCAAGGCTCCCGAGGGTCACCGCGGCGCCTACGGCAAGCTGCGCGACCGCGGCAGCATCGACTTCCCGCTGCTCGGCGTCGCCGTGCGCCTCGACCTCGACGCGCAGGGCGCAGTCGAGCACGCGGATGTGGTCGTCACTGCGCTCGCGGCGCAGCCCAAGCGCATCGCGAAGCTCGATGCGGTCTTGCACGGCCAGCGCCCCGGCTCCTCCGACTTCGAGGTCGCCGTCGCCGAAGCCGCCGCGCTCGCCCACCGCCAGTGCAAGCCGCTGCCGAACATCCCGGGCGATGCCGAGTACCGCCGCGACATGGTTCCGGTGTACGTGAAGCGCACGCTGCTCGCCGCCGCGCGTGGCGAGGGCCCCGTGCACCACGTCTAGCCGAGCAAGGGCGCGCGCTCGAGATCGGCACCTACGACGCGGGCTCGCCGTTCTTCGACGGCACCGGCGCCGACTTCAGCTGGCACACCAACGGCACGGGCCAGAACGACGCGCGCGAGAGCTACTCGATCGGCTGGGCCACGCCCGCGGTCGATTTCACCAACGGGCTCGTGCACTCGGTGCGCATCGTGTATGTGCCCGGCTCGTTGAGCGTCTCCTACGACGGCGCCCCGCTTTTCACGACGCCCTACAGCTTCGCGAGCGGCGGCACATGGATCGGCGGCGCCTCGGTCGGCGGGCTAAACCTGATCGGCGGCAGCTCGCTGTATGTCGGCGTCACCTCCGCGACCGGCGGCGCGTGGGAACACAACGATGTGCTCTCGTGGAGCTTCACCGCCCCGCCCCCGACACCGACCACCATCTGCACGAGCGGCACTTCGACCCATGGCTGCCTCGCGACGATCGGCGGCAGCGTGAGCGCCTGCAACGGCTCCTTCACCCTCGACTGGAACGCCTTCCAAGCCGCCACCCCCGGCGCCCTCGGCCAACCCTGGTCCACCGGACAGCGCTCGCAGGTCCAGGCGTGGTATCGCGACCCGCCCGCCTCGAAGTCCACCAACTGGTCGAACGCGCTGACGCTCACGTGCTTGCCGTAGGAGAGCGGGCGCGCGCGGGCTCAGCGCGACTCGAGGTGCAGGTTGCGGCTGTGGGCGGTGACGTCCCAGGGGGCGGGTTCGCCGCCGAGGTAGTGGTGGAAGAAGTCGAGGTGGGCGTTGTAGTAGAAGGCCATCTCGTGCCACGCGGGCCAGTGGCCGGCGTTGGGGAGCACGACGAGGCGCGCGGGGACGCCGCGCTTTTGGAGCGCGGTGTAGTACTGCAAGCTCTGCGTGTAGGGCACGCGGTAATCGAGCTCGCCGGTGATCACGAGCGAGGGCGTCGAGAAGTTGCGCACGAAGTTCGACGGCGACCAGCGCTCGTAGAGCTCGCTCGTCCACGGCGTGCCTCCGAGGTCGTGCTCGGGGAACCACAGCTCCTCGGTGGCGCCGTAGAAGGAGCGCAGGTCGTACAGACCCATCATCGCGGCGTTGCAGCGAAAGCGCTGCGTGTGGCCCTGCATCCACATCGCCATGTAGCCGCCGTAGCTCCAGCCCATCACCCCCATGCGAGTGGGATCGACGAACGCGAGCGCCTCGAGCTGGTCGCACACGGCCATCAGGTCGTCGAAGGGTCGTCCGCCCCACTCGCGGGTGATCGCGTCCGTGAAGTCCTGACCGTAGCCGGTCGAGCCGGCGGGGTTGCAGAACGCGACCACATAGCCCTTGCCCGGATACACCTGCCAGTCGCCGCGGAACGCGTCCGTCCACTGGGACTGCGGGCCTCCGTGCACGTTGAGCACCAGCGGATAGCGTTTCGACGGATCGAATCCGTGCGGCGTGACGACGAAGGTGTGCACCTTGCGACCGTCGGAGCCGTCGAGCCACAGTTCCTGCGCCGGTCGGATGTCGACCTCGGATGCGACCGCGGCGTTGAAGCTCGTGAGCGCGCGGCGCGACTCGCCGCTCGCGACGAACAGCTCCGTCGGCTCGCCGACGCTGCGGTGGGCGTAGAGGACCTCTCCGCGCGCGCCGAGTTCCCAACCTGCGATGAACCCGTGGCGCAGCACGAGCGTCGGTGTGCCGCCTGCGATCGAGATGCGGTAGAGCGGATTGCGCCCGTGATTCTCGGCCTGAAACACCAGCTCGCGGCTGTCCGGCGTCCAGCGCATGTCCTCGACCATGTCGTCGAAGCCGCCGCGCTCGGTGAGGTAGCGCACGGTGCCGCTCGCGCGCTCGTACAGCGCCAGTCGCTTGAGATCGCTCTCGTAACCCGGCGTCGCCTGACTCTGGAACGCGATCCACTTGCCGTCCGGCGAGTACAGCGGCCCGCCGTCCCAGCCGTCGTTCGCGTCCGTGAGGTTGCGCGCGCTCGCGCTGCCGTCGATCGGCACGACCCACAGGTCGGAGTTCGTCGAGCTCGCCTGCTCCGCATCGTGGTTGGAGACAAAGCACAGCTGCGCGCCGTCGGGTGACCACGCGAAACCGCGGCCGCCGAGCGAGAACGCGGGCGCATCGAACTCGCCCGGAGTGAGGTCGCGCACGAGCGCGCCGCTCGCCGCATCGACCAGCACGATGTGCGTGCGCTTGCCTTGGTGCCAGCTCGTCCAGTGGCGGTACAAGAGCTCGTCGGCGACGCGCACCTGCAGCTTGCCCTCGAGCCCCTTGGCGATGCGTCCGTTGCAGCCCTCGTCGAGCCCGCACTCCGGCCACAACTCCACGCTGGCGGCCATGTGCTCGCCGTCGGGCGACCACAGAAAGCCGCCGATCCCCAGCGCGCTCCGCGTCAGTTGCCGCGGCTCGCCGCCGTCGAGCGGCATGGTCCACACCTGCATCGAGCCGCTGCGCG
>VGZD01000024.1 GCA_016872715.1 Planctomycetota bacterium
GTTCCCGAACTGCGCGCGCCAGTCGGCGATCATCGCGGGGAACAGCGTCTCGTACTGCTTCGCGCGACCGACATTCGATTCGCCCTGGTACCACAGCACGCCCTTGAACGAGAGCGAGCGCAAGGGCGCGACCATGCCGTTCCACAGCACGCTCGCCGTGCCCGCGCCGAACTGCGCTCCCGCACCCTGCCCGATCGGCGGCATTTCGCTCATGCGCGCGCCCATGTGGTAGCGCCATGTGCCCGCGAGCGGCAGCGAGCCGAGCGCGGCGTCGTCGCTCGTGATGCGCAGCTGTTCCGGCTTGCCGTTGATGCCTCCGGGGCCGGCGGTGTCGAGCACGCGCACGGCGATCGCGCGACGCCCGGCCTTCACGAGCTCCGGCGCGAGCTTGTAGCGCCGCGGCGCGCCCCAGCGACCGTCCTCGTGCTCCGAGCCGACATGCGTGCCGTCGAACCAAGCGTCGTCGCGGTCGTCGATGGGCCCGAGCTCGAGCGTCGCGCCCTTGCCCGCCCAGCTCGCGGGAAGCTCGATTTCCATGCGGAAATACGCCAAGCCGTCGAAGCCGCCGAGCTCGCCAGAGAAGCTCCCCGGCAGCTGGAAGGTCTTCCACGCAGAGTCGTCGAACCCCGTGCCATTCCAGCCCGCCGCCACGCGCCGCGGTCCGCGCGCGTCCGCGCCCTCCCACCAGCCGCTGCCGCTCGCCTGCTGGCGCTCCCAGCGCAAGTTCGGATCGACCGACGCCGCGAGCGTCTCGAGCGCGCCCGCGAACTCCGGGAACTTCGCCAGCCCCCGCGCGCTCATCCACGACTCGACCGGCGTACCGCCCCAGTCGGCCGTGACGACGCCGACCGGGACGCCGAGCTCCTTGTGCAACATGCGCGCGAAGTAAAAGGCCGTCGCGCTGAAGTCGCCGGCGGTCGCGGGCGAGCTCGTCACCCACTGGCCCTGCACGTCGCGGCGCTCGTGATTCGAGACGCGGTTCGAGA
Organism: Planctomycetota bacterium; assembly: GCA_016872715.1. Classification (GTDB taxonomy): domain Bacteria; phylum Planctomycetota; class UBA1135; order UBA1135; genus F1-120-MAGs118. Next base: position 987 of record VGZD01000024.1, read on the forward strand.
CATCGAACACGCGCACTTGCGGCAAGTTCGCGGCCGCGACCTCCTCCGCGGCGCCGGGGTACCGGGGCAGCGCGTTGGGGAAGGATTTCACCTGCCATTCCATGTTCGACTGGCCCGAGCACAGCCACACCTCGCCGATCCACACGTCGCGCACGACACGCTCCCCGTCGCCGAAAATGTGGACCGAGTGCGGCCCCCCGGCGACATCCGCGGCCACTTGCACGCGCCACTCGCCCGCGGCGTCGGTGGTCGTCGTGTACTGACCCTTCGTCCATGACGGCACTACGGTGATCGCTGCGCGGGGCTGCGCGCGACCGAAGAGCGTCGTCGCGTCGCCGCGCTGGAGCACCATGCCGTCGTCGAGCACGGCGGGGATGCGGATCTGGGCCGAGGCGGGAGTGGACAGAGCGAAGAGCACGAACAGCGCGAGGCGGTTTCGCATGGAGTGTTGGACCTCGTAAGGGGAGGACATGACCTACGCAGAATAGCCGCGCGCTGCTGCGCGGCTTCGATTCCGGCGCTGGCGGCACCCAAACGGCAAGCGCCGCGTCATACTATTGCGCCCGTGCAACCCGCCCACGACACGCTCGGCCGAACGCTGGCGAACCTGCGCATCTCGGTCACGGACCGCTGCAACCTGCGCTGCGCCTACTGCATGCCGGAGCAGGAGTACCGCTGGCTCCCGAAGGAGCACCTGCTGAGGCTCGAGGAACTCGCCCGGCTCGCGCGCGTGTTCGCGGGCCTCGGCGTGCACAGGGTGCGCCTGACCGGCGGCGAGCCGCTCTTGCGCCACGACCTGCACGAGCTCGTACGTCTCTTGGCGGCCGTTCCCGAGCTCGACGACATCGCGCTCACGACCAACGGGCTGCTGCTCGCCGAGCAAGCGCAGGCGCTCGCTTCGGCCGGCCTGCACCGCATCACGGTCAGCCTCGACACGCTCAGAGCGGACGTTTTCGAACGCATCACGCGCCGCAGCGGGCATGAGCGCGTACTCGCGGGCATCGAAGTCGCCGCCCGACTCTGGCCCGGCAACGTCAAGCTCGACATGGTCGTGATGCGCGGCACCAACGAGGGCGAGACGCTCGCACTGCTCGACTTCGCGCGCGACCGCGGCGTCGAGTTGCGTTTCATCGAGTACATGGACGTCGGCGGCGCGACACGCTGGAGCCCGACGGCCGTCGTCTCGCGCGCAGAGCTGCTCGCGCAGGTCGAGTCGCGCCACGGTTCGATCGAGCCACTCGCGGCGCCGTCGAGCGCTCCGGCCGAGCGCTTCCGCCTGCGCGACGGCACTGTGTTCGGCATCGTCGCCTCGACGACGGCGCCGTTCTGCTCACGCTGCGATCGCGCGCGCCTCACGGCCGACGGCATGTGGTACCTGTGCCTCTACGCGCGCCTGGGCCTCGACCTGCGCGCGCTCGTGCGCGGAGACGCGAGCGACGCAGTGATCGCGCAGCGCCTGCGAGCGGCGTGGACGCACCGCGCCGACCGCGGCGCCGAGCAGCGCCTCGAGGAGCTAGCGCGCTCCCCGCTCGTCGGCCTCGATGCGCTGCGCAGCGACCCGCACCTCGAGATGCACACGCGCGGCGGCTGAGATCCGCGCCGTGCTCCGTCGCGCAAACGTTGGGGCGACGAACGACCCGCTGGCCTAGCGCTGCGCTTCTTCGCGGTACGCGTCGCGGAACGGCACGCCGGACTTGACCTTGTCGAGCGCCCGCGCGGTGGCGGCGAGCTTGGGATCCGCGCAGGCGGCCGCGAGCGCGGTCGCATCGAACTCGAGCGCGTCGACGAGCCGCGGCAGGAGCGCGAGCATGGTGCTCGCGGCATCGTGGGCGCGGAACAGCGGCGGCTTCACGAGCTGGAAGTCGCGGTGATAGCCGCTCGGCAGATCGCGCAGGAGATCGAGCAGCGCGGCGCGCTCCGCGACGATCGCGCGCGCGTGGGCGCGGGCGAGTTCGACGGCATCGGGATTGCGCTTGTGCGGCATGAGCGACGAGCCCGTCGTGAACGCGACGGGGAGCTTCACGAAGCCGAACTCGCTCGTGCTGTAGAGCCACAGGTCCGCGCTCAGCTTGCCGATGTCGAGCGCGAGCGCCTCGAGCGCGGTCAGGTAGGCGAGTTCCGCGCGGCCGCGGGCGTGCTGGACGTGGGTCACGGGCTCGACGGGGCCGTCGAAGCCGAGCTCGCGCGCGACGAACTGCCGATCGAGCTGCACCGGCAATCCGTAGCCCGCTCCCGACCCGAGCGGACACTCGCGCGTGAGCCGCAGCGCGTGGTCGAGCTCGCCGAGGTCGAGTTCGAAGGCGCGCGCATGCGCATCGAACCACTCCCCCGCCGTCGACGGCATCGCGCGGCGCAGGTGCGTGTAGCCCGGCAGCGGGAGCGTCGCGTGGCGCTCCGCGGCGCGCGCGAGGCTCGCGTGCAACGCCGCCAGCAGCTCCTTCGTCCGGCCGATCGAGTCGCGCAGCCACAGGCGCACGTCGAGCGTGATCTGCTCGTTGCGGCTGCGCGCCGTGTGCAACCGCTTGCCCGCGTCGCCGACGAGGTCGGTCAGGCGCCGCTCGACGGCCGAGTGAACGTCCTCGTCCAGCGCCTCGACGGTCCATTCCCCGGCGCGATGGGACGCGAGCAGGCGCTCGAGGCCGTCGCAGATCGTGGCGCAGTCCTGCGCGCTGATCAGCCCCACTCGCGCCAGTCCCTTGGCGTGCGCCAGCGATCCGCGGAGGTCGTGCTCGACGAGCCGGCGATCCCACAGCGGATCGTCGCCCGTGGTGAAGGCGAGCATCTGCGCGTCGATCGCGTCGCCGCGATCCCACACTGGACGGTGGAAGTTCTGGCTCATCGTGGAGTTCCTAGCGAGCGGTCGCGGGTGCGAGCGCCTCGAGCGCTCGGGGCGCCAAGCGCGTGTAGAAGTCGACGCCAGCCTCGAGCTCCGCGAGCAGCACGAACTCGTCGGGAGTGTGCGAGCGCGCCGTGTCGCCCGGGCCGCACTTGACGGCTGGCACGCCCTGCAAGAGCGCCATGTCCGACATGGTCGACGAACCGATCGCGCGCGCGCGACCCGCGACGGCGAGCGCGACTTGCACGAGCGGATGATCCTCCGCCGTCTCGAACGGCTTGAGGCGCGCCGAGCGCACGCCGAGCTTGGCGTGCGTCATGCGCGCGCCGAGCAGCGCGATGACATCGGCCGCACAGTGGCGCGGCGAGAGGCGCGCGTCGAAGACCGCCTCCGCCTTGTCCGGCACGACGTTGTGCCGCTCACCCGACTTGAGCACCGTCGTCGCGACCGTGCTCGCGCCGAGCAGCTCGTGCGCGCCTTCGAGCTCGAGCCACGGTCCGGCGCGCACGATGTCGCCCGCGGCCTTGACGAGCGCGTTGTCGTGCTCGACGCGCTGCACGTGCGCTGCGTGGCACGAACGGCCGTGCCACTCCGCCGTCACGACCGCGAGGCCCGACTGCGCGCGCACGACCTCGAGCCCCGTGGGTTCGCCCGTGATCGCGCCATCGGGCACACCGCAGCGCTCGAGCACCTTGCCCATCCCGAGGTTCGTCGTCTCCTCGCATTCGTTGAGCGCGAGTTGCAGCGTGCCCTTGCCACTGCGTGTCTCGGCGCACGAGCGCAGCGCGAGCAGCATCGCGACCACGCTCGCCTTCGCGTCGTTCGCGCCGCGGCCGTAGAGCTTCCCGCCTTCCCAGCGCGCCGCGTAGGGCTCGACCGTCCAGCCGTTTCCGACCGGCACCGTGTCGAGGTGCGTGTTGAGCATGAGGCGCGGACCGCGGCCGAGCTCGACCGTGGCCACGAGCGTGTTCCCGAGGCGCTCGCAGTCGATGCGCCAGCCGCGCAGCAGCTCGACGATCGAATCGGCGATGCGCTGCTCCGCGCCCGAGACACTCTCGATCGCGACCAGCGTGGCCAGCAGCCTCGCGCTCTCGGGCAACTCGCTCAACGCGGGCTCCCCGACAACGGCGAGGGCTCGAGCGTGACCTGCTTCAGCGTCTGCTCGCTCTCCGGCGCCTTCTCCGGCTCGCGCGTCACGAGCGTGCCCGCGCCCTGATTGGTGTAGAGCTCCGCGAGCAGCGCGTTCTCGTCGCTGCCCGACACGACGTGCACGCGCCCGACGCCGCCGTACAGCGCCGCGCGAATGGCCGCCGCCTTCACGCGCATGCCGCCCTTGAGCGCGCCCGACTCCTCCATCGCATCGAGATCGGAGATCGAGAGCGCGGAGAGCAGCGACGTCGAGTCGCCGGGGTTCGACAGAATGCCCGGCGCGCCGGTGAGCATCACGAGCTTCGCGGCGCCGAGCGCGACCGCGATCGAGGCCGCCGTGAGGTCCGCGTTGACATTGAGGAAACCTCCGTTGCCGTCGCCCGCGGGCGGGCAGACGACCGGGATGTAGCCGTCCTCGATCAGCGCGAGCAGCGGCTTGGGATCGACCGACTGCACGTCGCCGACCTCGCCGAAGTCGACGATGCCTTCCGTGGTGCGCGTCGGTGCGCGGCGCTTGGCGACGAGCAGGCCCGAGCTCGCGCCCGAGACTCCGACCGCCGGAGCTCCCTCGGCCGCCAGACATGCGACCACCTCGCCCGAGAGCTCGCCCGCGGTCGCCATGCGCAGGGCCCGCATCGCCGTGGGCGTCGTCACGCGGCGACCGTCGACCATGCGCGGCTCTTCGCCGAGCATGCGCTGCAGCGCGTCGGTCTGCGGTCCGCCGCCGTGTACGACGACGACGCGAGCGCCGAGCGCCTGCACGACCGCCACCTGCCGCGCGAACTGACGGATCGCGCTCGTCTTCGCGATCGTGCCGCCTCCAGCCTTGATGACGAAGGTCTTGCCACGGTGCAGGCGCACGTGCGGCGCTGCCTTGAACAGGTCGGTCATTGCGGGAACTCCAAGGGAACGGGGGATTTCGCGCGAATCTGGCTCTTGCGCTCGAGGCTCGCGAACTGGCACTCGAGGAGCGCGGTCTGGGCGTGCAGGCGGTTCTCGGCCTGATCGATCACGATCGACCACGGACCGTCGAGCACTTCGTCGCGTACGACGACGTTGCGCCGCACGGGGAGGCAGTGCATGAAGCGCGCGCGATCCGTGCGCTTCATCCACTCGGGGCTGACGCACCAATCGCGCAGACCCGCGCGCTGCGCGCTCTCCGCCTCGGCGTTGCCCCAGCAGTCGAGCGACGCCCAGGACTTGGCGTAGACGATGCTCGCGTCCTCGAGCGCGGCCTCGCGGTCGTCGGTGATCGTCAGCGTGCCGCCGTTGGCCCGCGCGAGCGCGCTCGCCTGCGCGAGGATCGACTCATGCAAGTCGTAGCCCTTCGGGCGCAGCACGACGACGTCCATGCCGCGTTGAGTCGCCATGCACAAGGTCGAGTTCGGCACGGCGTGCGGCAGCGGCTTGGGATGCCACGCCCACGTGAGCACGAGCTTGGCGCGGCGCGGAACCTCGTAGAAATCCAGCGTGGCCCAGTCGGCGAGCGCTTGGCAGGGATGCCACAGCGCGCTCTCCATGTTGACGACCGGCACGCCCGCGTGCTTGCGAAAGCCGTTCATCAGCGCGTCCCGCAGATCGCGATCGAGCGACTGGATGCCCGCGAACGCGCGGATCGCGAGCACGTCGACGAAGCGGCCGAGCACCGGCGCCGCCTCGCGCACGTGCTCCGCATTGCCCCCGTCCATCGTGACTCCATCCTCGCACTCGATGCCCCACACGCCGTTGCCACCGGCCTGCAGTTGCACGAGATCGACGCCGAGCTTGCCCGCGGCGCGCTGGAACGAGGCCTGCGTGCGCAGGCTGGGGTTGAAGAACAGGATGCCGAGCGCCTTGCCCTCGAAGCGGCGCGCAGCCGCGCCGGCGCGCAGATGCAGAGCGCGCGCCACGAGTTTCTCGACGTCCGCCGTCGCGACCTCGCTCAGATCGTAGAAGCCCTTCACGCCTTCACCTCCAGCGTCTCGAGCGCGCGTCCGAGCGCTAGCGCGTCGGCGGGCGTCAAGGTCAGCGCGGGCGAGAGGCGCAGCACTTGCGGATCGTCGCTGGTGCCGACGAGCACGCCCTGCTCGAGCAGCAGGTCGCGCACGGTCGCGGCCTTGAGCTCGGGCTTGACCACGAGGCCGAGCAGCAGTCCCGCGCCGCGGACCGACGCGATCGGCCCGCGCAGTCCGGCGACCTTGAGCGCCTCCGAAGTCGCGCGCACGTTGGCGAGGAACTCAGGCTGTCCCACCCGGCGCGCGACCACCGCCGCCGCCGCGAGCACGAGCGGCCCGCCACCGAAGGTCGAGCCGAACAGCTTGCCCGACACGGCCTGCGCCATCTTGGTGCGGATCACGGTGATGCCGATGGGCAGACCACCGGCTGCGCCCTTGGCCGTCGTGAACGAGTCCGGCACGACGCCGGTGTGCTGCGATGCCCACGGCGTGCCGAGGCGTCCGTTGCCGGTCTGGACTTCGTCGAAGATCAGCACGGCACCCGTGCGATCGCACAGGCGCCGCAGCGTCCCGAGGAACTCCATGCTCGGCTCGGTCACGCCGGCGAGCGACTGGTAGGGCTCGAGAATCACGGCGCCCACGGTCGTGTCGATCGCCTTCGCGGCCATCTCGACGTCGTTCCACGGCAGCTTGACCACGTCGAACGGCGTCGACGGGAACGCGGCGAGCTTCATGTCGCTCACTGCCGCCGCGGCCGCGGTGCGCCCGTGGAAGGCGCCCTTGAAGAACACGACTTTGCGACGCCGCGTGAAGGCGAGTGCGTGCTTGAGCGCGCTTTCGTTGGCCTCCGCGCCGCTGTTGGACAGGAACACGCTCCAGCCGCCGTCGCAACTAGGCAAGTTGGGTTCGAACGCAGTCAGGAAGCCGTGGCGCGGCTCGTGATCGAGCAGGTTCGTGGCGAACGACAGGCGCTGCCATTGCTCTTGGATGACCCTGCCGAGCCCCGCATCGCCGGCGCCGAGCGTGTTGACGCAGTGGCCGCCGTAGAGATCGAGCAGGCGTCGGCCGCCCTCGAGGATCAGCTCGTTGCCCTCGGCGCCGACGACGTGGAGAGGCAGACGCGCGTAGGCGTCGATTTCACGCAGTTGCATGTCAGTTCACTCCCAGACCCGCGCGAGGCAGGCCCCAGTGCTCGGGGAATCCGAGCATCACGTTCAGGCACTGCAGCGCCTGTCCGGCGCCGCCCTTGGTCATGTTGTCGAGCGTGCAGAGCACGTTGAGCACGTCGCCGCGCACGTGCACGGCGAGCTGCGCGCGATTGGACGCGCTGATCGAGCGCAGGTCCGGCACCTTCGAGCCGTCGAGCACTTCGACGAACGTCGAGCCGCCGTAGAGCTCGGTGTAGACCGCGCGCGCCTCCGCCGTCGTCACCTTGCGCAGCAACGGCAAGGCGGCGGTCAAGTGGATGCCGCGCGCCATCGGCCCGGAGTGCGCGATGAAGTGGATCGGCGGCACGCTCCCGTGCGGCTCGAGCGCTTGCGCCAGCTCCGCTTCGTGGCGATGTCCGTCGAGCGAGTAGGCCCACATGTTCGCGTGGCGCCAAGGGTGGTGCGTGCCGGGCTTGGGCTCGATGCCCGAGCCACTCGAGCCGGTGATGCCGTTCAAGATCCACGGCCGCGACGTGTCGAGCAGCTTCGCGCGCGCGGCGGGCACGCAGGCGAGCTGCAACGCGGTGGCGAAACACCCGGGCGCCGCCACGCGTCGCGAGCGCGCGATCGCCTCGCGGTGCAGCTCGACGAGTCCATAGGTGAAGCGCTCGAGCTCCGCCGGCGCGGGGTGCGAATGCCCGTAGGCCGCCTGATAGCGCGCGGGGCTCGCGAGGCGGAAGTCGGCGGCGAGATCGACGAGGTACAGATTCGATGCGAGCGCGCCGAGCTCCGCGGACAACTTGGCCCACAGGTTCGCGGACTCGCCGTGGGGCAGCGAAAGGAACGCGACCGCGCGCGAGCCACCCACGAGCGCGTCCGCGATCGCGGCGCGCGCTTCGTCCACGTTGCACGTGCGCGCGCGCGTCACCAGATGCGGCTGCGCCTCGGCGACGCCCTGCTCGCTGCGCGACACCGCGCCGCGCAGCTCGAGCCCCGGATGGAGGTCGAGCAGTCGCAGCAGCTCGCCCGCGAGCATGCCCTTGGCGCCGAACACCCACGTCGGCACGGTCGCGGCGCGCGTCAACGTCGCGTTCATGCGCCCACCGTCTCCCGACCGAGCTTGAGCCCCTTCTTGCGCAGGCCGTTCAACACGGCCTCGGTCAAATTGCGGCCCTCGCGCAGCGCGTTGAACGCCGGCACGCCGAGCTTCTCCTCGCAGAAGCGCCGCCCGACGGGCGTGTCGGTCACGCGCCCGCTGGTGACGTCGACCGCCAGACCGTAGCGCTCGCGCAGGAGCATCTGCCCACCCCACGCGCCGACGGGGTCCTGCGCGCACAGCACCACGCTCTCGATCGCGTGGCGGATCGACTCGTCGGAGAGCAACGACTGCACGCCGTAGGTTCCGAGCAGTCCGTCGCCCATCTCGAGCACGATCAGGTCGGGCTCGGCACCGGCGAGGTTGGCGATCAAGCTGTGCGCCGCCGGCACCGACGTGCTCTCGTCGGTCGTGACGACGCCGAAGTCAGTGAAGATCGCGACCGGCTCCGCGCCGCAGTCCTGCATTTGCAGGATGTCGCGACGCAGCGAGACGCCCGTGAGCTTGCCTGCCGCGACCCGCAGGCCCTTGTGCGAGAGTTCGCTGATCAGGATCGACGCGGCCGTGGTCTTGCCCGCGTCCATGCAGGTGCCGACGAGCACGATCAGCGGCGGCAGTCCCTCCGAGCGCGTGGGCATCGGCTGGGTCGGGAGCGCCGCGCGCGCGATGTTCGCCGGAATGCCGACGCGCGTCGCGAGGTAGGGGAACTCCATCACGGAACCGAGCACCTCGAGCCGGAACGGCTCGCCGGTCGCGGCCGTGGCTTCCGCGCCCGTGCCGATCACGCCGCCGAGGTTGAGCAATTGCAGCTCGTCCCCCACCGCGACCTTGGTCGGCACCTTGCCGCTGAATCCGTACAGCGCGTCGCGATGGCCGAGCGCTCCGGCGATGATGTCGCCGGGGTGCAGCGCGACCATGCGCCCGTGCACGTCCTCGAGCGTGTTGTAGCTCGTCTTCGCGTTCTTCACGCGGCACGCCACGACCGTGCCAGCCTGCGCCGGGATCGCATCGCCGAGCACCGCGTTGCGATCGAGTCCCAGACGCAGCGTGACCGACGCGATCTTGTCGAGAGTGCAGCGCTTCATTTCGCGCTCTCCGCGGTGGCCTTCTCGCCCGCGCGACGGAACAGCCGCGCCGGTTCCGCCAGCGCGCGCGCGAGGCCGAGCGCGCCCTGCGGCGTGGCGTTGGAGCCCGCGCGCTCGCCGTACTTGGCGTCGCTCGCGGCCAGCATGCTGTAGGGCGACGACACGCCTTCGACCAGCGCCGAGCCGGGCTGCACGCGCACCTTGACGGTGCCCGTGACGCGCTGCTGCGTCGAGGCGAAGAACGCCTCGAGGTCGCGCTGGAACGGATCGTGGAACAGGCCCTGATGCAGACGCCGGCCGTAGACGTCGCCCAGATGGTCCTTCCAGAAACGCTGGTCCTCGATCAGCACGAGCTTCTCGAGCTCGCGGTGCGCCTCGATCAGCACTTCCGCCGCCGGAGCCTCGAACGCGATGCGCCCCTTGATGCCGAGCACGGTGTCGCCGAGGTGGTAACCGCGACCGACGCCGAAGGCACCGGCTTCTTCGTTCAGGCGCTCGACGAGCGTCACCGGATCCATCGGCAGGCCGCCGAGCGAGACGGGGATGCCGCCCTCGAAGCCGACTTGCAGCGTGGCGCGGCCGTGGCCGTTCTTCGTCCAGTACCACGCTTCCTCGGGCAGCGCCTGATCGGACGTGTGCAGCTCGCCGCCGCCGATCGTGACGCCCCACAGGCCCTGATTGACCGAGTACTTGCCGCCCGCGGCCGGAACCGGAAGGCCTTGATCCGCGAGCCACTTGCGCTGCTCTTCGCGGCTCGGCGCGAGGTCGCGCACGGGCGCGAGCGCCTTCAAGCCGGGCGCGATCGTCGCGAGCGCGGCCTCGAAGCGCACTTGGTCGTTGCCGGCCGCGGTGCAGCCGTGCGCGCAGGCATCGAAGCCGCCTTCGGTCGACATGCGCGCGAGAATCTCGGCCTGCAGGCCGCGCTCGGCGCCCACCGAGAGCGGGTAGGCCGCGCCGCGGCGCACGTTGCCGGCGATCAGCCAGCGCACGACGCGCGAGAAGAGCTCGGCGCGCGCGTCGACGAAGCGGTGCTCCACGGCGCCGAGCGCGACGGCGCGGCTTGAGATGTCGCGCCGCTCGGCCGCGCTCCAACCACCGCAATCGACGGCCAGCGTCGTGACCTGCGCCTTCTCGACGCGCGTGAGCCACGCGACGAGGTAGGACGTGTCGAGACCACCGGAGTAGGCAAGCAGAACGCGCATCGAAGGATCCTCGGGGAGTTGCGGAACACCTCACGCCGCCGAGCGGCGCGAGCAGGGGAACGAGCAGACACGGAGCAGGGCGTGCGACATGGAGGCGCCGCCGCTAGAGCAGTTCCTGCACGCGACGGCGCACGCGCATGGACGCGGCGTGGCTGTCGGATGCGACCAGCACGGTGTCGTCGCCGGCGATCGTGCCGACGAGACCGTCGATGCCCTCGGACTCGAGGGCGCGCGCCACGGCGCTCGCGGCGCCGGGCTCGCAGTGCAGCAGCACGAAGTGCGAGACGGGCTGCTCGGAGCGCAGCAGACTCTTGAGCACGGCGAGCGGCGTGACGCGCTCTTCCTCGCTGACGCGGTAGAAACCGGCCTGCTTGGCGACGTTGAGCACGCGCAGGTCGCGCGAGAGCACCGGCTGCGAGGTCTGGAAGCCCTTGCGCTCGAGGAGCTCGAGGAGCACCTCTTGGCTGGCGATCTCCTCCTCGCGGAGCAGCTCGCGGATGGCATCGCGGCGTAGGTCGGGGTCAGCCATGGCGTGGGGTCATGAACGGGTCGAGCTCGTGAGCGAACGTTTATTCGCTCAGAACGAAAAATTAGTCACCGAATAATCCCAGTTCAAGGGCCGCATATCTATTCTCAGCATTCGCGGCGGGCGCGAATGACGTCGGCTCGCACGACCCCGCGCGGGCCGCTGCCTCGGCCCCCCGCGGCGCGACGCTCAGCGCACGAGGCAGGGATAGGCTGCGTCGAGCCGCGCGCGCAGTGCCTCGAGCGCGCTACGGGCCTGCGACTCGAGCTCGGCGGACCCGGGCGCGAGCAGGTTTGCGCGCTCGATCCAGTCGTCGTCCGCCCCCACGGGCAGCCGGAAGAGCTGCTCGTGGCGCAGCAGCGAGCCGTCCTCGGCGCGCGCCGTCTCGCGGATCAGCTTGAAGCCGCCCGCCGCGAGCGCCTGATCGTGGAAGCGCCCGACGAACGGCGCGGGAATGCTCCCGTCCGCCAAAGGGACGAAGTTGGGCTGGAAGCGCTCGCTGTAGAGCTCGCTGCGAGCGCCCGAAGGCGTCGCGCCCGTGAGTTCCGAGGCGAACGAGAGCGAGTCGTGCTCGGGCACCTCGACGCCGCACAGCTCCGCCACCGTCGCGAACAGATCCACCGCCAGCGCCGTGGCGTCGCTCGCCGTGCCCCGCAGCTGTGCGGGCATGCGCGGCGAGCGCACCAGCAGCGGCACTTCGACGCCGCCCGAGAACATCGTGCCCTTGCCGTGGTGGCGCAGGTACGGCGGGCGGAACGCGCGCTGCGCCATGCCGTTGTCGCCAACCAAGATCACCGTCGTGTCGCTCTCGTCGAGCGCGCGCAGCAGTCGCCCGAGCTGGCCGTCGAGCGCCGCGAGCATGCAACGCGCCAGCGCCGCATCGCTCGGATCCGAGTGATCGCAGGCCTGCGTACCGGGCAAGTCGAGCGTGACGTGGTGCAGCGGCTCGTGAATCGCGTTGTACGCGACGTACAGAAACCACGGCTCCGGCAGCGTGCTCGCGAGCGCGATCGCGTCGTCGGTCGTGTCGACGGTCGGATAGCCCTGCGGCGTGCGCCCGTCCCTTGTCGTCACGCACGGCAACGCCTGTTCACCGCAGGGACTCTCCCCCAAAGCGAGCGCCGTCGCGTACGTCTTCTCCCAGCGCCAGTAGCCGCCGTCATCTTCCGCGGCCTCGCGATCCTCGCCCAAGTTGAAGAGCGAGCCGGCGTAGCGCTCGAACCAACGCCCCGGCGGCTCGCCGAGCGGTGCGAGCGGATTGCGCGCGAGCTCATCGACGCCGGAGAGATGCCACTTGCCGACGGCCGCGGTCGCGTAGTGCGCGTCGGAGCGCGCGAGCAGGCCCGGCAAGAGCTCGTGCACCGGAGCGAGCCCGGACGTGCGCTCGTCGGCGCTCGCCATCACGACCTGTCCGATCCCCGAGTGCAGTCCGTGCATGCCGGTCAGGATCTGCGCGCGCGTCGGAGTGCACTTCGGGTTGGCCCACGCCTGCGTGAAGAGCATGCCGCGCGCGGCGAGCAGCGCATCGATCTCGGGCGTCGCGGCCGGTCCGAGCGACGGACGCCCCCGCTTCGCGTACTCGCGGTCATAGGCACCGATCAACCCGGGGCTCACGTCGTCGAGCACGATCACGACCACGTTGCCCGGATGCGCACGCTGCGGCTCGCTCTCGCGCGAGGTGCACGCGAGCGCCGCGAAGCCGAACGCGAGAGCTGCGCTTCGAATGGCCATTCGGTCGTGCACGTTAGCCCCCACGCGCGCACTCCGGTAGCGCATGCGTCGCGTGGGACGCGCCTCGACGTCCTCACGGCGCTGGGCGTCACCCCCCACCGCCCGCGGCACGTGGCGGGCGCGAACGATCGCTCGAACGCCGCATTGGCGGGCGCGTGAGCGCCGCATTCGTGGGCCGACCTCGCCGCCATCTAGAATGAGCGACACCGCGGCGCCTCACAGGGGTTCGATCCCAGGGGTCGGAACTCGATCCGCATGCCCCCTGCCGCACACCCACCATGGACAAGTCTCTGCTCCCGACCCTGCTCGCCGCGACCATCGCGGGATCCGTCACGGCCCTCTTCGTCACCCGTGCTCAGCACCGCTGCGCCGCTTCGAGCTCCGGCCTCATCGTCGCGGCTCCCGCTCCCGAAGCGGCGGCGGCCACAGGCGGCATCGAGGCAAAGGTCGCGGCACTGCGCAGCGAAAACGACGCGCTGCGCTCGCGCATCGAGGCGCTCGAGGGACGTCCACTCGGCGATTCGCGCGCGGCGGTGACGAGCGTCGAAGAGGTCGCGGCGGCGGCGGCGGCCAAGCTGCAAGTCGAGGGCAAGATTCCGCCCGCCTCGGGCGAGGTCTTCACGCAGGTCGAGCAGGCGCTCGAGACGATTCGCGCCGCCGAGCGCGAGGAAGCGACCCGCGCGCGCGAGCAACGCGAGCTCGACCACATGGAGGAGCGCCTCGGGCAGCTCGCGGAGCGCCTTGACCTGACGAGCGCGCAAGTGAACGACCTGCGCGCGCACCGCATCGCGCAGCAGAAGATCGAAGACGACTTGCGCGCGCAGCGCGAGACCGGCATGGAGCGCGACGCCTACCGCGTCGCACGCGAGCAGGCGCGCAGCGTCGAGCGCGAAGAGCTCGCGCGCATTCTCACTCCGCAGCAGCTCGAACAGTACAACGCTCGCAACGATCGTGTGGACCGCGCGCGCGACGGCGGCCGCGGTGGGAACGGCAACGCGGGCGGCGCAGACAACCGCGGCGGAGCCGGTGGAAAAGGCGGCGCGCCCGGAGCGGGTCGCGGCGGCGACGGCGGCAACGGCGGCGGCGGACGCCGAGGCAACTGAGTCCGATCTCGCGTCGCGCTCGTCCGCGGCGCCCCGCGAACGCTCGCTTGGGCCTGCTCTGCCCGCCGCGCTCGCTCAGGCGAGCAGCGGCGTCACCACGCGGCCCGCGACGTCGGTCAGGCGGAAGTCGCGGCCTTCGCTGCGATAGGTGAACCGCTCGTGGTCGAGGCCGAGCAGGTGCAGGAGCGTGGCGTGCAGGTCGTGCACCTCGACGGGATTCTCGGCGATGAAGTAGCCGAGCTCGTCGGTCGCGCCGTAGGTGATGCCGGGGCGAATGCCCCCGCCGGCGAGCCAGATCGTGAAGCAGTGTGGGTGGTGATCGCGCCCGAGGAACTGCGAACCATTGCGCTCCTCGTTCATCGGCGTGCGGCCGAACTCGCCGCCCCAGATCACGAGCGTGTCGTCGAGCAGGCCGCGCTCGGCGAGGTCCTCCACGAGCGCCGCGCTCGCACGATCGGTCTCCTCGCAGCGCCGCCGCAGCGAGTGCAGCAGGTCGTCGCCTTCGCCCGTGCCATGGCTGTCCCAGCCCCAGTGGTAGAGCTGCACGAAGCGCACGCCGCGCTCGAGCATGCGGCGCGCGAGCAGGCAGTGGTTGGCGAAGCTGCGCTCGCCGGGCTGCGCGCCGTAGCGCGCGAGCGTCTCGGGCGACTCCTGCGCGAGCTCGAGCAAATCGGGCACGCTCGTCTGCATGCGGTAGGCGAGCTCGTACTGCGCGATGCGCGCCTCGAGTTCCGGATCGCCACACGCTCCCATGCGCCCGCGCTGCAACGCGCCGAGCGCGTCGAGCTCGCGCCGCCGCAACTCGCGCGACACGCCCTCGGGATTGGCGAGAAAGGGAACACCCTCGTTGCCCGGCCGAAAACGCACGCCTTGATGCTCGCCGGGCAAGAACCCGTTGCTCCACAGCGCGGCGCCGCCGTCGGGCTGAAACTGGCCCGAGGTGAGCACGACGAAAGCCGGCAAGTCGTCGTGGATGCGGCCGAGCCCGTAGCTCACCCACGAGCCGAAGCTCGGCCGCCCGATGCGCGCGTGTCCGGTGTGCGCGAACATCTGAGCGGGAGCGTGGTTGAACTCCTTGGTGCGCATCGAGCGCACGATCGCGACGCGATCCACGATGCGCGCGAAGTGCGGCAGCAGCTCGCTCACCTGCGCGCCGCTGCGCCCCTGTCGCGCGAACTGAAACGGCGAGCCGAGCAGCTTGGGCGTGCCCTTGATGAACGCGAAGCGCTCGCCCTTGGTGAAGCTGTCGGGCACCGGCTGGCGGTCGAGCTCGACGAGCTTGGGCTTGGGATCGAACAGATCGAGGTTCGACGGTGCGCCCGCCATGTGCAGGTAGATGACGCGCTTGGCCTTGGGCGCGAAGTGCGGCACGCCCTGCGAGCGCGCGGAACCCGAGAGCAGCGACGACAGGGCGAGCGAGCCGAGCGAGAGCGACGCTCCCTCGAGGAAGCGGCGGCGAGTGAGTGCGGCGCGGAAGTCTCGCGTCTCCATCGTCAGTTCCTCACCACCGTATCGTCGAGGTTGAGCAGCACGCTCGCGACCGAAGCCCACGCGGCGAGTTCGGCGGCATCGACGGGGTTGCGTTCGAGCAACGCGACCCGCTCGCGCGCCTTCGCGACGTCGGAAAACTCCGTTCGCGCGTCGCGCAAGAGTGCGAGCAACACGTCCGACTCCACGGCACTCGGCGCGCGCGCCGTGCAGGCGAGGAAGGCCCACTCCAGCCGCTGCGCGTCCGGGCCGCCGCGTTCGCGCACGATGCGCCGCGCCAGCGCGAGCGAGCATTCGACGAACGCGGGGTCGTCGAGCAACGCTAGCGCCTGTAGCGGCGTGTTCGTGCGGTCGCGACGCGTACACGCGATCTCGCGGCTCGGAGCATCGAAGAGCTGGAACGTCACATACGGAGCGGTGCGCTTGGCGAACGTGTAGATGCCGCGGCGATGGCGGTCGACGCCAGCGCTCTCGCGCCAGTCTTCGCCGGAGTAGGCCGAATTCCACGTGCCCGCGGGCTGCGGCGGAAACACGCTCTCTCCGCCGAGCGACTCGACGAGCAGGCCGCAGATCGCGAGCGCGTTGTCGCGCAGCATCTCGGCTTCCATGCGCATCCGCGCGCCGCGCGCGAGCTCGATGTTGTGACGATCGCGCCCGTACTCCTCGCGCGAGACGTCCGAGCTGCGTCGATACGCGGCCGAGGTCACGATCGTCTCCACCAGCGCCTTCATGTCCCAGCCGCGCTCGACGAACTCGCTCGCCAGCCAGTCGAGCAACTCGGGATGCGTCGGCGCATCGCCGCGCAAACCGAAGTCCTGACCCGTGGCGACGATGCCGCGGCCGAAAAAGAGCTCCCACGTGCGGTTGACGTGCGCGCGCGCGGCGAGCGGGTTGGCGGAACTCGCGAGCCAGCGCGCGAGAGCGAGCCGCGCCGGCTCGTCGCCGCGAAGCTCGCCGAACAGCGCCGGGATTCCCGCCTCCACAGGCTCTCCCGGCGCGAGGAAGCTGCCGCGCACGAAAACGTGGCTCGGACGCGGTGTGGCGAGCGCTTCCATCACCATCACGGTCGGGAGCGTCGCTTCGATCTCAGCGCGGCGCTGGCGCAAGTTCGTGAGCTCGTCCGCGAGCGCGCTGCCGAGCACCGACGGCCCGCGCCGGTACCAGTCGCGCAACTGGCGAGCCTGTTCCGCGCTGCGCTCCTCGCTCGCGAGCTTCAGCAACGCCCCGATCTGCGGCGTGATGCGGTCATCGGTCAGAGTTCCGACGTCGAACGCAAAGCCCGATCCTCCGCCGCCGTTGGTGACCTTCACCAGCAGCTCGTTCCGTCCTTCGCGCAACCGCACTTGCAGGCGAGTCGGCGTGCCCGTGTAGGTCGTGTAGTCATTCGACTCGTGCAGCAGCTTGCCGTTCAGCCAGAGCTTGAACGCATCATCACCACCGACGAAGAGCTCGAGCTGCTGCGAGTGGCTCGCGTCGATCTCGCGCGTGAAATAATGGCTGCAACGTTCGCCTTCGAGCGGGAGCTTCTGTTGGTTGGGCTTGAGTTGAAGCTCCTTCCAAACGAGGGCTCCATCTCGATAGCTCGCAGCGAACGGCAGGCCGTCGCGCAATTCGAGCTCGGGCTCGAAGGTGGCGTCGCGAGCCTCTTCGAAGCTGGCCGCGTCGAACGGCCCGACGCGTCGCCAAGGCGCCAAGATCGGCCGACGGAAGAGTCCCAGCGTCGGTGTGTGGCTGCCGGTCGAGATGCGCAGGCGCCCGGTGGCATGGCGCGGGTAGGGCGACTCGAAACGCAGGCGAATCTGGAGCTGGTCTCCGACAGCCGCGACCGGATAGCGGCCGGAAAAGCGCTGAAATTCGGCGAAGTGTGGGCTGCTCGTAGCGCCCCCGATCGCCCACCCCGTGCTGAGATCGCCATCGACCGAGTTCGCGGCGCGGAAGGGTCCGTTGCGCTGCTCGAAATCGACATCGTGGGCGGAATAGCCGCTGGGGTGGACGCTCGTGACACCGTCGTCGCCGATCACCGCGACTTCGAGCTCGGACAGCACGAAGTTTCCATGGCTCGCTCGCCCCGGACCACGCGCTTCGCCCTCGAGCGGCAGCACGTCGAGGCGCACGAGCTGCACCTGCTCCGGAGGCGGTCCGCGGAACGTGTAGCTCACGCGGTCCGGCTCGGGCCCCGTGACGGTGATCGTGCCATCGTCCGCAACCGCGAATGCCAAGGGCTCGGGTGAGTCGCTCTCCAGCTCCGTGGGGATCCACGCGCTCCACTGGGTTTCTTTGCGGGAGTTCTGCTGGAACAGTCGGATCGCCTCCCACTCGCGTTGCTCCTCGTCGAGCGCCTCGTCGGCAGCCGTGAGCTTGCGCTCCAGCTCCTCGATGCGCTTCGCGATGGCCTCGATTTCGCGCTCCTGCTCCGCGGTCGGCGCGCGCAGCACGGGCTCGGGCGTCTTGCCCCCGTCAGCGGTCTGGTTGAGCGCCGCGAACAGCTTGTAGTAATCGCGCTGCGAGAACGGATCGTACTTGTGGTCGTGGCACTGCGCGCAGGCGAGCGTCGAGCCCATCCAGATCGTCGCGGTCGTGTTGACGCGATCGATCACGGCCGCGCTGCGGAACTCCTCCGCATCCGTGCCGCCTTCCTCGTTGAGCATCGTATTGCGATGGAACGCCGTGGCGATGCGCTGCGAGCGCGTCGCGTCCGGGAGCAGATCCCCAGCGAGCTGTTCGATCGAGAAGCGGTCGAACCGCAGGTTGTCGTTGAGCGCCGCGATCACCCAGTCGCGGTAGGGCGCCATCGAGCGCCGCGCGTCCTTCTCGTACCCCTGCGTGTCGGCGTAGCGAGCGAGATCGAGCCACGGCCGCGCCATGCGCTCGCCATAGCGCGGCGACGCGAGCAACTTCTTCACGAGCTGCTCGTAGGCATCGGCGCGCGTGTCGTTCTCGAACTCCGCAACCTCATCGAAAGTCGGCGGAATCCCCGTCAGGTCCAAGTGCAGCCGACGCACGAGCGTCGCTCGGCTCGCCTCCGGCGCCGGCGTGATTCCCCCGCGCTCGAGCCGCTCCTCCACGAACGCGTCCACTTCATTGCGCACACGCTCGCGATGCGCGACCCGCGGCACCGCAGGCCGCAGCGGCCGCTGGTACGCCCAGTGCTTCGCTCGTACATCGACCCCTGCCGCCTCGTCGGGCCACTGTGCTCCCCCATCGATCCAGCGCCGAATCGTCTCGATCTCCGCCGCCGACAGCGGCGCCGCCTTGTGCGGCATGCGCTCGTCGGAGTCCTCCGCCAACAGCCGCGTGTACAGCGAGCTCGCCGCCGCATTCCCAGGCACGATCACCTGCTCCGTTCCGCCATGGGAGCCCGCCAACGCCCGCTCCCGCAAGTCCAACCGCAAGTCCGCTTTGCTCTTTTTCGCCCCATGGCACTCCACGCAGTGCCGCTCCAACAGCGGCGCCACCTCGCGCCCAAACTCAACCTCCTGCACCGCCCCGAGCGCAACGAGCACCACCAGCGACAACATGCGCTCCAGTCTATCCCCCACCGCTCACGCACCTCTTGGCGCCAACCACACGAACGGAACGAACGCGCTGCGGTTCAACCCTGCCCGCCGTGGCCCTCTCAAGGCGGCTCCAGAAACAGAGCCGGGGCGCCCCGAAGGGCACCCCGGCTCGTTTCGCAGGAGCGGCCGCGCCGCTCACGCCATCACGGGCAGGTCTTGAACTGCAGAGCGTTCGAGAGGTTCGTGGTGCCCGGAGCCGTGGGGTCGCGGAACCACGCTTGCACGTTGACGATCATCCCAGCCTGGAAGGGCTGGCCGAGGGCCGTCGGGCGCGCGGCGAGGAAGCCCAGGAAGTCGAGCGAAATCGTGCCGTTGCAGCCGCCGACGGTGCCGCCGGTGCTGACGGCGTTCGCGCGCTGGATCGGCGACTTCACGCACAGGGTGCTCGTGTTGCCCGGCGCCCAGACCGACGACTTCGGTCCGAACACGCCGTAGAAGAGCAGGCCCTGCTTCTGGCCTTCGACGCTGCTCGCGGTGAGCACGAAGCCCGAGGACGCGGCGACGCTCGGAGAACCCGCGGCCGACATGACCGGCGAGCAACCGCTCGAGGTGGTCGACGGAGAGCAGTAGGACACGATGCCGGGGCAGGCCGCGCACTGGTCGGGCGTGCCGTCATGGTTGACGTCCCACTGCGTGCCAGCCGCGAGCTCGCACACGTCACCCACGCCGTCCGAGTCGCAGTCAGCCTGCGTCGGGTTGGCGATGGCGTCACAGTTGTCGACGCAGTCCCGGATGCCGTCGCCGTCGGTGTCGATATCCGAAACGCCGCAGCCGCAGAACCCGGGCGCGACCTTGTTGGGGTCGTTGGGGCACAGATCGTTGCAGTTGGGCGTGCCGTCGTTGTCGCTGTCGGTGTCGGCCACGCCGCACCCGCACACGCCCGGAGTCGCCTTGAGCGGGTCGTTCGGGCAGCCGTCGCAGGCGTCGCCAACCTCGTCACCGTCGCTGTCGCCCTGCGGCGGGTTGTACACCGTCGGGCAGTTGTCGCAGGCGTTGCCGACGAAGTCGTTGTCGGTGTCGAGCTGGTTGGTGTTGGCGGTCTGCGGGCAGTTGTCGCAGACGTTGCCCACGCCGTCCTGGTCGCCGTCGGCCTGAGCCGGGTTGTAGGTCGTCGGGCAGTTGTCCTGACAGTTCAGGTCGCCGTCGCCGTCGCTGTCAGCGTCGGCCACGCCGCAACCGCAGACGCCCGGAGCCGTCTTGAGCGGATCGTTCGGGCAGCCGTCGACACAGTTCGCCACGCCGTCACCGTCGCTGTCGGTGTCGGGCACGCCGCAACCGCACTGGCCGGGGGCCTGCTTGAGCGGGTCGTTCGGGCAGCCGTCGACACAGTTCGCCACGCCGTCACCGTCGCTGTCGGTGTCGGGCACGCCGCAACCGCACTGGCCGGGGGCCTGCTTGAGCGGATCGTTCGGGCAGCCATCGACGCAGTCGTTGGCACCGTCACCGTCCGTGTCCGGGCAGTTGGAGCCGCCGGGGACGTCGACGCCGGTGAAGGTGATCTGCGTCGGCGTGCCGGGCTTGAACAGCGTCACCGTCACGTTGCCCGGGGCGGGCGCGCCCGAGGAGCGGAAGCGGTAGTTGTAGGTCGTGCTCCAGCGCAGGGCGTTGGCGTTGACGTTCTGAGTGTAGGTCTGCGTGGCCCACGAGATGTTGGAGCCCCCGTTGACCGTCGAGGTCCAATCGGTGCCGGAGTACGGCTCGCCCGAGTGATAGGGAACGTCCTTGAACTCGACGCTCGTCGCGCCCGAGCCGGCGCCGAGCGGGATCGAGATCTGCTGGGCGCCGCGGTCGCTGTTCATGTTGAACAGCGCGTATTCGTAGTGGAACTGACCGCCGCCGACGTTGGTCACCTTGCGCGCGAGATAGATGCGACCGTCACCGGGGACGTCGACGTAGCTGATCGCGACGCCGGTGTCCATCTGAGCCCAGCGCTGCACGGCGGGGATCAGCGGGATCGTCGAACTATTGAACGACAGATCGTAGGTGCCGTTGGTCAGCAACGATCCGACGGTCACGCCGCGCACCGAGTAGTTGTTGTAGCGGTTGGCCGCGGGCTCGTCCGTGCAGATGTAGACGACCTCGCCCACATATTGGGCCCCGCTGTTCAACGCCGGATCGAGGTCAGGCTGATTGACCTGCAGGCGCTTGTAGATCGCGTTCCCCGACGCGCCGGCGCCGAGCACATAGGGGTAGGGGTAGTCGCCCGTCCAGGGCTGGATCTCCGAACGCGGGCCGCAGCCGGGCTGCGAGGCGTTGAGGCTCGCCGAGTAGGTGTCCGTGGCGAACAAGCCGAGCCAGTCGCAGCTCCCGTTCGCGACATAGGTCGGGTTGGGAATGTTGTTGGGGTTGATGGTCGTGCAGCTCGGCGCGTCGGCGGCGCAGAAGCCGTGTTTCAGCCAGCTCAAGCCGATCTGCTCGAAGCGCGTCGCACCATTGACCGTCTTGAAGCGGTACAGCTGGGTGCCGATCACCGGGTGTTCGGTGGCCTGCGCTCCGGCGTCGATCCAGATCGCATTCTGGTCGCCGACATTGCAGGACACCGTCGTCGCGGCGTAGGCGCCGATGGTCCCCACGAGGCCGTACTCGCTGAGGGTGGAGCCGATCGTGCTGACGATGACGTCAGGACCGATCACCGCGCCGGCGGCGGCAGGCGCGGACAGGGTCAACGGGCGGGCGGGGTCGAACATGGCCGAGCCCATCAGGGTGATCGAACCGATCGGGAGGCGCGCGGAGCGGTCGAGGCCGAGCTCTTCCGCCAGCGCAGCCGCGACGACGAGCTCACCGGTCAGCGAGAACTGCTCGCCGCGCTCGATGAAGGCGGCTTGGTCAGGCAATTCGAACACCGGGCGACCGGCGAGATCGCTGGAGTTGGAAATCACGCACCACACGCCGTCGTAGATGGCGACCGAGAGATCGCCGATCCCGAGCTCGCGTCCGTCGGGCGTCGTGATCACGAACTGGCCCGGCGCGGTCGACATGGCTTGCGAGACGAAGCCCGCCACGCCACGGTCGCTGCGGTAGAGCTCCGCGATGCCCTTGAGGTTGGCGACGAGCGATTGGTCCGCGTCGACGCCGATCACGCTCACCGACGACCCGACAGGGAGACCCTGATCGGCGCGCGGGAACACGAGCAGCTCGCCAGAAAGCAAGTAGCCGCGCGACTCGAGCGAGAGCTCGTTGGCGGCGGCGACCGTGGACACGAGGCTGAGCGCGGCGGCGCTCACGACAAGGCATCGATTCATGGGGGTTCCCTAGGGCTCCAGAGACTGAGGGGCTCGAGCGCGCCTGCCCACCCCGGCCTCAGCCCCCCCGGAAGGGCCGATGGAACAGGGGCGAGCAGCGAACGCCCGCGAGACCTTCCGAGTCTAACCGCTAACCGCGAGATCGGGGCCACCGACCGCGGATGCGATAGTAAAAGGAAAGTCCTTCACGGTACGACGTTGGACAGGCTTTCTCTGTTCCGCGCGATCCGGGGGGGCGCGAGCCGTCCCCCACGGACGCTGCCGCCGACCGCCCCCTCAGGCCGAGGCGGGAGCCGCCGAGCGGGGCTCGAGAGGACCTCGCACGGGGCGTCGCGCTGTGGCGGTCCGCTCAGAACGGTCAGCGTGATCCGTCAGGAGTGCTCGACAGGTCCACCCATCTCAGGGACAGAGGGTGAAGCCCAGGCCGTTCGAGAGGTTCGTGCCCGCGGGCGCGGGCGGGTCGCGGAACCACGTCTGCGCGTAGAACATCTCGCCGGCGGTGTACGGGCTGCCCAGACCGCTGGGGTTGGCCGCGCGCCACGCGTTCCAGTCGATGGAGATCGAGCCGTTGCACTGACCCACGGTGCCACCGGACTGGCTCGGGGCGGTGCGCTGCACCGGCGTCGTCACGCACAGGGTCGAAGTCGAACCCAGCGCCCAGGCAAGGCTCGTCTGGCCGATGCCGAAGAACACGAGCCCCGTGCGGCCGCCTTCGAGGCTCGAGCACGCGATCTGGAAGCCTGAGCTCGCCGTGGCGCTCGCGCTGCCGGTGCCGGACATCTGCGGGGCGCAGCCCAGCGTCGTGGAACTCGTCGTGCAGTAGACGAACGAGCCACAGCCGGTTCCGGGGACGTCCGCGAGGAAGCTGACCGTGGTCGGCGTGCCGGGCTTGAACAGCGTGACCGTGATGGTGCCCTGCACCGGCGCCGCGATCGCGTCGAAGCGGTAGTTGTAGGTCGTGCTCCAGCGCAGGGCGTTGGCGTTGGCGTTCTGCGCGTGGGTCTGGCTCGCCCAAGCGATGTTCGACCCAGACGTGAAGGTCGGCGTCCAATCGGTGCTCGAGTAGGGCTCGCCCGAGTGGTAGTCGACGTCCTTGAAGCCGATGTTGGTCGGAACCGTACCGGCCTGCAGCGGAATCGAAATCGCCTGCGCGCCGCGGTCGCTGTTCATGTTGAACAGCGCGTACTCGTAGTGGTGCTGGCCGTTGGTGAGCTGGGTGGTCTTGTAGGCGAGGTACAGACGACCATCGCCCGCCACGTCGACCGAGCGCACGGTGACGCCCGGATCGATCGTCGCCCAGTGCATCAGGGCCGACTTGAGCGGGATCGTCGAGCCCGCGAAGTTCAGGCCGTACTGGCCGCTCGCGAAGGTCCCGACCGTCGTCGAACGGATCGAGTAGTTGTTGTAGCGGTTGGCGGCGGGCTCGTCCGTGCAGATGTAGACGACCTCTCCCCAGTACGTGGCGCCGACGTTTTGAGCGGGATCGAGCTCGTTCTTGTGCACCTGCAAGCGCTTGTAAATGGCATTGCCGCTCGCGCCCGCACCCAGTTGGTAGGGGAAGGGATAGGCACCCGTCCACGGCTGGATCTCCGAGCGCGGGCCGCAGCCGGGCTGCGAGGCGTTGAGTCCGTCGGAGTAGGTGTCGGTGGCGAACAGTCCCAGCCAGTCGCAGCTGCCGTTGCTGACGTAGGTGGGGTTGGAAATCCCGTTGGGGTTGATCGAAGTGCAGCTGGGCGCATCCGCAGCGCAGAAGCCGTGCTTGAGCCAGCTCATGCCGATCTGCTCGAAACGCGTGGCCCCGTTGACCGTCTTGAAGCGGTAGAGCTGAGTGCCGATCACCGGGTGGCGGTTGGGCTGCGCTCCAGAGTCGATCCAGATCGCCTCTTGGTCGCCGACGTTGCAGGAGACGGTCGTGACCGCATAGGCGCCGATGTCTCCGACCGCGCCGTACTCGCCGAAGGTGGAGCCGATGGTGCTGACGATCACATCCGGACCGATGACCGCTCCGGCCGCGGCGGGAGCGCGAGCCGTGAAGGGGCGCGCCGGGTCGAACATCGCGGAGCCGAGCAAGGTCAGCGCGCCCAGGGGCGTGCGCGCGTCGAGTTTCAGGCCGAGCTCGAGCGCGAGCGAGGGAGCGAGCAGCAACTCGCCCGTGACGGCGAAGTCCTCGCCGCGCTCGAACCAAGCGCCGTCCTTGTTCGCGAGCACGAACACCGGGCGGCCAGCGAGGTCGCCGGAGTGAGCGAGCAGCGTCCACTCGCCGTCGTAGAGGACGAGCGAGAGGTCGCCCAAGCCAAGCTGCTCTCCGGCCGGACCGGCGAGCACGAACTGCCCCGCGCCCGTCGACATGCGGCTCGAGCCGAACGCGATCGGCTGACCAGCCTCGCGCACGAGCTCGGCGCGACCTTGCAGATGCGACGAAATCGACTCGGCGGCGTCGACGCCGAGTGCGCCGAGGCTCCAGCCTTCGCTCAGCGCGATCTCGGCCCGCGGGAAGAGCAGCAGCTCGCCCTCGAGCAAGAACTCACGCAGATTCGCGCGGGAATCCGGCGCAGGGGAATCCGACGCAGGGGACTGCGGCAAGGACGTGGGCGCGGCCGTGCTCGTCGACCCGGCGAGGAGCGGGGAGTTCGCCGCGAGCAGCGCTGCCACGGCGAGGATGGGACGGAGAGAAATCGTGGTGGAACGAACGTGCATCGGTTGAGCTTCCTGAGGCTTCGAGCGTCTTCGGTGAGCGATCCGCGCGTGGCGTCGGGGGGGGATGGCAACCGAGCCGCAGAGGCGACTCCCGGTCCGCTCCCCGACGGCGCGACGAGACGAACGACTGTAGAGCAAGTTGGGCGGCGCAGGGCGAAAAACCGGCCCTGACGCTCAGCGATGGGCCGCGGCGCGGTGGGCGCGCGCTCCCGCCGCGTCGCCGCGCTCTTCGCACAGAATCGCGAGCCCCTCGCGCGCGCCGCGGTGCGCCGGTTCGATGGCGATGGCCGCCTGCCACGCGGCTTCGGCGGCGGCGAAGTCGTTGTGCTGCGCGCAGGCCTGTCCGAGCAGCGCGTGCGTGTCCGCGTCTTCGGGGTGACGCGCGAGCGCCTCGCGATAGTGCGAGATGCCCAGCTCGAAGCGGCCCAAGGCGCAGTACATGCCCGCGAGATTCTCGCGCGCCTCGCGGAACTCGCTATCGCGCGCGAGCGCCGCCTCGAACGCCACGGCCGCATCCTCGAGCTGGCCGGCTTGGGCCGCGCGCACGCCGCGCTCGTATTCGGAGCGCGCCGCCGCGCGCTCGCGTTCGCGCTCCTCGCGCTGTTCGCGCTTGCTGCGCTCGGCGCGCACGTCGGACACCTGCGCGCGCGCCGCCAACCCCACCACAGCGATGAAGGCGAGCGCGACCAGCGCGAACGCGCGACCAGCGGAGGTGACCCTGCGCGCGCGCACGAGATCCCACGCCGCCAGCGCGATGTCCGAGCGCCGCAGCATGCGCACGCACAGGTGCGCGACGAGCGCGAACAACACCGCGAGAGCGAGCGCGAGGAGCAGCGGCACGCCCTCCTCCCGCCACGGCAAGAGCTGGTAGTTGCGCAGGGCGAACACGGCGGTGAGGAACGCCACCGCCAGCAGGACGTCCTCGGCGAGCGTCGGGCCGCCGCGGCGCTCCGACTTGCCGGAGAACACGAGCGCGAGGACGAGCGAGAGCGCGGCGAGCTCGGTGGCCCAGCGCCCTTCGAGCGTGCCCTGTCGCGCGAGCAACACGGCGAACGCGCTCCAAAGGAACGCTGATGTGAGCGCCAAGCTCGGGAGTCGCTCGACGAGTCCTGCCGCAAGGCGCTTGCCCGGCCGCGCGGAGCGCGCCGTGATCGCCGGCACTCCGAAGCCGACGTACAGCGCGTCCTTGGGACACACGCTCACGCAGTCGAGGCACTTCATGCAGCCGGGATCGACGATCGCCTTCCAGTCGCGCACTTCTTGGTGCACGCGCACGTTGGACGTGCACACCGCCGTGCAATGGCCGCAGCCTTCGCACGCATTCGTCGCGCGAATGCGCACCGGCGCGAGCTGGTCCGCGATGCCGAACACGGCGCCGTAGGGGCATGCGTACGTGCAAAAGCCCTTCGCGCCGAGGAACCACACCATCCCGACGCCTGCGACGAGCAGGGTCAGCAGCGCCATCTCCAGACCCGGGAACGTGTCCCAGAAGCCCGCCGTCGTCAACTCGGTGTGCGCGATGCCGAGCCCGCGTCCTTGCTCGATGCGCGGGAGCAGCGGCGCGAGGAACATGTAGACGAACACGACCAGCGGCACGAGGCCGAGCAACCCCAGATTCACCGGACGCGGCCGCAGTCCGACCTTCTCGAGCAGCCAGCGACAGCCGTCCTGAACGGCGACCAGATGGCAGGCCCAGCCGCAGAAAAAGCGGCCGAACAGCGCGGTGGAGAGAATCGCGAGGCCGAAGAAAATCGCCCCGGCGTTGAGCACGCCCTTGGCGCTGAGCTCGATCGACTCGGATGGCTCGAGCGGCGTCAGCGTCGAACCGGTGCTCGCCCAGTGGGCGACGTGCACGGCGATCGCGGCGTGGATCGCGATCAGCACCAACATGCGCCAGCGCCCGACGCGCGACGGCCGCATGGGACCGTGCGCCACGACGTCGAGTTGGTCGGAACTTCCTTCCGTGCGACAGCGGTTGCTCACGCGCGAATTGTGGGACGGCGCGCTCCGCTCCGCAAACGTCTCCCGCTCGCTCCTGCTAGGCTCGTCGAGGAGTTTCCGCCGTGCAGACTGCCCCTGACGACGACCGAGCGCGCCCGCGCCCCGCGGCCAGCGAAATCGTCGAGCGTCTGCGCGCGCGGCCGCGCGTGACGGGCCGCTACGGAAACGAACTCGAGATCGCGCGCGGTGGCATGGGGGCGATCCTGCGCGTGCACGATCGCGACCTGCACCGTGAGCTCGCCATGAAGGTGATGCTCGACGAGCAGGGCGGCGTCGAGCCCGATTCGCCCGAGGCGGCGCGACTGCGCGCGCGGTTCCTCGAGGAAGCGCAGGTCACCGGCCAGCTCGACCACCCCGGCATCGTGCCCGTGCACGAGCTCGGCCTCGACGCGCAGGGCCGCGTGTACTTCACGATGAAGCTCGTGCGGGGCCGCGACCTGCGCGCCGTGTACGAGCAGTTGCACAAGCGCGAAGAAGGCTGGAACCTGCCGCGCGCGCTCGGCGTGCTCCTGCGCGTGTGCGAGGCGATGGCGTTCGCGCACGCCAAGGGCGTGATCCACCGCGACCTCAAGCCCGCCAACATCATGGTCGGTCGCTTCGGCGAGGTGTACGTGATGGACTGGGGTCTCGCGCGCGTGCTCGGCGCGGGCGCGAGCCTCGATCGGCCGCGCAACGACGACGAGAGCCGCGTGACGAGCGCGCGTCAGGCCACGACGCTCGACGGCGATGCCTCGCTCGCGACGCTCGACGGCGACGTCGTCGGCACTCCGGCGTACATGTCGCCGGAGCAGGCGCTCGGAAGGCTCGACGACCTCGGGCCGCGCTCGGACGTGTACTCGCTCGGCGCGATGCTCTACGAGCTGCTCGCGGGCCACATGCCCTACATGCGAGCGGGCGAGACACGCTCGCCGTTCACGGTCGTGCGGCTCTTGAAGGAGGGTCCGCCCGAGCCGCTCGAACGCATCGCGCGCGGCGCCGATGGCGAGCTGGTCGCGATCTGCGACAAGGCCATGGCCCGCGATCCGCGGGCGCGCTACGCGGGCATGCTCGAGCTCGCGGAGGACCTGCGCGCGTACCTCGAGGGTCGCGTCGTGCGCGCGCACCGCACGGGCGCGCTGGTCGAATTCAAGAAGTGGATCGGGCGCAACCGGGGCTTCGCCGCGGCCGTCGCGGCGGCGGTGCTGGTCGGAATCGGGCTCTCGGCGGCGTTGTTCGCGGTGCAGGCGCGAGCGAACCAGCGGCTGCAAACCGAGAAGGAGCTCGCCGACTCCAATGCGCGCGAGGCGACCGAGGCGCGCGCGCGCGCCGAAGCGGCCAATCGCGCGCTGGACGAGGAGAAGCGCGTGGCACAGGCGAACGCCGACGAGGCGCGGCGGCGCGGGTACGCCGCGAGCATCGCGGCGGCGGCGGCGGCGCTCGATGACCGCGACCTCGCGCGCGTGCGCCAGCGGCTGCGCGACTGTCCGAAGGAACTGCGCGGCTGGGAGTGGAACTTCCTCAACCAACTGCTCGAACAGAGCGCCGCTCTCATCGCGCCCCGCACGTTCGAGGGCGAAGCGCCGCCCGTGGCGCTCGACCGCATTCTCGCGCTCGCCACGGACGCCGACGAGCGGGTGCTGCTCGTCGCCACCGCGGGCAGCGCCAAGTCGCCGTCGATCCTGCGCGCCTACGACCTCGCCAGCTTCCGTCCGCTCGGCGACATCGACCTCGGCGGAGCGCGCATCACCGCGCTCGCCGTCGCACCTTCGCGCGCGCGCGCCGCGATCGCGCTCTCGAGCCTCGAAGTGCGCGTGCTCGCGCTCGCGAGCCGCGTCGAGGAGCGGCGCTGGACGCTGCCGTCGGTCGCCGCGGCGCTCGCCTACTCGTCCGACGGTCGACGCCTCGCGCTCGCGAGCGGAACTCAGCTGCGCCTCGTGGACGCCGAGGACGGTCGGGACGTCGACCGCTGGGACACACTCGGCGCACGAGCGAGTTGTCTCGCGCTTTCCCGCGACGGCGCCCGGCTCGCGTTCGGGAGCGCCGAGGGCTTCGTGGGCCTGCTCGACCTGCGCACGCGCGCGCTGGCGTGGCTGGGAGAACAGGACGCTCCGATCCGCGCGGTGGCCTTCAGCCCCGATGCGCTGCGACTCGCGGCGGCGGCGGGCCACGTCGAGCGCGGCGGCGAGTTGCATCGCTGGCAGGACTGCTTGCGCGAGTGGGACACGCACTCGGGGCGACTGACGCGTCTCGAGCGCGACGATGCGGGCGAAGTCTCGTGGTGCGGCTACGACGCCACGGGGCGCATGCTGCTCTCGGTCGCGCGCGGCGGGTCGATTCGGGCGCGCGATCTCGCGGCGCAGCAGGACACGCGCCTGACCGCCGGGCTCGTCGATCTCGTCGCGGCCCTGCCGTTGCGCGGCGGACGGGGGCTCGTCACGGGCAGCGAGCGCGGCACGCTGCGCCTGTGGGACACGGCGATCGGAGACTCCGTGGCACTGACGGGCGGACGCGTGGGCGCGAGCCAGCTCATGTTCCTTCCCAACTCCAATCGCCTCGTCTCGCTGGAGACGGGGCAGGTGCGCGTGTGGAACCCGCGCACCGGCGAGCTCGAACGCGTGCTCGCGCGCCTCGTGCAGCTCTCCCCCACCGAGGCCGAAGCGCCGGCCTGCATCGGCGCGAGCCGCGACGGCACGCGCCTCGCGATCGGTTGGGCGACGCCCGCGATCGAAAACGGGCAGCGACGCTCGAAGGTGCGCGTGCGCGATCCCGCCGACGGCGCGCTGCTGCGCGAGGTGAGCTTCTCCGCGAACGGACACCCCAGCGCCGTGACCTTCGACGCGCTCGGCGAGCGCGTCGCCATCGGCACCGACGCGGGCGAGCTGCTCGCCTTCGAGATCGCCAGCGGCGAATTCCTGCCCGCGCGCGCCACCTTGCGCGGCCGTGTCGGCGAGCTCGCATGGCTCGACGACGGCCGGGTCGCGGCCGGCACGTCCGGCGGACAACTCGCGCTGTGGGACACCGACGGCGGCACGCCGCGGCTCGTGATCGATCAGGAGAACACCTACATCTACGCGCTCCAGCGCTCGCTCGACCAGACCGCGCTGTGGGTCGACGCCGGAAGGAGCACGCTGCGCCTCGATCTCACGACGCTGGAGTCCACGGAAGTTCCGGCTTCGGCGGACAGCGCCGGTCGCATCACGTGGATCGATGGCGACAGGCGCCACTTGTGCCGCACGCGCTCCAATCGCGTCGGTGTGTTCGACTCCAAGACCTCCGAGCTGCTGCTCACGCTGCGCTCCGACGAGGCGGCGACGGCGATCGCCGCCAGCGCCGATGGCAGCATGATCGCCAGC
This sequence comes from Planctomycetota bacterium, assembly GCA_016872715.1. Lineage (GTDB taxonomy): Bacteria > Planctomycetota > UBA1135 > UBA1135 > F1-120-MAGs118. Next base: position 31,114 of record VGZD01000024.1, read on the forward strand.
GGCTTCGCCTCGGGGGCGATTCGCGTGTGGTCGCGCGACGCGGTGCTCGAGCGCTCTCGAGCTCGCGAAGCGTCGCGCCAAGCCCGGGCGCTGGCCGTCGATGTCGTTGCTCGGTATTTCGAGCAGGATGGCCAGCGCTGCGAGGCCGTGCTCGACTTGCTGCGGCAAGACTCGCGCCTCGAGACGGAGCGACGCGAGGCTGCCCTGCGGCTCGCCTACGCCGTCAACGCGCAACCACGCGCGCTGGAAATGGCCTGTGAGGAGGCCGTGCTCGCGCCGCGGCTGGAGTCCATCGACTATCGCGTCGCGCTGTGGCAGGCGCTCGAGCTCGGACGAGAAGAGCCCCTCAATGCGCTGGCCGCGCTGCTCGAAGGCGCGGCGCGCTACCGACTGGCGGCGTTGGTCGACGAGCGCTCGGAGTTGGTGGCGAGCCGCGCGGCGCTCGTGCGCGCCGCGGAGCTCTCGGCGCAGGGCCCCTTCGATGCCCACGTGGAACTGCACGCGTTCGAGACCATGACGCTGGCGCGGCTGGGCGAGTTCGAAGCGGCGGAAGCGGCGTTCGCCGAGCTGAGAGCGGAATTCTACGACGTCGAGTTGCTGCGCAGCTCGTTCCATCTGCTGCGCGCGAGCGCGCTCGGGCCGCCGAAGTCCGAGACCTCGGCCGCCGACCAGCGCCTGTTGCTCGAAGCCGCCGCGGTGCTCGAGCTCGCGCGCGCGCGCTGAGCTGCCTTGGCGCTACACGAACAGGTCGGCGTCGCCGTCGTGCTCGCGGACCTTGTAGACCTTCGCGTCCGAGCACGTCACGCCGACCGCGCGCCCGTTGCGCGGATCGAACTTGTAGTTGTGCAGCGGACACACCATGTAGCGGCCCTCCGCGAGCGGCCCGTCGATCAGGCGTCCGCCTTCATGCGGGCAGCGGCGGTCGAGCGCGCACAACTGTCCGTCGACGCGGCCGAGGATGACCTCGACTCCACCGGCGAGCGGATCTCCGATCGCGATGCGCTTCGAGTCGCCTTCGGCGAGCTTGCCCGCTCCCTTCACCAACACCGGCTTGCGGCCGAACATCCCAAGGAGCTTCGCGAGCATGGGCGGATGCTAGCATCCGCGTTGCGATGCAACCCGTCGTCCTCGTCGATGTCGTCGGCCTCACGGCGCGTCACATCGGGCCGCGCACGCCAGCGCTCGCGGAGCTCGCGCGCCGCGGAACCTGCGCGCCGATGGGTTCGATCCTGCCCGCGGTCACGTGCAGCGCACAGGCGACGATGCTCACCGGCCGCATGCCGAACGTGCACGGCGCCGTCGGGAACGGTTGGTTCGATCGCGACAGCGGCGACGTGGCTCTGTGGCGCCAGTCGAACGCGCTCGTCGGCGCCAAGAAGCTCTACGAAACCGCACGCGAACGCGACCCGCTGTTCACGTGCGCGAAGCTCTTTTGGTGGTGGAATCTCGGCGCGCGCGTCGACTGGTCGATCACGCCGCGCCCCTTCTATCCCGCGGACGGACGCAAGTTGCTCGCCGTCTACGGCCGCCCACCGGCGTTTCCCGACCAAATCGAGCGCGAGCTGGGGGCCTTTCCGTTCTTCGATTTCTGGGGGCCGCGCTCGGGGCTCGCATCGAGCCGCTGGATCGCGGATGTCGCCGTGCGCACGCTCGAGCTGCACGCACCGAGGCTCACGCTGGTCTATCTCCCCCATCTCGACTACAGCCACCAGCAAGACGGGCCGCTCTCGGAACGCGGGCTCGCCGCGCTCGGCGAAGTCGATGCGCAGGTCGCGAAGATCGTCGCGGCGGCGGATGCGGTCGGCGCCACGGTCATGGTGGTGAGCGAGTACGGGCTCGAGAGCGTCGACACGCCGATCCACGTGAACCGCGCGCTGCGCAGCGAAGGCTTGCTCGAAGTGCGTCCGGGACCGGCGGGCGAATCGCTGGACACGTTCGCGAGCGCGGCCTTCGCCGTGGCCGACCATCAGGTCGCGCACGTGTACGCGCGCACGGCGGAAGCGCGCTCGCACGCGGCGCTCGTGCTGCGCAACCTGCCGGGCGTCGAGCAGGTGCTCGACCGCGCCGCGCAGCGCCGCTACGGCATCGATCACGCGCGCAGCGGCGACCTCGTCGCGATCGCGCGCAAGGGCGCGTGGTTCACGTACTACTACTGGCTCGACGACGCGGCCGCGCCGGACTTCGCGCGCACGGTCGACATCCATCGCAAGCCCGGCTACGACCCGTGCGAGCTGTTCCTCGACCCCGCGCTCGCCTTCCCCAAGCTGCGCATCGCGCGCCGCCTCGCGCAGAAGTTCCTCGGCCTGCGCTACCTGATGGACGTGATCCCGCTCGACGCGAAGCTCGTCCGCGGCAGCCATGGCCGCATCCCCGAAGATCCCAAGGACGGGCCGGTGTTCCTGTGCTCGCAGCCCTTCGGCGCCTGCGGCGACGAGCCGCGCGACGGGATCGTCCCGATGACGAGCGTGCACGACCGCGTGCTGGGCCTGATGTTCGCTCAGGCCTGAGCAATGGACGAGACGCGAGAGCAGGCACTGCGGGCGAAGGCGCGCGAGATCATCGCGCGCAACGCCGCGGCGCAGGTGCCCGCTCCGCCGCTCGGTGAGGGCAAGGCGTGGCTCAATGTCGCGCGGCCGCTGGCAAGCTCGCCGGACCTCGTCGGCAAGCTGGTGTTGCTCGACTTCTGGACCGCGTGCTGCATCAACTGCCTGCACGTGCTCGGGGACCTCGCGTGGCTCGAGGAGCGCTTCCGCGGAGAGCCGTTCTGCATCGTCGGCGTGCACACCTCGAAGTTCGACAGCGAGCGCGATGTGGAGCGTGTCCGCGACGCCGTGCTGCGCGAAGGCATCGCGCATCCCGTGGTGCTCGATGGCGACTTCGACATCTGGAAGCGCTACGGCGTTCGCGCGTGGCCGACGCTCGTGCTCGTCGGTCCAGATGGCTACGTGCTCGCACAGCTCTCCGGTGAAGGCCAGCGCGCGGTGCTCGACGCGCTCGTCGAAGCCGCGCTCGAGCACTACCACGCGCTTCCCGGCTCATTCGAGCCGAGCGCGCTCCCACTGCGGCTCGAGAGCCAGCGCGTTCTGCCACGCGAGCTGCGCTTTCCGGGCAAGCTGCTCGCCGACGCAGGTCGCGAGCGACTGTGGATCGCCGACAGCGGCCACGATCGCGTGCTCGAGCTCGACCTCGAGGGGCGCTTCCTGCGCCAGTTCGGCAGCGGCTTGGCGGGGCTCGAGGACGGCGAGGCCGCGCAGGCGCGCTGGCGCGGTCCGCAGGGGCTCGCGCGGCTCGATGACGCGCTGTACGTGGCCGACACGCGCAACCACGCGCTGCGCCGCATCGACCTGCGCACGGGGAGCGTCGAGACGGTCGCGGGCAACGGGCGGCAGGGCTACGAGCGCGCGCGGCCGCCGAGGGCGCGCTCCGCCGCGCTCAACTCTCCGTGGGACCTGTGCGCCGTCGACGGCGAGATCCTCGTCGCGATGGCCGGTCTGCATCAGGTGTGGAGCTACGACCCGCGCACGCAGTCCATGCGGCCGCTCGCTGGCGACGGCAGCGAGCTGCGCCGCGACGGCGCCTTCGAACTCGCCGCCCTCGCGCAACCATCCGGCCTCGCGCGACTCGGCCGACGCGTGCTGGTGGCGGACTCCGAGTCGAGCTCGGTGCGCGCGCTCGAGCTCGACACGCGGCGCGTCACCACGCTCGCGGGCGGCGCGAGCGAGCCGCGCGACCTGTTCCACTTCGGCGACGAGGAGGGCGCGGGGCTGGGACGACGCTTCCGCCATCCGCTCGCGCTGGCCTGCGATCCGAGCCTCGACCCCGAGCGCGCGCTGGCCTACGTCGCCGACAGCTACAACCATCAGATCAAGCTGCTCGATCCCGACACGGGCACGGTGTCGCGCTACGCGGGCGCGGCGAGCGCCGGTTGGGTCGATGGCGAGTGCGAGCGAGCGCGCTTCTGCGAGCCCGGTGGGCTCTCGCTCGCGGGCGAGCGCCTGTACGTCGCCGACACGGGCAACCATGTCGTGCGAGTGATCGACCTCGTCGAGCACGTCGTGCGCACTCTGCCGCTCCCGCTCGTGCCGGTGCCGATCGTGGCGCAGGCAGCGCAGCTCGATGGCGCGCCGCTCGCGCACTGGCCGCAGACCGTGCGTCATCCGCAGTTGCGTCGCCGACTCGCGACCGGCGCCTGCGAGCTGGTGCTGCGCGTGCCGCTCGAGGCGGGCGAGCGCATGGCGCCCAGCGCGCCGTCGCAGTTCCGAGTGCTGCGCGAAGGCGGACTCGTCGCCGCGAAACACGTCTGTGGCCCGCTCACGCACCCTGAGACGCGCGTACCGCTCGGAGTCGCCGGCTCGGGCCTCGTGTGCGTGCAGGCGCTCGCCTACGTGTGCGACGCGTCCGGCCACTGCCACGCACGCTCGCACGAGTGGCGCCTCGACATCGAGGAGCAGCCGCGCGCAGCCCGCATCCTCGCGCTCGACATCACCTGAGCTGCCACCCGCCCAAGTCGAGCACCGCCCCCAGTCTCCGCCCCCAGTCTCCGCGCCCAATTTCCGCGCCCAATTTCGGCCCCGGGCCCCACCGGGACGCCCGCGCGCACACGAGCAGCTGGTCGGGGCGAGAGGATTTGAACCTCCGACCTCTTCCACCCCAAGGAAGCGCGCTAGCCAGGCTGCGCCACGCCCCGACCCATGAGTATCTGCTGAAAGGGGGGCGGAGAGTCTACGGGTTGGGTGGCTCTCGCGCCAACGGCGGCCGCGGGCGGCGCTTGGTCCGCGCTCGGGATGGGGCCAGAATGGGCCCATGGCTCGTCCCCTGCGCCGACTCTACCCCATCTCGGGCGTGGTGCGCCGCCGTCACCGCACTTGGATGGCCTCGATGTGCTTCGCGACCGCCGGGGCCGCCGTGTGGGGTGGTGCGATCCTCTGGCGCGCGCTCGACCCCGGCCACGGGCCGGACCTGCTCTCGACCCTGCTCGTCTCGGCGGCCTTCACGGTCCCCGGCGCGATCCTCGCGCTGCTCTCGATCCGCGCGCGCTGGGTGTGGGTGCTCTTGGCGGGCATCCCGCTGTTCGCCAACGGCGTGATGATCGTCGTGCCGTGGATCGTGCTACGACTGCGCGGCTAACGGCGTCGCGTGGAAGATCATCCACGCGCCCGTGATCGCCGCGAGCACCGTCAGCAGGAGCGGGACCATCGCCGTGCGGAAGTGCAGCTTGCGGTGCTTGCGGTCGCGCAACATCATCACGCCCGTCACCGTCGGCAGAACGTAGGCGTAGGTGGCGATGCGCGCGATCTTCAGGTGCACCGGCGTGATCCAGCCCGCCGACTCGAGGTCATACAGCTTGCCGAGCGCGAGCGCCGCGACGATCGCCAGCGCGAGCGAGATCAGCGTGAGCACCACGAGGGCGAGGTGCAGGCGCAGCTTGGCCTTGAGGCCGGTGTAGACCACCAGTCCCAGGAGCGCGACCGTCAACAGGAGGAACGTCGGAAAGAGAACCTGCGGTGAGCTCATCAGACGAGGCCTTTCATTTCGGGCGCGGGTTCGCGACGCATCAAGTGGGCCACGGCCGTGCGCGGGTCCTTGCGCTCGAACAGCACGGCGTGCACCTCGGCCGCGATCGGCATCGAGACGCCCGAGAGCTCGGACTCCGGCCCGAACAGCGCCTTGGTGGTCCACACGCCCTCGGCGACCATTTTCATGCGCGCGAGCAGGCTCTCGAGCGTCTCGCCGCGCCCGATGGCCTCGCCCACCGCGCGGTTGCGCGAGTGGCGCGAGCAACAGGTCGTGACGAGGTCGCCGATGCCGGCGAGGCCGAAGAACGTCTCCTTGCGCGCGCCGCGGGCGACGCCGACGCGCGCCATCTCGACCATGCCGCGCGTGATGAGCGCCGCCTTGGCGTTGTCGCCCAGCCCCAGCCCGTCGCTGATGCCCGCCGCGATCGCGATCACGTTCTTGAGCGCGCCGCCGAGCTCGACGCCGAGTAGGTCATCGCTGGTGTAGACGCGGAAGCTCTCGCCGTTGAAGGCCGCCTGCGTGCGGCTCGCGACCCACGCGTCGTTCGACGCCGCGACCACGGTGGCGGGCTTGCCCAGCGCGACCTCCTCGGCATGGCTCGGACCGGAGAGCACCGCGAGCGGTCGCGTCCCGAGCACGCTCTCGAGGATCTCGGTCGGCCGCGCGAGCGTCTCGATCTCCAGTCCCTTGCTCGCCGACACGATCGGCACGTTGCCCCCGAGCGCGTCCTCGAAGCGCGCCGCCACGGTGCGCAAGAACTGCGTCGGAACGGCGCTGATCGCGAGCTGCGCGCCAGCCGCCGCCGCATGCGCATCCGCGCTGAAGCGCAAGTTCGCCGGCAGCGCCACGCCCGGCACGTAGCGCCGGTTCTCGCGCGCCGCGTTGAACTCATCCGCGTGCGCGCGTTGATTGCACCACACGCTGACCTCGACGCCCTTGCGCGCGAGCAGGAGCGCGAGCGCCGTGCCCCAACTGCCGTCGCCGAGGACGACCGCGCGCCGCAGTTGCTCGTCGCGCGCGTCAGCCACCACCGGCTCCGGGCGCGGCGGCGCGCTTGGCGCCGATCTTGGACTCCGTTCCCGCCACGATGCGGGCCATGTTCGAGCGGTGGCGCACGAGGATCAAGAGCGCGAGCAGCGCGGCGGCGGCGGTCGGCTCCGCGCGCGCGGTGAGCAGCCAAGCCGCAACCGGAAAGGCGAGTCCCATGGCGATCGACGCGAGGCTCACCATGCGTCCTCCTGCCAGCGTCGCGAGCCAGACCGCGCCGCCGACGGCCCAAATCCACGGATCGAGCGCCACGAGCACGCCGCAGCCCGTCGCCACGCCCTTGCCGCCGGCAAAGCGCAGCCAGAGCGGAAAACAGTGACCGAGCACGCTCGCGGCGCCGCAGGCCGTGGCCGTCCACGAGAGGGGCTCGCTTTGGGCCAACAGACCGGCGAACGCGAACACGGCCACCCAGCCCTTGGCGAAGTCGAGCACGAACACCGCGAGGCCGACCGGCTTGCCCGCGGCGCGCATGGCGTTGGTGGCGCCGATGTTGCCCGAGCCGACGCTGCGCAAGTCGATGCCCTTGGCGAGCCGCACGAGCACGAGGCCGAACGGAATCGATCCGAGGAGGTACGAGGCGAGGAGCGCGAGGACGAGCGGCATCGGCGAGTGCGGGCCCCTGCGGGCGCGACAGGGTAGCAACATCTACACTCCCACCGTGACCTCCCGCCCCCAAGGCCCCGTGGTCGGCATCGACACCGGCGGCACGTTCACGGACCTCGCGCTCGTCGAAGGCAACCGCGTGCGGCTCGAGAAGGTGCCGAGCACGCCCGACGATCCCTCGCGCGCGCTGCTCGCGGGCCTCGAACGCCTCGGGCTCGGCCCCCACGCTCGACCGCGCGAGCTGCGCGTCGTGCACGGGACGACCGTCGGACTCAACGCGCTGCTCACGGGCCGCGTCGCGCGCACGGCGCTCGTCACCAACGCAGGCTTCGTCGACCTGATCGAGATCGCGCGCCAAGATCGGCCCGATCTCTACGCGCTGCGGCCCGTCAAGCCGCCGGACCTCGTGCCGCGCGAGCTGCGTTTCGAGGTCGGACAGCGCTCGTGGCCGAGGCTCTCCGACGGCGCACTCCAGACCGTGCGTTCGCCGAGCGCGCGCGAGCTCGCGGCCCTGCGTCGAGCGATCGCGCGCGCGGCTCCGCAGTCGCTCGCCGTGTGCCTGCTGCACTCCTACGCCGATCCAGAGATCGAGCGCGCTCTCGCGCGCGCACTCGCGCCCCTGCGACTGCCGTTGACGCTCTCCGCGGAACTCGTGCGCGAGCACCGCGAGTACGAGCGCTTCTCGACCGCCGTGGTGAACGCCGCGCTCGCGCCCGTCGTCGGCGCCTACCTACAACGCCTGACGCAGGCACTCGGCGACGCGCGCCTCGAGCTCTTGCGCTCGAGCGGTGGCACGATCCCCGCCGCGCGCGCCGCGCTCGA
>VGZD01000025.1 GCA_016872715.1 Planctomycetota bacterium
CTTCGGCCTGCCCGATCCCATCTGGGGCGAGTCCGTCACCGCCGCCATCGTGCTGCGCCCCCACACCACCGCCACCCCCGCCGACCTGATCGCCTTCTGCCGCACGAAGCTCACCCACTACAAGTGCCCGCGCGCCGTGCACTTGCTCCCCGAGCTCCCCAAGACCGGCACCGCCAAGATCCAAAAGCGCGCCCTGCGCGAGCGCTTCCGCCAGCAAGCTTGAGACTCGACCGAGCGCCAGCGCGTGCGATACCGGACGGCGAGATCCTGTTTCGTGGCAGCGACTTGACGGGACAGAGTGAGCATCTGGAGATGGTTGAGTGAATCTCAGCGAGTTTCTGGGTGAGGTGGCGCGGCAGCCGGCGTGGGCGCGCGGTGGGGAGCGGGCTCCGCACAAGCGGCTGGTGATCCTGTACGCGCTCGGGCGAGTGCTGTCGGGGCGGCGACTGGCGAAGTTCGCGGAGGCGGAGCATGCGCTGCGCGAGTTACTCGAGCAGTTTGGGCCGCTGCGAGCTCAGCAGCATCCCGAGCAGCCGGTGTGGCGGCTCGCGCGACGCGGTGAAGAGAGCGTCGCGTGGTGGGAGCTCGAGGGAGCGGAGCAGGTGCCCGTCGATTCCTCTGGGAATCCGAGCATTCCCGCCATGCGTGCGCATGTGTCGTTCGGACTCGCGCAGGAGCTGGCGGCCTACTTCGTCTCGCATCCAGCGGACGCATGGCTTGCAGCACACCACATCGCAGCATCGATCGTGCCCGAGACGCTGCGCGAAGAACTGGTGAGCGCAACGCTCGGTGCTGGGGCGTCGCTGCCGCTGGAGACGCACCCGCCGTCCGAGACGGAGCTCGTCGTCCGCGAAGTAGCGCCCTCGTGGCGCATCGTCCGCGATCCGCGCTTCAGCGCACGCGTGCTGAGCGCCTACGACGAGCGCTGCGTCGTGTGCGACATCGCTCCGCGCCACCGCGAGCGATTGTTCGGCATCGAGGCCGCGCACATCCGCTGGGCCGCGGCCCAAGGCCCCGACGAAGTCTGGAACGGCCTGTGCCTGTGCCGCATGCACCACGCCGGCTTCGACCGCGGCGCGCTCACGCTCGACGAAAACCTGCGCGTGCGCGTCGCGAGAGAACTCGCTCGCGACGCCCGCACCGAAGCCCTCTTCCACGCCTTCGACCGCCGCCCGATCCGCTCCCCCGCCGACGCGAGCCAGTCCCCGCGCCCCGAGATGCTCCGCTGGCACCACCGCGAAGTCTTCCGCGACCCCGCCGCCCTCGTGAGCTGAGACTCGAGGTGCACGGCGGAGCCGTGAGCTTGAATGTGAACGCCCCGCGCTCGACTGGCGCGCCGATGAACCGCCGGTCGAGCAAGAGCGCCGGGAGATCAGGCCCGATCTGGGGCGGGGAACTCTCGGTTGGCGCGGGCGAGGTCGTCGGCGCTGCCGATGTCGAGCCAGCGGCCTTGGAGGGGGATGGCCTCGAGGGGGGTGCGGGGCGCGAGCCAGGCGAGGAGGTGGCCGGGGGCGTCGGGGTTGCCACCGGACGCGAGGTAGTCGCGGACGCGGCTGGGCAGGTCGCGAGGCAGCAGGTAGACCGCGATGGCGGAGAGCTCGGAGCGCGGGTCGGAGGGTTTCTCGCGGAAGCTGGTGACGCGCTCGCCGTCGAGGAGCACCTCGCTGTACTTGCCGGCGGGGACGGGAGCGGGAACGCGGCGCACGACGAGCTGGCCGCGACCGCGGGCCGCGAAGCGCGCGACGAGCGGCGCGAGCTCGAGTTCGAACAGGTTGTCGCAGGCGAGCACGAGCCACGCATCGACATCCGGCGGGGCCGATTCCAGTGCGAGGGCGAGATCCCCGACGGCGCCGCGGCGAGCCTCGTTCGAGAGTGCGCCGTCATCGAGTACTTCGAGCGCGAGCCGCGTGGATGTCGCGGCACGCCATGTGCGGAAGTCGGCGCAGAAGCGTGCGTTGGAGAGCACGACGCCATCCCGCACTTCCGCGACGCGCTCGACCTGCCGCAGCACGCGAGTGAGCATCGGTACGCCGCCGACTTCGAGCAGGGGTTTGGCGCGATCGCGCGTGAGCGGGTAGAGGCGCGTGGCGAACCCCGCAGCGAGGAAGATGGCGCGCACTCGTGGCTGCGGGCTGGCGACTGTCGGTCGCAGCGTCGCGTGACCGCGAGCGACACACGCACGCTCGATGCGCTCGCGCTGCGCCTCATCGGTGCAGGCAAACAGCACGGCACCGCCCGAGCCAGGCAGCTTCGCGGCGGCACCGAGCTCACGGCCGAGTTCAACCAGCGCGAGATCCTCCTCGGAGAGCGTGAACAGGCGTCGGCGCAGCTCGAGGTTGCGATCGATGCAGGCGAGAAAGGCCTCTCGCTCGCCCTGCTCCAGCGCAGCCCGGCCGCGATCGGCATTCGCGGCGAGTGCGGCGGTCACCTCGGTCACGAGCGGGTCGCCTGCTCGCCAACGCGCGAAAACGCCCGCGTGCACATCGCCCGAGCTCTGCGTGGGCGCGCCGTGCCAAGCGATCAGGAGCGGAGGCAGGAGCGCCGGATCGAGTCGCTCGACGGATTCCGCGCGCCACGGATCGGCGAAGTCCATCGCCAGCAGTCCCTCGTGCGACTGCACGAGCCGGTCGAGCGGTCCCGCGCGAATGCCGAGCTCGTCGTTCTCGGTGCGCCACGCGAGCTCGGCAATGGCGCTGCGGGAGAGCGGCAGCTCGAACCACGCGCTCCACGCGCGCAGCGCGGCCACGAGCAGGGCGCTCGAGCCCGCGAGCCCTGACTGGAACGGCACGCCTGTCGTCGTCGTGAGGCGGAAAGGCCGCAGGCTGGCTTCGATCCGCTGCTCGCGCGAGAAGACGCGCCAGCAAGCTCGCAGGAGTTCCCCGTCGATGTGCGCAGCGGGCGCGTCCTCGAGCGTGGCCGTCGCAGCGAACTCGCGAATGGCAAAGCCGAGACCTCGGCCGCCGTAGAGATCGGAAGGGTTGCCGAGCAGGCCGACACGGGCATGGGCGCGAGCCTGAAGGGAGGCCATCAGTGGCCAAGACTAGCTCGAACGCGAGCGCTAGACTTCCATGGTGGCGACCCGGGACGAAGAGCTCGCGTGGCTGGCCGATGTCGCTCGGCGTCCCTGGCTCGCGCGAGCGTTCGCCTACCTGCGCCGCGGGGGGCCCGGCTACCTGCAGAGCGCGCTGACTCTCGGCGGCGGGACGGCCTCGGCCTGCCTGCTCGCAGGCGCAGCGTTCCGCTTCGAGCTGCTGTGGGTCGCGCCGCTCGGGATGCTGCTCGGAGGCGTCGTGTTCGCAGCCATCGCGCACCAGACGCTCTCGACGCGGCAACGGCCGTTCGACGCGATGCGCGAGCATGCCGGACCCGTGTTCGCGTGGGGCTGGGCCATCGGCACGGTGCTCTCGTCGCTCGTGTGGCACTTCGCGCAGTACTCGCTGGCCTCCGCCGTGCTCGTCGACCTGTTCGATCTCGCCGGCATGAGCGTGCCGCGCTGGTCGATGGGCGCGCTGGTGCTGGCCTGGTCGGTTGTCACCGCACTCTCCTTCGAGCGCACGGGGAGCGTGCGCCGTGGCGTCGAGCGGCTGATGCGCTGGATGGTGTGGACCGTGGTCGCGCTCTTCGGCCTCGTCGCCGTGCGCATCGGCAGCGCCGATCCGCTCCCGATCGCGCGCGGCTTCGTGCCTTCGATTCCCGCCGCATCTCACGGCGTCGATGCGCTGCCCGTGATTCTCTCCGGGCTCGCGACGGCGGTCGGAGTGAACATGACCTTCCTCTACCCCCACTCGCTGCGCGAGCGCGACTGGGGGCGCGAGCACCGCGAGTACGCGATCGCGGACATCTTCTTCGGCATGGTGCTCCCGTTCATCGTGGTGACAAGCCTGCTCGTGATCGTCTCCGGGGCGACGCTGGCCGACGGCTTCAGCGGAGCGACCATCTCGCCCGTCGAGGCGGCGAGCACGCTGGGCGGGCTGCTCGGGCCCGTGTGGGGACGCGTGGCGTTCGACCTCGGCCTGATGGGCATGCTGCTCACGACGGTCACCATGCACATGGTGTGCTCGGGACTTGCGTGCGCACAGATGTTCGCTCTCGAGCGCGGGTCGCGCGGACATCGGCTCGCGACCCTGCTGCCAACGCCGGGCGTGCTCGGGAGCGTGTTCTGGAGCTCGCTCTCGGTGTGGCTGGTGGTACCGACGAGCCTCATCGCCGGCGCACTGCTGCCGCTGGCATATCTCGGCTTCCTCAAGCTGCAGCTGAGCGATGCCTACCTCGGTGCGGATCGACCGCGAGGCACACGCGGTGCGCTGTGGGTCGCCGGCATGGCGCTCGCGACGCTCGTAGTGACGGTGTTTGCCGGCTTGTACGCCTTCGAGCGTGTGCCAGACTTTCTGCGCCAGCTCGGCCTGCTACAAGGAGCGCCATGAGTCGTCCGCTGAAGGTCGTGATCGTCGGCACCGGATTTCTCGCGCACGCACGGGCGCGCTGCTGGCGGCGTGTGTACGGACGCCCGATCGAGCTCGCCGTCGCATCGCGCGACCGCCAGCGAGCCGAGGCCTTCGCGCGCGCGCACGACATCGCGCGAGCTTGCACGATCGAGGAGGCACTCGCCGATCCGGCGATCACGCTCGTCGACCTGTGCGTCTCCAACCGCGCGCACCGCGAGCTCACCGAGCGCGCTGCGTCGGCACGCAAGCATGTGCTGTGCACGAAGCCGCTGGCCGCCTTCTGGGGTCAGGGCCTCGGCGAAGGCTCGAGCGCGGAGACCGTGGCATGCGCCTCTCGCGCCACGATGCTCGAACGAGCGGTGGAAGATGCACAGGCCATGGTCGACGCATGCGCGCGCGCCGGCGTACGGCTCTTCTATGGCGAGAACTGGATCTTCGCGCCTGCGATCCGGCGCGCCGTGGAACTGGGCGCGGCCTCGGGCGGGACGATCCGCGAGCTGCGCGGCTGGGAGAGTCACTCCGGGTCGCACTCGCCCTACTCACGCGACTGGCGACATGTCGGCGGCGGCGCGCTGCTGCGGCTCGGCGCCCATCCCGTCGGCGCGATGCTGTGGCTCAAGCGACACGAAGGACTGCGCCAGCGCGGCGAGCCGGTGAGGCCCATCTCCGTGATGGCCGAGGTCGCCGGTTCACCCGGCCAGCCGGAGAGCGCCGGGACCTGCGCGATTCGCTTCGACGATGGCACGCTTGGGCTGGCCCACGGCTCCGACCACATGCTCGGCGGGATGCAGAGCCACCTCACGATCCTCGCGAGTGACCACCGCTTCGAATGCGCGCTCTCGCCCATCGACACACTGCGTGCCTACGCACCGCGCGACGGCACCTTCGGCACCGAGCCGATCATGGAGAAGATCAGCGGTCAGGCCGGCTGGACCACGCCAATCCCCGACGAGGACTGGAGCTCGGGTCAGCAGGCGATGCTGCAGTCCGTCGCCGATTCCCACGCCGTCGGCGCGGCCCCGGAAGCGGACGGCGCGCTCGGCCTCGAGACCGTGCGCGTGCTCTACGCCGCGTACCAAAGCGCCGCCGAGGGTCGACGCATCGAGCTGCGCTGAGCCGCGAATCCGCGCCCCTGCACGATCGCCCGAGGATCGAGTCAGCGCAGCTCGCGGATCTCGATGGACTTGGCGCGGATCACGGAGCCGTCGTGGTGTTGCTGCAAGGCGACGTGGCCCTCGGCGTGGCGGCGCTCGCGATCGAGGTAGTCGGTGATGAGGACGCGGTTGACGCGGATCTGGATGCGCGTGCCTTCGGGCTCGTCCTTGCAGAGAACGTGGTAGTCGAACCAAGTGTCGTGGCCGACGAGCTGGGCCTTGAAGGGCGCGAAGTGGTAGAGCGAGCCGGTCTTGACGGGGTCGGTGTGCGTGCTGTTGATCTGCGCCTCGTAGCCCGCGGGCCAGCCGGAGCCGTGGGCGACGCGGAAGTACAGGCCTGAGTTGCCGCCGGTGTTGATGCGCAGCTTGGCGCGCAGCTCGAAGTCCTTGTAGTCGCCGCGCGGGCTGAACAGGTGGCTCGCGGCGCCGCGGCCGACGAGCTCGCCGTTCTCGACGCTCCAGTTGCCTTGGTCGGAGATCGTCCAGCCCTCCAGCGAGCGGCCGTCGAAGATCGGCGTCCAGTCGCCGCGCTCCTCGAGGCGATCGCGCACCTTGACGCGCACCGCGCGCACGGCGACGGAGCCGTGATCGCCTTGGATGCGCAGCGGGCCGCGCGCGACCTCGCCGTCCCAGCCCCCCTGCGTCGGCGTCGGCACCTCGAGCTCCTCGTGCAGCAGCGTGTCGTCGATCATCACGCGCTTGAACTTCGCGTGGGCTACTTTTTGGCCCTGCGCGTCGAAGCGCGGCGCTTCGAACGTGCCGCTCATCCAGTGCCAGCGGCCCGCGCCGCGGAACGTGTTGAACGTCGGTGCGCGACCGGGCCACGCGGCGCGATCGGCGGCCGCGTAGATGCCGCCGCAGTCGCCGAACTTGAGCTCGGTCTTGCCCGACGAGTCGAGCAGTTGCACCTCGTAGCGCCCCATCAGGTACACGCCGGAGTTGCCGCCCTCGGGAAGCTGGAATTGCAGCGAGAAGTCGAGGTCGCCGAACTCGAACTTCGACACGAGCTCGGAGGGACCACCGCCGCCGATGTTCGAGACGGTCGGGCCGTTGGAGTCGTCGTGCTTGGCCTCGGCGTTCGCGACGAGCGCGCGGCGATCGTCGGAGAGCTTGACCTCCCCCATCTGCCAACCGGTCGCGTTCCAACTCGCGAGCGCATCACCCTCGGTGAGGTACAGCACGCCCTCGTTCCCGGTCTCGCGCGCCTGTGGCTGCTCGACGAGCTTGGCGACGTGCGCGCCGGTCGCGACGCGGCCGGGAAGCTCGTTCACGGTGTACGCGAATTCGTCGTGGAGCAACGCTGCCCCCGACATCGACAGCAGGCCTGGGAGTTTCACGCGCGCGACCATGCCGGTCTCGAGCGGCACGCGCAGGGTCGCCTTGGTGCGCGTCGCGTCGAGGCTCGTCGCGACCACGCTGCGCACGGTGAGGTGCTGCACGGGCGAGCCGTACTCCCACCAGTAGTTGTAGTCGTACTGGCGCACCTCGGCGCGCGCGAGCGCGGCCACGGCGACTTCCGACAACGGCGCGGTGAACGTGATCTCGAAGCCGTCTCCGAGCAGCCGCACGTCGCGGATCTCGAACGGCTGCTTGCCGCTCCAGCGCACACGCGCGATGCCGTCGCCGGGCGGCTGGCCGCCCCAGCCGCGGTCGGTGAAGCCGCACAAGAGCGAGCCGTCCGGCGCGAAGCGCAGCCGCACGTTCGAGCCTACCTTGTGACGGAACGGCACGACCCAACCTTGGTACTGGCCCGCGACCTCCTCGAAGCCTGCGCGCAGCAGATAGCCGTTGGTCATCTCGGCGACGAACATCTGCCCGCCGAAGGGACCGAACTTGCCGCCGGTCGTGTCCTCGACGAGGTTGCCCGTCGAGCGCGACCAGTCGTAGGGCAGCCAAAGCGCGGCGCGCGCGCGCTCGACGTTCGGCGGCAGCGTGTCGCTCGCGGTGCGGCCGCTGTCGCGATACTCGCTCGTCCAGTTGAGCGACGCGGGATGACCGTAGAACGCGCCGTCCTTCACGTGGAAGATCGGACACGCGGGCATCCAGTCGCCTTGGTTGTCCGTGTAGAAGATCTCGCCCTTCGAGGTCGCGCCGAGGCCGGCCGGACTGCGGGCGCCGCTCGCCACCGGCTCCCAGGAGCCGTCGGGCTTGATGCGCAGGATCCAACCGCGGTACGGAGCGACGGAGCGACCGTGCCACCACTGCCGGTCGGAGAAGGAGACGTTGAGCGAGGCGTAGAAGTTGCCCTGCGCGTCGCGCGGCAGGCCGAAGGCGAACTCGTGGTAGTGACCCGAGTAGCCCCAGCCTTGACTGAACGTGTCGATGCGCTCGCAGGTGCCGTCCTTGTCTTCGTCGACGAGCTTCGAGAGCTCGCCACGCTGCAGCACGAAGATCTCGCCGTTCACGACCTCGAGGCCGAGCCCCTCGTGCAGGCCTTCGGCGAACAGCGAGAACTGCGCGTCGGCGGCGTTCTCCGCGAGCGGATTCTCGACGATCCAGACCTGCCCACGGCGCGTCGAGCACACCAGGCGCCCATCGGGAAGGAAGTCGAGTCCGCCGACCTCGATGCGCTCGCCTTGCGGAGCGACGAGGTAGTCGACCTTGTAGAAGTCGGACTCGCTGGCCGCGATCGCGGCGGCTTGGAGGAAGAGCGAGAGCATCACTGGGCGAGCTCCTGCTCGAGGAACGCGGCGAGTTTCGGAGCCCACGCCGGAAGTCGGATCGAAGTCGCGGTCCACTGCTCGACGCCCTCGGTCGTCGACACCCGTCGCACGGCCGTCACGTCGACGCCATCGGCGCCGCGGCGATGCGCGAACCAACTCACGGCCGCGCCCTTGCTCTGCTCGGCCTCCGCGGGCGAGAACACGAGCGTCGCCTGCATGAGGCTCCCCGGCCGCACGCGCCACGAGCGCTCGATCGCGGGACCGAACGAGGTCGTGCGCGTGCGCACGCTCTCACGCAGCGTTGCGAGCACGCGACCCTTGCCGTCGTGATCGCGCACCTCGTACTCCAAGCCCGGCCCGGCTGCGGACACGAAGCTGCTCGTCAGCACGCGGCGTTGCACGCCCAGCGGACAGTAGCTGGCTTCCGGCCGAGGCTCCACCGCGACATCGAGCCCGTCCGCGCGGTCCCAGATCAGTCTTCCAAGCGGCTTCAGGTAGGCGCCGCCGCGCTCGCCCCAGTCCTCGCGGTCCGCGAAGCGGCCCATGCGCACGCCGAGCAGGCGCACGTGGTCGACGTCGTACTCGAAGGTCATGCCCTCGGTCGTGCCGATCAACAAGCCACGCGGCGTCTCCTTGGCGCCCTCGGTGATCGGCGGCAGCTTGCCGCGCGCGATGACCGGACGATTCACGACGAGCATCTCCGTGTTCTTCGTCGCGCCCTCGTCGCGCTTGGGGCAGAGCGTGCGCACGTGTCCGATCACGAGGTCCATCTCCTCGTCGGCGAGCACGCCCTTGAAACTGGGCATCGGCGAGCGACCGGGAATCCCGCTCGTGATCGTGCGCTTGAGCTGCTCGAGGCTGTCGCCGAACGCGAAGCCGCCCTGCGCGAAGTCGCGCGCGACGAGGCCCATCTGCGTGATCGTCGGCCCCTTGCCGTCGCCGTTGTCGTTGTGGCAGCCCGCGCAATGACGCGTGTAGAGCCACTGGCCGTCCTTCAGGGGTTCGTCGTCTTGAGCGCGGGTCACGGAGAGCGCGACGAGCGGCACCAGCGCGAGCCACGCCAACTTCTCGAGTTTCGTTCTGGGCATGCGGACAGGTTAGCGAGCCCGACCGGCGCGTGGAGCGCCGCGGCGAATTCGGCGCGCGGGCGTCGCGAGCTCAACCGAACATCTGCGTCCACAGGCCCTCGCTGCGTCCGAGTCCGACGCGCGCGTGAGCGCCGAGCATGTTGCGGTGGTGCCCCGGGCTGTACCACCAAGCGCGGTTGGCGCCCGCGCCCGACTCCTGTCCGGCGGCGATGTTCTCGGCGCCCGCGGTCGTGCCAAACCGAGCGGCGCGAGCCCACGGCGTCCGCTTGCCTTCGACCGGCGATTCGTGCGCGAAGAATCCGAGCGTGCGCATGTCGTTGGCGTGGTCGCGCGACGCGGCACACAGCTTGACGTCGAGCGCGAGCGCGCCGAGGCCGAGCTGGATGCGCAGGCGATTCAAATCGAGCACGCCAGCAGCCTCTTCCGGCTCGGGCAGCTCCACGGCGAGCGTGCGATTGCTCGTCAGCACCTCGCGATCGGTCTGTGTCATCGGCGTCGCGAGCAGGCAGATCCACGACTCTTCGCCCTCGAACGACTTCCAGCGTCCCAGCGGATCCTCGACGGCCTTGGAGCGCTTCTTGGGCGGAAGGACGAGGTTGCAGCGCAGCCACAGGCCGAAGTCCTGCTCGAGCTCGTACAGGTCCGTGCCGATCGACTCGCGCAACTTCGAGAGCTCCGGCGCGCTCTCGAGCACCTGCTCGACGCTCACTTCGAGCAATGCGCACAGCCGCTCGCGCGCGGGATCGCCTTCGGAGTGGAGGCGGTCCTTCGAGAGCTCAGGGTCGCGACGCAGGTCTTTCAACCGCGCGCGCAGCGTCTCCACTTCCGCGAGGGCCGGCTTGTCGAGGCGCGTGCCCACGAGCTTCTTCGCCGCCTTGTCGAAATCCGCGATGTAGGTCTTCTCGCACTTCTTCGCACGCTCGTCGCACTTCTTGATGCGCTCCTCGACGATCCGCTGGAGCACGCGCGCTCCGTTCTCGCCGAACAGCAGCAGCCGCTCTTCGAGCGCGACGCGCTCGTCGAGCGTGAGCTTGGGATTGCGCAGCTTTCCCGCGAGTTCCGCGACTTCCTCCTGAGGTCGCACGAGCGACGAGGGCCGCGGCGCCGCGGGCGCGAGCGAGACAGGCAACGCAAGGAGAATCGTCCACCACACGGGGCGAACAGGATACCGCCGCGCGCCGGGTCGGCTACTTGGGGATTCGACCGAGCGTGTAGTACGCGCGATCGTGGAGGATCGGCTCGCCATCCGCGGCGCACAGCCGCAGCGTGAACTCGTGGACGTAGCCGCGCCGCAGCGGGGTCACGACGAGCGCCACGCGCCGACCGTCCGGCGAGACGAGCGCCGACTCGATCTCACACGGCGCGGTGTCGGTCTCCGGGCTGCCGTAGGGCTCGTGCAGCAGGTAGGTGTAGCTCGACAGCGTGTAGCTCTTCACGTCCGCCGCGGCGTTCGCATCGACCGGCCGCGTGAACACCAGCTCGAAGCCGCGCGGCGTGGCGTGCAGCTCTCGCACCTCGAACGGCACTTCGCCCGTCCACGCCAGCCGCTGCAATCCCATCGACTTGCCCCCGAGGCTGCCCCAGCCGCGATCGGATTCGCCGCACAGCAATCGCCCTTCGCGATCCCAAGCGACGCGGATGATGCCGCACTGGAAGCCGAGCCGGAACGGGAAACACGCCCCCTGCCAGTGCCCGTCGACTTGCTCGAGCGCCACGCGCAGCACGGACGACTGGTACTGGTCGCCGACGAACAACTGGCCCGGGAACGGACCGAACTTGCCGTTCGTTTCGTCCCACGCCAGCCCCGTCGGCGAGCGCCCCATCTTGTCGTAGGGAAACCACACCGCCGGGAGCTTGAAGCTCGGCATCAGGCCCTCGACCTCGGGCATCTTCGTGCCGTCGGGCGGAGCGCCGGGCTTCGTGAACTGCCACAGCGCGTCCTCGCACGCGAACGTGCCCCACGGATGTCCGTGGAAGTCGCCGGGCTCGATGTGCGCGAGCTTGCTGGCGCCGCACCACTCGCCCTGATTGTCCGTGTAGAAGAGCTCGCCCCACGGACTGCAGCCGACGCCCGCGGGCGAGCGCAGTCCGCATGCCATCGGCGTCATCGTCCCATCGGGCGTGATCCTGAGCGCGAAACCGCGCCACTTCGCGCGTCCGAACGGCTCGTCACCGAACGGCTTGTTGGTCGTGATCCAGAAGTTGCCGTCGCGATCGACGGCGGGTCCGAAGTTGTACTCGTGGTAGTTGCCGGAGATCGGCCACGCGTCACAGATGGTCTCGAACGTGTCGGCTCGGCCATCGCCGTCGACGTCCTTCATCCGCGAGAGCTCGCCGCGCTGCACGAACCAGATCCAGCCCGCGTGCTCGACGAGTCCGAGCGGCTCGTGCAGTCCTTGGGCGAAGCGCACGGCGAGCGGCGCGTCCGAAAACGGCTCGGCGATCGTCCACACTTCGCCGCGGCGCGTACACGCCATCACGCGACCGTCGCCGAGTTGAAGCAGCCCGCCGACTTCGAGCTCGACGCCCTCGGGCAGCTTGCACGTCTCGATCGTGTAGTAGCGTTCCTCTCTCGAGCCATCTTGAGCGAGCGCGAGCAAGGCCATCAGGGTGAGGCTCACGGCACGACCTCCCACTCGGCGCGCGCGACGTACGCGCCATCTTCCAACACGAATTCGAGCGCCGCGCCGCTGTGGCGCAACGTCAACGCGAGCTGCGGGCTCGCCGACTGGCGTCGGCGCGCGATCAGCTTGCGCACGAGGATCGCTCCACCCCTGCGGAGCTGCGGCTCGAGCGTCTCCTCGACTTCGACCTCCGCGAGCGAGTAGCGAAACACGGGCCGCCGCGCTGCGTCGAGGCTCCAGCCGTGCGCGCGCGGCGCGATGTCGGGCGCGCTCGCCAGCGCGCCACCGGAGGGGAACTCGTACGCGTCTTCCACCGGCGGACGCTCGAGCGCGCCCGCACGTCCGTTCCACGTGCCCCCCGCGTTGAAGAACCTCCCGCGCCACGCCCACACCGCGCGCGCGTGCTCGAAGTCCCACGCATAGTGCACCTGCTCGGGCAGTCCGACCATCAGCCCGCGGGGCGTGTGTCCACGCAGGAACACCGCGCAGAGTTCGGGTCCCTGCGCGGGAACGAGCTCGAACTCACGCTCGGGAACGACCAGCCCTTCGGGCAGCGGCATCGATGGTCCCAGCGAGAGGTACTGCCACAGCGCCTCGATCTGCCGCGCGGGCTCGCCGTCGCAGATCTCGCGCGCGGGACTGCGCTGCACGCGCCCGCTCGGCGTGTCGATCGACTGCCACATCTCGGGCATGCGCGTGTTCATGCCCAGCGACTTGGGATCCCACAGCAACTGCCGGAACCACGAGTCGCGGATGCGCTCGCTCACGGTCGCGAGATCGACCGCGGGGATGCCGAGGGACTCGGTGCCGTTGAAGCGATGGCACTGGATGCAGCCCAGCCCTGCCTTGCCGGCGAGCTTGCGTCCGGCCTCGACGAGCGCTGGGTCGAACTCGGTCACGCTGTCCTCGACGCCGCGCGCGTCGACGCGCTCGAACAGCCGCGCGAGCGAGTCCGTGTTTGCGCTTCCGTACACGGGCATGCGCGTCGCAAGGTACGGACGCACGCGCGCGCCCTCGTCGAGCACGCGCGCCAACCACGCCGAGTGCAGCTTCGCGCCGACGTTGTCGAGCGAGGGCGGCAAGCGTCCTTCGTTGCCGAGGTCGGCCTCGGCGAGCGCGCGGAAGTACTTCGCGCGCTCGAGATCGGGTCCGCCGACACCGCCACGAGGATGGCACGCACGGCAGTCGAGCCGCGCGAGCGCGTGCTCGAGTCGTTCCTCGTCCGTGCGCGGCTGCGCGAGCGCGTCGGCCGCGGCGACGAGCGAGCGCAAGGCGCTGCGCTGCTCGCTGTCGAGCGCGTACTGCGGACCGCGCGGCGCTACCGTCGTACCGACGCAGCCATCGCCGCTCCACGCGCCGAGTTCCGCGAGCGGCATCGCACGGGGCGCGGCGAGTTGGTGCGCATCGAGCGCGTGGCAGGCGTTGCAGCCCAGCGCCGCGAACCGCGCTCGCCCGCGTTCGACCAGCGCGGCGTCGAGCGCGAACGACGAGGGCTGCGCCAGCATTCGTCCGCCGCCGTGCGCGAAGAAACCCGCTGGGAGCGGCTGCCGTTCTCCGCCGGGCGGTTGCCATTCGACGCGCAGGTTCTCGCCGCCGCTGTGCTCGTACATCGCCACGACCAGCGCGTGGGAACCGGCCGCGAGGTGGACTTCCCCGCGGCGCTCCGTCGGCGCGTGATCGCCGTCGTTCGCGACGACGAGGCGGCCGTCGATCCACAGGTTCGAGCCATCGTCGGACCACGTCCAGAACGCATAGTTGCCCGCGACCTCCAGCTCGAACAGACCCGTGAAATCGAATCCGAAACGGTCGGGGCGATGCTCCGGCAGTCCGTCGAGCGACTCGAGCGTTCCCGCGCGCACGATCGTCGCGCCGTCGAAGCCCGGCTCGGCGGATGTGAACGCGCCTTCGTAGTAGCGATAGCGCCAACCCGGTTGCTTCACGAGCCCCTCGGCTCCGACGCGGTGTCGCAGCAGGTAGATCGCGATCGCACGGGACTCGACTTGGTCGAGGAGCAGCGAAGGCATGCGTCCCGACGGATGACGAGCGAGCGGATCGTGCAAGAACGCCGCGAGCGCCTCGACGTCCGTGTCGAAGGCCGTCGAGCCGAGCGTCGCGGCGACTTGCGGAGCGAGGCGCTCCTCGGCCGGGAACGACCACAGCGAGCGCTCGAGGTCGGCGGCGTTTTCTTGAGGCTCGTGGCACGCGACGCAGCCGACCTCGTGGTACAGCCGTCGTCCGAGCTCGAGCTCCGCCACGTCGACCTCGCGCTCCGCGAGCGCGAGTGGACCACCCTGCGCCGCGAGGAAGTGAACGAGTTCCTCGAGCGCGAGTTCCCGCTCGCGCTCGGGGAGCTTGGCGAGCAGGTCGGGCATGGCGGTGCCAGGCTTCGCGGCCTGCGGATACGCGAGCCAGCGGCGCAGTCCCTCAGGGGTCTTGCGAGCACCGATGCCGGCGAGGTCGGGCGCGGGCTCCGGCGTGACGCGCTCGCTGGCGCTCTCGTGGCAGGCCGCGCAGCGCAGGCGAGCGACGAGCCGCTCCACCTGCGGACGCTCGGCGTCCGAGAGCGCGCGCAGGACCGCCGTGGGGGCGGGAGCCGCCGCGATGTCGAGCTGCGGCGGCGCGCAGGCTCCGAACGAAGTCAGGAACATCGCGCTCAGCGCATGCGATCGTCGGCACTTCAGCATGACGCGGCCGATCATCGGGGTTGGTCGCGAGACCGGCAACGTCGAACCGCGCGCCGTCGCGTCCCGCGGGCTGGAAACCGAGCCGTCGAGAGCTCAGATTGCGCGCATGAAAGCTCTCTACGCCCTGCTCGCCGGCGGCATCGCGCCACTGGGATTCTGGCTCGCCAAAGGCACCTGCTGAGGCGATTGGAGGAGGACGCTCGGTCTGAGCGTCGGAATGCTCGGTACGCTGCTCGCGCTGCATCTGTCGCAGGGCGCGCGCGCGACTTCGCCGGGCGTGCTCGCGTGGATCGCATCGGGACTTGCGGCGCTCGACGTGATCGCGGGCCTCGCACTGCTCGTGTGGCCGATCCTCGGCGCGAGCAAGTGATGGGCTAGCGACCGCCGAGAGCCCGCACGGCGCCCGCGAGCGACTCGCTCGTGCAGCGCACTTCGAACGCCTGCTCGCCGCGCTCGCGCACGTCGATCATGAGCGGCTGCTCGAGCGGGAGTTCGACTGCGTTCCAGCTGTCGGGTGTGCGCCGCACGACGTGCAGCGTCACCTGCAGCCTGCCCGTCAACACGGCTTCGCAGCGCGCGACGCGATCGCCGCCAAACTCGGGCTGCGGGAAGTTGCGCGTGAGGTCCTGCGCGGCGGCGGAGACTGCTCGAAACTGCAGCGCCAGCCGGAACGGTAGCGGCGGTAGCTCGAGCCCATCGGCGAGCGTGAAGCGCAGCGCCGGCGCACGCACCAACGTGACGCTGCGATCGCCGTCGACCGCCTCGAGGATGTGCGCGAGGTGGCCCGGAGCGAAGATCGTGACGAGCGGGAGCGGCTCGCCGACGAGCACGCTGGCGACGCCCTGCAGCACGGGTGCGAAGACCGCGCGCTCCCCACGGCCGTCCGACGTGCGCACGACGACGGACACTTCGCCCGCGAACGCCGCGCCGGTTTCGTCGCGCAGCGCGATCGACGCGAGGCGATGTCTCGCGCGCAGGTCGAGCGGGTCGAGTCGCGCGTCGAGCGTGCGTTCGCCGGAGCTGGCGAGGACGCCATCGACGCGGCCGAGCTCGGCGAAGCCATCGACGGCGTGAACGCTGATGGAGTGCTCGCCAGCGGAAACGCCGCGCAGCACGAAGCGTCCATCGGGCTCGGGGCGCACGCGCAGCACGCGCTCGCAGTCGATGGACGCGTCCTTGCGCGTCGCGACCACCAGCACGCGCGAGGGGGAAAGCGTGGCGTCGAGCGCGAGCCTTCCCGCGATCTCCGCCCGCGGTTGGAGCATGATCTGCAAGTCCTGCGCACCCACCGAAGTGCGGATCGCCATGCTGCGCAGCTCGCCCTTGCCCGCCAGCAGGTGCGAGGCGCTGCTGCCTTGCCCGAGCCGCAACTCGAAGCGTCCGAGCGCGTCGGTGAGCACGCGCGAGTTGGGCAGCGCATCGAGAACGCTCTCATCCGCGGCTCCCAGATCGTCGTGCGCCATCGCCGCCATCACCCACGCGCCACACACGGGCGCGAGCTCGTTCGTCACCACGCGGCCGCTCGCGTACGGCGCGCGTTCCACGAGCACGAGCTCGCCGAGCTCGACGCGGCGCTCGCCGGAGTTGGACACGACGCGCTGGCTCGCTTCCGCGACCTCCCCGCGCGCCGGATCGAGCTCCAACAGCCGCAGCGCGATCTCGCCGAGTTGAGCCCACTGCGCGCTCTCCACCTCGAACTCGAAGCGTCCGTCGGAGTCACTGCGCGTGGGCGAGGCCAGCGTCACACCTTCGAAAAAGCTCTCGGATTCCACGCGCAGATCGAGCACGACCTGCTGCCGCGGAGCGCCGGATGCCGCCACGACGCGACCGGACACCAGCGTGCACGCGCGGCCGAGTCGCACCTCGATCACCGAACGGCTCTGCGCGTCCACAGGACCCGCGCCGATCGCGCGATGCACGGGAGGGCGACCTCTGCGCAGCACGCTGGCGAGCACATGGCGCCCCGACTGCACTCGCCGGAAGATCACGGACGGACCCTCGACGGCGCTGCGCCGCGCCCCTTGCAGCCAGTTCGGATCGAGCTCCTCGAGCTCCACGTCATCGCCTGGCAAGTAGCCGAGAATCACGTCGAAGGTGCCGCTCGCCGGTCGGCCCTGCTCATCGACGATGCGCACTTCGCACTCGCCCCCCGCCTGCACGACCAGCTCGACGGGCGTCCGCGGCGGATCCTCCAACGCGAACTCGAACTCCGCCGCAGGCTCGACCGGCTCCGCCACGGCGATGGTCCCGACCTCCGCACCCTCGCTCCAATTCGCGCACGCGAAACCAGCGTGCTCGAAGCGCACGAGCCCGTCGGCGCCACTGCGCTCGCGCAGGGACATGTGAGTGCGTTCGTCGTCCACTGGCCGGAGCTCGACATCGATGCCAGCGACGGCGGCTCCTGACTCGTCCTGCACGCGCGCCTCGATCGCGAAGTCCGGCTGCAAGAGCACCTCGCGCGGCGGCGACTCGCCGCGCACGAAGCGCGCGATCCCGAGCCGTCCCTCCGCGCGCGCGAGCACGAGCACGCCGTGCTCCGCATCGCCCACGGCGGCGTCGCCCCGAGCGTCGCTCAGCGTGCGGCGCGCGCTCGCGAGCAGCGTGCGCGACTCCGCGGAACGCAGCAGCCGCCGCAGGAGCTCGTCGGGATCTCCCTGTCGGGGATCGAGCGACGGCCACCACAGAACCTCCGCCCCCGCGACGGGATCCAACGTCCCGCCCGCCAGCACGCGCACCGCGAGCGCCACTCCTTCGAGCTCTCCGCTGCCCGCCGTCACACGGTCGCGCTGCGGCGCCGACAGCTCACCCGCTGACAGATTCCCCGCCGACAGATCGTCCGTCGGTCGCGCCTCCGCCAGCTCCCGCGGCAGGGCCGACTGCGGCTGCGCGCCTCCCGAGCGCGCAACCGCGGCGTCCCGCTCGAGCCTCCACGCGACCCACAGCAGCGCCAACAGCCCCAAGGCGAGGCTCGCGATCAAGTACGTCCCTCGCCGCATGCTCACTTGTCTACCAGTTGCGACACCACCCGCGCCAACTCCGTCGGGTCGCAGAGCACGTCGAATTCCTGCAGCGTCGGTCCCTTCACCACCTCGATGCGCCGAGGTTCGAGCAGCGGCAGCTCCGCGTGGGACCAACTGCCATCGCACGCGCGCCACAGATACACCCTCATCCGGTACTCACCCGCCATGGTTGCGCTCATGTCGACGTGGCGAGCACCGTTGAAGGCCTGCGTCTGGCCGTCACCGAGCTCCACCGCGCGCTGCGGCTCGAGCGCGAGCGTGGGCATGACCCCGCGCAGCGCGGCATGGTCGGGCTCCGACAGACGAAAGCGCAGCGTGGGCGCCTCGTGGAGCACGATCGTCGCGCTCGCTCGCACGTCGGGAAGAAACTCGCGCAAGTACGACTTGCAGGTGATGAGCACGTCGACTGGCGCGAGGCCGCGCAGGAAGCGAACGCGTGAATCGCCGCACTCGAACTCCGCCTTGGGCCCGCCGTGAAAGAGCTCCACGCGGGGCAGGTGCGCGATGGGGATGCCGCGCGAGTCGACCAGCGAAAGCGTGATCTCGCGCAGTTCCCCGGACAGGTCGAGCGGCTCGAGCCGCGGATCGCGCGTCGCCCCAGCGCTCTCCACGCGAATTCCCTCCACGCGCGCGAACTCGCGGGTCGTCTGCCGCTCGTGGACCTCGAGCAGAAACGTCCCGGGGCGCAGGCCGCGGCACTCGAAGGTGCCGTCGAAGAGCGGCGTGGCGAGGGCGAGCGCGGGTGACTCGATCGACTCGCGCACGCGAACGCGCAAACGTTCGGGGGCGACCGACTCGTGCAACAGGAGGCGTCCCGCGAGCGTCGCTTCCGGTGTCAGCACGAGCTCGACATCGCGGCTTGCGGCCGTCACGCTCACCGGCTCGCTCGTGTAGCCGTCCTTCGCGGCCTCGAGCTCGAGTTGCGCGGCGCGCAGCGGCGTGCGCAGCTCGAAGTTCCCCCGCGCGTCGCAGCGCACGCGCCAACTCGACGTCGCGCGGTCCAAGGTGAACCAGCTCGACTCTTGTTCGCGCCCGCGGGGCATGACCATCGCACCTCCCGCGAGCTCGCCCGTCGCGAACCGCACACGCCCGCTCGCGAAAACCGGCAACGGCTCCATGCGCGCGTCGCCGAGCTCGACGCGCTGCACCATCGCCTCGCCCGGAATGCGCAGCCGCACGCGGCCGAGCGCGCGGCCGTGCGAGTCGCACTCAAAGGCATCGAGCCCGACGCCTGCGGAGAGCTCCGTGGAATGCTGAAAGGCGATCTCGAAGCGGCCCTCCGCGTCCGTGCGCAGCCGCGCGGAGATCGTGAGGCCCACTTCGGCCTCCAGATCAGGGACGCCGTCGAGCGGCAGGCTCGCGTTCGAGAACACGGTGCCATCGAGGCGCAGCAACCGTCCGGCGATTCCACCGCCGCTCGGGGCGCGAGCTTCGAGGACGACGCGCTCGCGGGGAAGGCGCGGAGAACTGCCGCGGACGTGAAACTCGAAGTCGAAGTCCTCGCACCGCACGAATGCCGCCAGTTCGCGCCCGAGCTCGACATGCTCGAAGAGCGCTGGCTTGCCCGGCTCGCACCGCCGCGTGACCGACCTGAGTCTCTGCGCCGGCGGAAGCTGGCCGCTGTTGACGAGATCGGGAACAAAGAGCGCGAGTTGCACCGCATGCGCCGCTCGCGCGCCTGCGCCTGCGCTGTCGAGCACCCGCACCTCGCACGTCCCCGAGCGCGCGAGCGTGAACTGCACGATCTCGTCCGGAGGCTCACGGAGAGAGAACGCGCGGACCGGCGCGTCCTCGAGCAGCTCGTCGACGGCGAGCCACAGCACCTCGGACGCGCTGAGTCGGATCGCGGGCGATCCCATCCAGCGCACGAGGGTCGCGATGCCATCCGCCTGCGTGCGCGCGGCCACGATCGTCTCGCTCGCGCGCTGCGCGCGCAGCTCGATGCGGACGCGCTCCAGCGGCAGGCCTTCGGTGTCGACGACGCGCACGCGCAGCTCCCTCTCGGACGCGAGCTCGACGCGCAAGGGCGAGCACTCGCCGGACTCGAAACTCGCGCTCCCAAAGAGCCCCGGCGCGCGCGCGATCACGTGGACGGCACGAGCATCTGCGTCGAGCGCAAAGCGGCCCTGCCCATCCGCGACGACTCGGCGTGCATCGCTCGGCAGGCTCGCGTCGGGCAGCGACTCGTCCAGCCAGCGGTCGAACTCCTCGCGGGTGTCGGTCGCTTCCCACCACAGGATCTCGGCGCCAGCGACCGCGCGCGAGCTGCCCGCGAGCACGGCTCGCACCTCGCGCACCGAGCCCGCGCGCGAACCAACCTCGGACGCGGGCCACCCGTTCGCGCTCTCGAGCTCCGCGGACGACTCGCCGTCGACGCGTCGGGACTCACCTCGCTCCCTCCAGTCGTCTTGCGACGCAGCCGCCGGGACGTTCGGCTGCGCGCTCTCGAGGCCAACGTCGCGCTCGCGCACGCTCCAAGCGAACGCGCCCGCCGCGGCGAGCAGCAACGCGAGCACGAGAGCGCGCGGCGCGCGGCTCATGGGCGCCGCAGGGCTTCGAGCACGACCTTCAGCGGCTCTTCGGGGCAGCGCACTTCAAAGGTCTGCTCGGCGGGCAGCTCGCGAATGTGGAGCTCGACCGGCGGCATGTCGAGCTGCATCGTCTTCCAGTTTTCTCCTCGCAGGGTGGCGCGCAGCGTGAGCTTGTAGTTGCCGACCAGGCGCGCGCGCAGGGCGGCGCGACCGTGCTCGTCGAACTCGGGCTGCTCGAAGTGCCACGAGAAACCGGCCCGGTCGCCGCGCTCGTGCTCGAGGTTGATGCCGAGCGTGATGTCCGGCGGCAGCGCGACGCGCTCGGTGAGCTGGAAGTGCACCGTCGGCGCCGGACGCATCACGACCGTGCGATCGTCGGTGAGCATTTCGATGTACTGCGTGAGGTACTCATCGCCCATCACCGACACGGAGGGCGGAGGATCGCGCACCAAGATCGCCGCACGGCCGGCGATGATCGGAATCCACTGGTAGTCGTCGCCGGTTGTGTTCGCGTAGCGCGCGATGACGTTGAGATCTCTGCTGAGCGGCTCGCCCGAGCCGTCGGTGATCGTGAGCGTCGCCACGCGCAGCGCGCCGCCGAGCGAGATCGGATCGAGCCTCGGATCGCGCGTGGTCTCGCCACCACGAACGTCCACGCCCTCGACGCTCGCGAGCGGCTCGGCGCTCTCCAGCGTGCGCACGTCGATCGCGTAGCGGCCCGGCCGCATTCCGCGCACGAAGAACCGTCCGTCGGCGAGCACCGGCACCCACGGCACCGCCGACTCACCCTCACCCGAGCCGTCCATCCTGGCCCGGATGAACAAGCGCACGAGCGTGCCCAGACCGTTCCACTCGACGCGCCCCGCGATCTGGCCGCCGGGCGAGAGCACGAGCTCGACGTCGCTCGCGCCGCGCTCGATCGCGACGCGCTCGCTGCGCAGCTCATCCTTGCCCGCCTCGATGCGCACGCCGTGCAGTCGCTCGGACAGGCGCAGGCAGAAGCGTCCCGCGGCGTCGCTCAGTGCGTGCGCCGTCGAAACTTCGCGTTCCACGTTCTCGTTGTCGCCATCGGGCGCTGGGGCGTACACGCTCACGCGCACTCCACCGAGCGGCCTGCGCTGCGCATCGAGCGTGACTCCGCTCGCCAGCAGCGGCAGAGCGAGCAACCGCACGTCGCCGACGTCGAGCACTCCCGGCGTGAGGCGCGCGGGCAGCGTCACGGGGGCGCTCGCCACGGCATCGCCGCGCGCGTCGACTTGCACGAGCTCGAACCGCGACTCGTCCTCGCCATTGCCCCAGTCGCTGGGGCTGAGCTCGAGCTCGAATCGCCCCAGCTCGTCGGTGTGCGGCTTGACCTCGAGGCCGTGGGCCCGCGTCGCGCCGTCGGCATCGGTCCACAGATAGCGCACGCCGAGCGAGGAACTCGCGAGCGGCGTGCCGTCCTCTCGCAGCGCTCGCCCGACGACGCGCGGGCTCCCATCGAGCACGATTTCGACGCTCACGCGCTCGAGCGCGCGCCGAATGCGCGGAACGCGCGCGGAGAAGTGCGCGAGGCCGTCGGGTCGCGACGCCGTGGCGATCATGGCGATGTCGGGCGCGATGGCGCGGAAGAGCGCGCTGCCGCCGGTCACGGCTTCGCGCCGCACGACCTCGTTCCCCCACCACGGCTGGAAGTCGCTGATGTCGATCTCATCATCGCCGACGGTCGTGAGCTGCACGTCGAGCGGTTCACGGACGAGCTCGCCATCGCGATCGACGACGCGCACCTCGCACTCTCCGCCATCGCTCAGCACGAGCTCGATCGGCTCCACGGGCGGATGGCGCGCGTCGAAAATCTGACCGACCGGCTCGAGCGTGAGTTCCTCGAGCACGACCGCGAGCCTCACGCTCGTCTCGACGGCATCGCCAAGGCGATGATAGGCGTGCGGAAAGCGCGCGAGGCCTCGCTCGTCGGTCTGGGCGCGCACCTGCGCGTAGCCGCGCATGGAGAGGTCGCCCACCACGCCCACGGTCACGCCCGCCGCCGGCTGTCCCGCGCGATCGACGACGTGCACGGCGAGCGCCGCGTCGCGATGCAGCTCGATGCGCATCGGGGGAGTTTCGCCGGGAGCGAACTCCGCGCGACCACTCCAGCCCTCGCAGCGCGCGAACACGCGCGTGCCGAACTCGGTGTCCGGCAAGAGCACGACGCCCTTGGCGTTCGAGACCGCTCGCTCGTAACCCTCCGGCAGGCTCGCCTCGTCGCCCGAGCAGCGCAGCCACTGCCCGAGCAAATCGGGCGCGCCGCTGTCGCGCGGCGGCAGCGGCCACCACAGCACCTCGACGCCCGCCATCGGGGCATGATCGGTCACGCGCAGTACATCGACCGCGCGCAGCGCGCTCGTCGCTTCCGCATTCGCGTCCTCCGCCGACGCCGCCGCCGGAGCGACCTCGCCATGTTGCGTGTCGCGACGCTCCGACGCCGCACGCTCTTCGAGCGAGCCGAGCCGCGCCGCGAGTTCCGGCGTCGCCGCTGCGCCCGCATCCGATTCGGCGGCACCGACTTCCTCCACGCCGGCGGGGAGGAAGAGCCATAGGACGACCGCGAGGGCGAGAGCGATCGCGGCCGCGATGAGCGCGGCCGACGCACGCATGGCTAGTGATGCGCGCCGTGGCCGTGGTCGTCGTGGCCGTGCGCGTGCTCGTCCACCTTGTGCTCGCCGATCAGCTCGGAATACGCGAACACCCCGAAGGCGAGGAAGCACAGCGCGACGGAGCCGACGCCGACGGCGATGACCGACCAAGGACCGTAGGTGGCGAGAAACTGGTAGAGGCAGTGCATGTCCATGGCGCGAGATTGTCCGGTGCGGGCGCGGGTTCGTCCAGCCTGCGGCGCCCGGGCGTCGTCCTAGAGCTTGCGCAGCCAGATATTGCGGTAGCGGACGGGATTGCCGTGGTCTTGGAGGGCGATCGGACCGGTCTGGGGATGCGGCGAATAGCTGGCGACCTCGCGATGGCGGGAGGGGCCCATGAACTCGCGCGCGTCCTGCACCAGCACGCCGTTGTGGAACACGGTCACGCGCGCGGGCGAGAGCAACGTGTCGCCATCGAAGCGCGGGGCGCGGAACACGATGTCGTAGCTCTGCCACTCGCCCGGGCCGCGGCTGGCGTTCACCAACGGCGGGAACTGGCCGTACAGCGCGGCGGCTTGACCGTCGGCGTAGGTGCGGTTGTGGAACGAGTCGAGCACTTGGATCTCGTAGCGACCGAGGAAGAACACGCCGGAATTGCCGCGGCCCTGCGAGCTCGACTCGACCTTGGCGGGCGTGGCCCACTCGATGTGCAGTTGGCAGTCGCCGAAGTGCTCGCGCGTCTCGATGCCACCGCTGCCGTTGACCTCGGCGTAGCCGTCCTTCACGAGCCACTTGGCCTCGCCGCCCCCGCCCGTCCACGCGGCGAGGCTCGAACCGTCGAACAGGACCAGCGCATCGCTCGGGGCGCCGCCCGCGCTGCCCGGCGTCACCACCGGCGGGACCGCTCGCTCGATGTCGTGCACGCGCCACTTCTGGCCGGGGAGCAGCGGGGTGTCGGAGTAGCCGACGGGAGGCTGGCCGTCCTCTCCGAGAGCAGAGTTCGAAGCGTGCATCAGGTTGGTCCCGAGCGAGAGGGTCGCGACGACGAGCGCGGCGACGAGGGTGACGGGTAGGAGCTGGGCGGGGCGAAACTGGGCGCGGAAGGGCTTCATGGCGGACGCGGATCTTAGCGGGGCAGCCGCCGCTGGGCTGGGCTGGGCGGATCAGCGGGGCGGATCAGCGGGGCGGATTGGCGGCCGCTAGGCGGGGCGTTGCGCTTGGCCCGGCGCTACCCCCCTTGCCGCCCGCGCGCCCGTGGGGGACGATTGGGGAATCCTGACTGCGGCCTCGCGGCCGCGGCATTGACCTTTCCTTCCGCTCGGACGCTCGTATGCGCCTTCGCACCCTCGCCGCCGCCCTCCTGCTTGCCCCCGCGACCCTTGCTCAGAGCTACGACTTCACGCTCGACTCGCTCGCGTCCAACACGCTGATCTCGCTCGATGTCGCCCTGCCGCTGCCGGGGACCGCGATCGGCAGCTACGACGCCACGACCAACCCGACCGGCACGATCACCTGCACGAACATCTTTGGCACGTGCAACAACACGAGCTTCCCGATCAACTCGACGTTGACGAGCGAGCCGCAGATCGCGGGCGAACCGAGCGGCACCTTCCGCGCCAACGTCAATACCACCAACGGCTCGATCGCGATCACGGGCCTCGCCGTGAGCCCCGCCGGCCGTCAGGCGCACAACGCGGACCTGACCCTCGAGCTGAACTATCCGACCTTCCGCACGCGCCAGCCCAACTCGGTGTTCCCCGGCGGCTTCACCGTGCCTCTGCCGATCGGACAAGGCACGATCGACAACGTGCTGCTCGTGCAGGAAGCGCCGGCCGTCGGCACGCTCACCGCTAGCGGCACGCCGGATGTGTGGAACGTCAACATCGTCGTGCCGACGCGGATGACGTTCGACCTCGACATGATGGGCAACGCCGGGCCCGTCGGGCCCGTGCCTTTCGCGCTGCCGCTCGTCGGCACGCTCGACGTCTCCGGTGTGCGGCCGCGCCTGGTGGTGACCGTCGACCAGAGCGGCAGCCAGACGATCCCCAATCCCTCGCCGGGCACGGCGATCGAGGACATCCCCTTCGCGATCCCGACCGTGTTCCCCGCCGGCGGCACCGCCAATCTGGTGCTCGACTTGGTTCCCGGCGACCTGACGCTCGGCATCCTGAGCGACCTCGACTGGGCCGCGAACGGCATGGCGGCCTGCACGTTCACGAGCTACTGCTCTTCGACCCCCAACACCTTCTCGACCGGCGGCGAGTGCGCTGCGCTGGGTTCGAGCTCCCTCGCGGTCGGCGGCTTCGCCCTCTCCGCCACCGGAGTGCCGCCCGCCCACGCCGGCCGCTTCTACATGAGCCGCAGCCGCAACTTCCTGCCCTTCGGCGACGGCAACCTGTGCCTCGGCGCCCCGGTGCGCCGCCTGCCGGTGACCTACGCCGGACCGCTCGGCAACGCGCTCTACCCCATCGTCTTCAGCGACCCGAGCCAGCCGACCGCGCTGATCCGCGCGGGCGACGTCTGGAACTTCCAGTTCATCTTCCGCGACCCGATCGGCGGCCCGCTGACCTTCAACACCACCAACGCCGTCAGCGTGCAGTTCTGTCCCTGACCGCCGTTCGCGTCTCGGCACGCCACCTCCCACGACGCAGCGCGCGCCCCGCGAGTCCACACTGACTCGCGGGGCGCGCGCGTTCGTAAGGCTCGTCCGCCGCGACTAGAAGCGGTTCCAGAGGTACTGGTTGGTGACCTCGTGGTGGAACTGCACTTCGGCGGCCTTGACCATCGTGCCGAGCGCCTTGGGGCAGCGCTCCGCCTGCGCGAGCTTGAGCTCGGCGAACTTGTCGTGCACGCGCTCGCCGAACAGCTGGCGCATCCACTCGCTCTGCTTGAAGAGCCGGATGCTGTCGAAGATGTTGTCGGGGAGGAAGCGCGTGCGCGTGCGCTTGGCCTCGTCCTTCGCGTCGGCCTCGGGGCCTTCGAAGCCCGTGCGGAAGAGCGCGTAGAGCGTCATGTAGATGTTGGTGTCCGGGCCGACCGAGCGGACCTCGATGCGCGCGCTCTTCTCGTTGCCGAGCGGGATGCGGATCATCGAGCCGCGGTCGACGGGCGAGACCTTGATCTGGTTGGGCGCCTCGAAGTGCGGGTCGAGGCGGCGATAGGAATTCACGCTGGAGTTGAGCACCAAGCACAGGTCCGAACCCGCGTTCAGCGTGCGGTCGATGAACTGCCACGCGAGCTTCGAGACGCCGTCTTGGCCCTTCTTGTCGTGGAACAGGTTGGTCTTGCCCTTGCCGACCGAGATGTTGGTGTGCGCGCCCGAGCCGTTGATGCCGACCACGGGCTTGGGCAGGAACGACGCCGTCATCTCCATGCGCGCGGCGATCTGGCGGCAGAGCAGCTTGTAGAGCTGGAACTGATCGGCGGCGATCAGCGCCTCGGCGTAGGAGAAGTTCATCTCGAACTGGCTCGGCGCGACCTCCGGGTGGTCCTTCTCGTTGGTGAAGCCCATGGCGCGCTGGGCCTCGGCGGCGGCGTCGATGAACGTGCGCAGCGGGTCGGAGGGCAGCGAGTGGTAGTAGCCGCCCGTCGAGACGTACTCGAAGCGGTCGGTCTCGTGGAAGTGGCGCTCGGCGTCGCGGCCCTTGAACAGGAAGCCCTCGATCTCGTTGGCGGCGTAGCAGATCGATCCGTCCTTCTCGTAGCGCTCGGCGAGGTACTGCTTGAGGCGGCCGCGCAGGTCGCCCTCGTAGGTGCGGCCGTCGCGACCGAAGACCTCGCCGAAGATGAGCACCTTGCCCGGGCCGAACACGTCCGAGGGCAGCCAGTAGAAGGACGCCCAGTCGATGCCCAGACGCAGGTCGCTCTCCGCCTGCACCGAGAAGCCGCGGATCGAGCTGCCGTCGAAGGTCAGGTTGTCGTAGCTCTTCAGCAGGAACTTCTTGTCGTAGTCGAGCATGTGCAGCCGACCCTCGAGATCCGTGAAGCACACGGTGACGGCCTTGATGCGCTTCTCGCTCTCGAGGTACTTGATGCGCTCCTTCTTGATCTTGTCCGGATCGACGCGCTCGATCCGCTGCGCCTTGGCCTCGAGGTTCATGACCTCCATCTGGTCGTAGGGGATCTGCAGGAAGGTGCGCAGGGTCGGGTCAGCGGTCATCGGGGTGCTCCTTGGGGGAGAGTCGTCCGCGGCGGGGGTGCGGCGCGCGGGCGGCCGGGGTCAGGATGGCGATGTGGGGCTTGTCGAGCAGCCCCAGAGAATAAAAACGACCTCGCGGAGCATAATTCGGGCCACCTTTAGGTCAAGCAGGCGCTCCTTTAGACTAGGCCCCGAGCGCCGTAAGTCCTTGCCCCAGCCCGCCCGAGCGCGCGAAACGGCGCGCGCGAACGACGGCCGCCGAAGCGTGCCGCTAGCGCAGGGCGCCGTAGATCCTGAACTCGGACGCGGACTCGGCCCCGGACTCGGCGGCAGGGTCCGCGGCGGAGTGCGGCGCGAGGCGCCAGTCCGAGTCGAGCGGATCGCGAAAATTCGGCGGCAGGTCGATGACGCCGCTGCCCTCCCAGCCGCCCTGCACGTTCGAGTCGCCCTGCACGTTCGAGTCCCGCACCTTGAGCGCGGCTCCGAGGACCTGCGGCAGCACGGCGAAGGGCTGGCCGAGGTTGTCCCACACCAACGCGCCTTCGACGTGGACCTTCGCGCCACTGCCGAGCGCGACACCGCACGGCAATCCGATGCGCGGCACGCAGCGATTGGAGACGAGCGTGCAGTCACGCAGGTCGAGCTCGCCGTTTTCGACGTAGGCGATGCCGCCGGTGAGTTCCGCCTCATTGCCCGCGAGCAGGCAGCGCGAGAGCCGCGCGATCGAATCGGCCGCGACGTACACCGCCCCTCCGCGGCTGGTGTGCGTGATCTCTCCGTTGCGCCACAGCGCGCAGCCTTCGAGCTCGACTTCGACGGGGCCGCTGATCGCCAGCGCGCCTCCAAACGACCCGCCCATGCCGACCACGAGTCGGCCGATGCCGCCGGTGAGCGTCACGCCGCGCACGCCGACACGCGCGCGCTCGGACTCGTCCGCGGTCGCGAACTGCACGTCGAGCACTGCGGCGCCCAGCCCGCGCGCGTCGATCACCGTGCCCGCGGCGCCGAGCTCGCCGACGATCGTCACCGGGCGCCGCACGCGCAGCGCCTCGCGATACAGGCCCGCCTTCAACACGATGCGCGCACCTTCCGGAGCAACGTCGAGCGCGCGCTGGATCGTCGGCTGGTCCTCGGGCACTCGCACGAGCGGCTGGGCGCTCGCGCTCTGCCGCTCGGCAGCGGCGCCCACGCCCAGCGAGTCGAGTCCGCGCGGCAGCGAGAGCATCAGTCGCGCGCCGCCGTCTTCCACACGCGTGGCGGGCGTGGGCTCGACCCAGCGGAACGCACCGAGGTCCCCCACCGTCTCCGAGAACTCCGGCCCGAGCGCGGCCGCGCGCCCCGGCGACTCGGCCGACAGGCGCCAGTCCGAGCCGGTCGCATCGCGGAACGCGGGCGCGAGCGCGCGGATGCCACGCTCGACCCCAGAGCGCTCGACGATGCTGCGCTGCACGGTCATCTTCACCGTTTCGCTGAACGAACGGAAACCGGCGATCTGCTCGCCCGAGTTGCCCCACAGGATCGAATCGACGACCTCCAACTCCGCGCCGTTGGCGATGCCGATGCCGCCCTGCTGTCCGAGGAAGTTGCCGGAGTAGTTGTCGACGAAGGTGCAGTGCTCGAAGCGCCCGAAGCCACTGTCGAGCATCGCCCCACCTCCGCAGGCCCACGCGCCGTTGCCGACGAATAGGCAGCGTCGCACGAGCATGCGGTTGTTGCCGCCCGAGAGCAGCACGCCGCCGCCGAAGGTCGTGCCCTCGCGGCCGTTGTTCCACATGGCGCAGTCCTCGAGCGTGACGTCGAGCGCGCCGCCGATGATGAACACGCCGCCGCCGTACCAGTCGCCGCCGGGGTAGGTCGACGGCACGTTGAGGCCGAGCCCGCCAGTGATGCCCAGCCCGCGCACGACGACGCGCAACGGCGTCTCGCTCGGCGGTGCGTCCTTCGTGCCGCTCCACACGGTCGGCATGCGCTCGCCACTGCCATCGATCACGGTGCGAGCCGCGCCCCCGACCCCGACGACGGCGATCGAGCGGTAGCCGAGCTTCAGGTTTTCGCGGTAGACGCCCGGACCGACGAGCACGATGTCGCCCGGGCTCGCGGCTTCGAGCGCCGCGCCGATGGTGGCGTGGTCTTCCGGCACGCGCAGGCGCGCGCCCTTGAAGTCCTCGAGCCCTTCGAGCGGATCGGCGTACTCGCGACCGAGGTCCTCGAGTCCCACGGGCGCGCCGATGATCCGCCACGCGCGCAGCGTCTGCATCGACTGCGAACGCGTGCGCAACTTCTCGATCTGCTGCGCGCCGAAGGCCTCGAACAGCGCTTCCTCGGCGTATTCGCGCACGTCGACGGCCGAGTCGGGCGCGGGCGACAGCGGAGCGCGCGTCCACGCGAAGGCGGCGAGCGTCGACACGAGCGCGAGCGCGGCAAAGCCCCAGCGTCGCAGGTGCGGCGCGACGAGCAAGGCGTCGAGGTCCGCCTTGAACGCCTGCGCGCTCTCGTAGCGCTCGACGGGATCGCACGCGAGCGCACGCTCGACGATGCGCCGCAGCACCGCGGGCATGGCGGGCGCCACGTCCGCGAGCGGGCGGCGGCATCCGTCGATCGCCGCCCGCCGCAGTTCTTCCCAAGTCGCGCCTTCGAAGGGACTCGCGCCGCTGCACATCCACAGCAGCAAGATCCCGAGCGCGTACACGTCCGAACGCTCCGTCGGCGCCCCTCCGTCGAGCACCTCGGGCGCCTCGAAGACCGGCGAACCGAGCGTGCCGCCGCGCCGCAGCGCCTCCGCGCCCTTCAGGCGCGCGACGGAGAAGTCGAGCAGCACGGCGCGGCCATTCGACTCGAGCATGACGTTGTTCGGATTGACGTCGCGGTGCAGGATTCCAGCGGCGTGAACGGCCGCGAGCGCTCCGGCGATGTCGCGAGCGATGCGCGCCGCCTCGAGCGGCTCGAGAACTCCGCGCGCGGCGAGCGTCTGCCGCAGGTTGCGCCCCTCGATGAACTCCAGCGCGATCAGCAGGCGTCCCTCGCTCGCCGCGGCGGACCAGACCGACACGACGTTGGGATGCTGGATGCGCGCGAGTGTACGCGCCTCGCGCAGGAACGTGCGTTGCGCGACCTCGTCGTTCCATCCGGAGTACACGACCTTGAGCGCCACGCGGCGACCGAGCGTGAGGTCCTCCGCGTCGTAAACCGACGCGTGCACGCCGCTGCCGAGCAGACCGAACGTGCGAAAGCCCGCCTGCATCAGCTCTTCGAATTTGACGCGCGTCTCCGGTCCCGGCTCGGGAGACGAACGCGGAGTGCCGAGCAATCCGGCGAGTCGCTTGAGCGCGTCGCGTTGCGCGGGCGAAAGCGATTCGAGCTCCTTCGCGGAGAGCTCGGTCTCTCCGCTGAGGATCTTCTCGAGCAGTCGTTCGCGCGACTCGGAGTCCATGGTCATGTTCGAGGGGTCGCCACTTGCCCTCGGGGCGCGCGAGGCGCACACTCCGCAGGACGCGTGCTCGCACATTGTGCAGACCCAACGCGCCGTTGCGAATGCTCCCGTCCCAAGAACTGATCGCGGCCGCCCGGCGCGGAGACGCCGTGGCCGCCGAGGCGCTGTTCGCAAGCCTCTACGGGCCGCTCGACCGCTACCTCAGCGGCCGCCTGCCGCGCGAGGTGCGCGCGCTGTGGGAAACCGGAGACTTCGTGCAGGAGGTCTTCGTGCGCGCGTGGGCCGAGATGGCCAGCTTCGACCGCGACTCGCCGGCCGCGTTTTGGGGCTTCTTGCGCACGATCGCGCGCAACCTCGCGATCGACGTGTGCCGCGTCGAGCTGCGGCGGCGGCAGGACTTGCAGACCGAGGCCGACTATCCCAGCCCCGCGGATCCCAACGGCGGCGACATCGTCGAGTCGCTCGCGCGGCAAGAGCTGTACGAGCGCGCGTTGGCCGCGCTCGACGAAAAGGTGCGCGCGGCGCTGCTCCTGCGCCTCGAGCTCGATGCCTCCTACGAAGACGTCGCCCTCGAGCTCGGCGTCTCGTCGCCGGAGGCGGCGCGCAAGGCCCTGCGACGCGCCCTCGACGAGGTCGCGCGCCGCATGGAATCGAATTCGGGCATCAAGAGCTAGGCCTCGGCGCGCGGGAGCAAGGCGAGCCCGCCTCGACCCACTCCCACGACACTCGTCGGCCCGCTCGGCAGCCTGAACGCCCGCGGCGCCCGCTCGCGCTCCGATCAAGCCTGGGGCATTGGACCCCGCGGCATTCGACCCATTGGCATGGCTCACGCGCGTCCAAACGAACGAACGCGCGAATTCGGACAGAGAATCGCTGAGAACCGCGCGCTATTTCGAGTTCAGCTAGTTGCTCTTCACGAGCTCGATTTCCGAGAAACCCACGGGTTCGAGTTGCGCGCGCCCTTCGCTCGCCACGATGCGCACCTCGACCTTGCGCACGCTCAAGAGCTCGCCAAACGACGCCGACGCCTTCGCGTGCACGTCGTTGGGCATGTCGATCGCGAAGGCCTGCGTGTCGTTGACCACCACTTCGACTCGGCTGGCGCGTGGCGCGGCGGCGTTCGAGAGGCGCGCAAGCGCGTGGGCGAGCAGCAGCCCGTCCGCGCGCGCGGGCCGCTCGAGCGTGATGCGCAGCCACGGATTCGCGTCGCCCTGCGCGCAGCGCCAGCGCGAGCCATGGTTGCCATCGACCGCGAGGTGGCCGCCTTCGGCGCCAGCTACCGACGAGCTCTCGGCCTTCAACTTCGCACCGAAGAACAGGCTGCGCCCGCGGTCGGCTGCGTACTGCAATCGCGCCGGATCGACCACGCCATCGATCGGAATCGCGAGTTCCCCCGAGGCCACGACTTCGACGTTGGACGCGCCCGGCTCTCGCAGGTGCACCTTGGCCGAAACGAGCCAGCGACCGCGGCGATCGAACGCGTGCCGCAGCGCGAAGCGTTGCAGCTCCGTGCGACGCGCGCTCGCGCCCTGCACGGTCCCGACCAGCGCGGGCTGTGCTTGCCCGTCGGCCTCGAAGCGTGCGAAGTACTCGATCTTCACGACGTCGAGGTCCGCGCCGTCGAGCGGCTTGAAGCGCGCATTGACGGCCTCCGAGAGCCCACTCACCCACAGCGTCAGCGGCGTGTCGCCAGTCGCGCGCAACTGCACGGCCGCCTTGGGATCGCCGAGCTCGTGGACGCCCGCCTTGGATGTCTCACCCGAGCCGCGCGCGGTGGCGCGCTTCAAGAACAAGAGCGCGAGGCACGTGTCGAGGTATTGGTGATCGACGTAGTTCTCCGGATTCCACGAGCCGTCGCCGCGCTGCGCGCGCACGAGGTACGACGCGCCATCCCAGTACCAATCGACCTCGCCGATCTTTTCCGTCGCGAGCAGCGCGCCGACGCGCTCGATGCCATAGACCCAGAAATAGTGGTGGGCCGTGCCATGACCCGGATTGCCGACCCACTCGAGATGGTGCTCGAGCCAGTTCATGGCGAGCGACTTCGCGGGCCCAAGCTTGCTCTTCACGGTGGCCTGCAAGTTCGAGGCGCCTTCTTGTTCGGCGATCGCGAGGCACGAGAGGCCGCCCGTCGTCACCGAGCCGAACGCGTCGCTGGCGATGCGGTAGCCGAAGCCCGCCATGTCGCGCTTGCCGCCGCCCGGCATCGGCCGCGGCTTCTCCTGACAGCGCAGCACTCCGCCCGCGAGCTTGGTCCACACGTTGGGATCGATCTCCAGCCCGCTCTTGGACGCGGCTCGCAGCGCGAGGGCCGCGTAGAGCGTGTTCGACATGTCGACCGGCAGCTTCGAGCCGCCGGGATACTCGGGGTAGTCCCACAGTCCGCTCGCGCTCTGCGTCGCGACGAGCTCGCCCGCCAGCTCCTGCATGCGCTCGCGCGAATCGGCGTCGCCGCGCGCCTCGAGCGCGAGCAGCGCGCAGGCGCGCGCGTACGTCGTGTCCATTTCGCGGTGGTCCATGAGCGCGAGCGCCATGCGCACCGCCGGGTGGTCCTTCTTCACGCCGCACTTCATCAGCGTGTAGGCGACGTACACCGGATGGCCCGCGCCCCAGTGCTCCCAGCAGCCCCACGACCCGTCGATCAACTGCTCGCGCAGCAGGAACTGGACGCCGCGATCGATGGCCTCGTTGATCGCATCCTGCGAAATGCGTGTGCGAGGCTGGATCTGAAATGCGTAGGCACCGCCGGAGTTGGTGACCTTGACGAGCAAGTGATTGGCGCCCGGCTGGTACGCGAGCGTGAGCGCGTCCGAGCTGACGTTGAGCCCGCGGGACGTGTGCTTCTCGAGCACGACCTCGCCGTTGAGCCAAACCTTGACGCCTTCGTCGCTGCCGAGCGAGACCGGCACGCGCAGCTCGCTCGACGCGTCGATGCGTCGGTAGAGGTACACGACGGCGTTGCCGACATCGCCCTTGCGCGAACTCGGCGGCGGACAGAGCGCGTTGAGATCGAGCGCGCCGACATCGAGCGCGTTGCGCCCGGCCTCGCCAGCGAGCCTGCGCCATGCGATCGCCACCTTGTCCATCCCGTCATACTTCACGGAGAGGTCGGGACCCTCGGCGCCGGCCTTCATCACCGTCTTGACGCTGCGCTCGGGCGCGAATGCCAGCGCGGTGGAGTTCTTCGCGAACTCGCCCTCGAAGCGGCCGAGCACGTGCCACGCGCCGTACTCCTGCGCGCGCGCGAGCGTTGCGAGGACGAGTCCACAAAGTGCCGTGAGGAACCTAGTTCGCATCGTCCGTGAAACTCCCGGGTAGGGGGGCGGCGGCATTGTGGCACATCGACCAGCCCCGCGCGCTGGACGCTCGCGCTGGCTAGGCTTCGGCCATGGCCCACCCCCTGCTCCTCGCTGTCGCCGCGGCTCTCCTCCCCGCCCTCACCAGCGCGCAGCAAGCTCGCCCCGGCCGCGTGCTCGACGCGACGCTCCACCACCTCGGCAACGACCCCACGCCCGACTGGCCCGAGGCGCCGACGGAGCCCGAGGGCACGACGCTGGAGGTGCGCTTCGAGAGCGCGCCCAATGCCGGAGACTGGATGCTCTACTTGCGCCAGCGCAGCATCGACAACACGTGGCGCTTGCGCATGAACGGCGTCGAGTTCGCGCGACTCCAAACGGGTGCCGAGCTCGTCGAGCGCTGGTACGCGCTGCCGGCCGGGCTCGTCCAGTCGGGCGCGAACGTGCTCGCGGTCGTGCCCGACACGCCCAGTGACGACATCGTGGTCGGCGACGTGCGGCTCGTCGAGCGCTCCGTGCGCGACGTGTTCGGGCTACAGAAGCTGGCCGTGAGCGTGAGCGACGCGCGCGACGGCTCGCCGCTGCCCGCGCGAGTCACGTTCGTCGATGCCGACGGCCAGCTCGGCAAGCTCTTCTTCGCGACGAGCGGCGCCACGGCGATGCGCGAGGGCGTGCTCTACCTCCACGGCGCGACCGAGATCGAACTCCCGCGCGGCACCTACTTCACGTTCGCCACGCGCGGCCCGGAGTGGAGCCTCTCCCAGTCCGTGCTCACGCTCGCGGACACTCCTTCCAGCCTCACGCACGCGCTCGCGCCGCAGGTCGACACGCGCGGCTTCATGGCCTGCGACACGCACTTGCACACGCTGCAGTTCTCCGGTCACGGCGATGCGAGCGCGCGCGAGCGGCAGGTCACGCTCGCCGGCGAGGGCGTCGAGCTCGCGATCGCGACCGATCACAACCACAACATCGACTACGCGCCCTTCCAGCGCGAGCTCGGCCTCTCGAAGTGGTACACGAGCGTCGTCGGCAACGAAGTGACGACCGACATCGGCCACTTCAACGCCTTTCCGCTCTCGCCCGCGGACCCCGTGCCGCCGTTCCGCTCGCGCGACATCGTCACGATCGTGCACGGCATGCGCGGGCTCGGCGCACAGGTCGTGATCCTCAATCACCCGCGCTGGCCGAGTGCCGCCAACAGCCCGTTCGGACATCACCAGCTCGATCGCGTGCTCGGCCGCTTCGATCCGCCGCTCGAGCTGCCGGTCGACGCGACGGAGATGGTCAACTCGACCACCGACGAGCCCGACCCACTCGGGCTCTTCCGCGACTGGTTCGCGCTCTTGAACCGCGGCGTTCGCATCTTCGCGGTCGGCTCGTCGGACTCGCACACCGTCGGCGAACCCGTGGGCCAAGGTCGCACGTACGTGCCCTGCGCGAGCGAGGATCCATCCGCCATCGACGTGCCCGCGGCATGCGAGGCGATCCGCGAGGGCCGCACGTCGATCAGCCTTGGCTTCGTCGCCACCTCACTCGTGGAGGGGCAACCGGCGATGGGCCTCACCCTCGATCGCTCGTCCGGCCTCGAGCCGGTGATCCTCGAATTGCGCGTGCAGTCGTCGCACTGGCTGCGCCCGCGCAAGGCGACGGCCTTCGTCAACTCTCGCGCGCTCGCGACGCAATCGGTTTTGGGCGAGGCGAACCAACCGCTCGACACGACGCTGCGCTTCGAGCTCGCGCTGCGCGAACGCAACGACGCGTGGGTCGTCTTCCTCGTCGAAGGCGATGCCGTCGCGACACCCGCGTGGCCCTCGCGCAACGCCTACACCCTCGCGGCGACCAATCCCGTATTCATCGACCGCGACGGCGGCGGCTACACGAGCCCTGGCGCCGCCGCGAGCGCGTTCGCACCCAAGGCCACCGAGGACACGCTGCGCGCGCGCTTCGCGGAGGTCGATGGTCCGCACGCCGTGCAGCTCACCTCGGCGTGGCTCGCGCTCGAGCGCGGTCGCGGCGTGCCGCACAGCAAGGCGCTCGAACGTGTGAAGGAGCTGCTCGGAGAGCGCGCGACGATGGATGCGGACTTGATCGAGCTGCTCGCGCGCTGAGCGGTTCAGCGCACCAGCCACCACACGGCCCACGCCGCGTAACCCCCGAGCGCCAGCGTCGGCAGGCTCAAGGCCAACGCGAGCTTGTGCGTCGCCAGCGGCTGCAGCCGTCCGAGGGCGTCGAAACACGGAGGCACGGCCAACTCGTCGACGAGCTGATGGCGCGCCGGCGCGTG
Organism: Planctomycetota bacterium; assembly: GCA_016872715.1. Lineage (GTDB taxonomy): Bacteria > Planctomycetota > UBA1135 > UBA1135 > F1-120-MAGs118. The sequence continues at coordinate 35,970 of VGZD01000025.1, forward strand.
CGGGTCGAACAGCACGCGCAGCCCCGCGGGATCGTCGTAGATGGACTTGTTGGTGGTCTCGCACGAGCCGCGGATCTCGGCGCCCTCCGCGCTGAACGAGTACGTCGCGCGGTAGTAGTCGCGGCGCTTGCGCCTGCGAAGGAACTTGAGTTCACGACTCTGAGCGAGCGCCGAGCGCCCGCGACTGGCGAGCGCGAGCACGCGCAGTGCCTGCACGAGCGCGACGGCGGCGAGCACGATGCCGGTGAGCGGAAGCAGGAGCGCCAACAACGCCGCGGGGCCGAAGAGATCGGAACGCAGGCCGCGAATGCGCGCGAACTGGGGTTGCTCGCGCGGAAACTCGATCTCGACCGTGGCGCCGACCTGTGGCGGCTCGACCGCGCCGTAGCTCGTGCCCGTGAGCCGCGCGAGCGCGGTGTCGAACTCGAACTCGATGCGCTGCACCGGAACTCCCGGATGTCGCTCTCCGCCGCCTTCCGAGACCGAAGTCTGCTCGACGCGCGCGATGCGCGCGTCACACACCTCGAGCTCGCCGCCGTAGCGCCACAGAGCCGCTGCATCCGTGTACGGCAACACGCACCACAGCGGGATGAGCGAGAAGGCCAGCAGGAGCAGCCCACCTTGCATCAGCGGCGCTCCGAACAGCGCGCCGAGCCTGTACGAGAGCGGCACTTCGCGCGGCGCGGGCGCGAGCTTGGGCCAGAGCCGGCGAGGAGTGTCGAGCGCGCTCACGGCGACTGCGCGCAGCGAAAGCCCGTGTGGAAGAGCCCGGTGTCGGGAGTCGACTTCATGCGCGCGCTCGGACGATAGCCGATGCAGTAGTTGTCGCTGCACAGGAACGAACCGCCGCGCGTGACGCGCTTGGGCGCGGTGGGCTCGGCCGGGTCGTAGCTCGAGTCGGGCCCCTGCGGATCGAGCGCCCCCGCCGGCGTCTTCGAGTACGTGTCGGGCCGATACCAGTCGCTCACCCACTCCCACACGTTGCCCGACATGTCGTACAAGCCGTACGCGTTCGGCGGAAACGACTTCACGGGCGCGGCGCCCTCGAAGCCGTCGGCGAGCGTATTGCGCTCGGGAAAGCGGCCCTGCCAGATGTTCGCGAGCTCGCGTCCGTCGGGATTTTTCCGCGCGCCCCAGACGTAGCGCTGCCCGTCGGTGCCGCCGCGCGCCGCACGCTCCCACTCCGCTTCCGTCGGCAGGCGCTTGCCGGCCCACTTCGCGTAGGCGAGAGCGTCGTCCCACGAGACGTGCACGACGGGCAGCTCGTCCTGCTCGGGACCGAGCGCGTGCACGCCGTCGGGTTTGCGCCAGCAAGCACCGGGCTGCCACGCCCACCACCAGCCGCTCTTCATCGTCACATCGAGCACGAGCGCGCCGGCGACGAGCATCTCCGGTGGCGGCGCGCTCGTGCCCGGAGGCGCCTGCGCGAGGATCTCCTCCGCCGTCGGCGCGCGCTCGGCCGTCGTCACGTGACCCGTCGCCTCGACGAACGCGCGAAACTGGGCGTTGGTGACCTCGGTCGCATCGAGGAAGAACCCCGAGACGCGCACGCGGTGAATCGGGCCCTCGTCGGGGAGGCCGTCGCTCGAGCCCATGTCGAACTCGCCGGGCGGAATCCAGACCATGCCCGCCGGCGGCTCGCGCACGGGCGCGGCGGCGTCGCCGCAGGCGGCGAGGAACAGCGCGAGAGCGGGGAGCCGAGACACGCCCACGAGGCTAGCGCACGCGCGCCGCCGCGAACATGCGCCGCGGGATTACGTGACGCTGACAGCGCTTCGCGCGCGCGAGCGCCATGCTGTCGCGCCACCTCGACCCCGAACGAGAGAGCCCCATGCAAGTCGATCGCCGCCAGCTGCTGCAGTACTCCTCCGCCACCGCCGCCCTGCTCGGAGCAAGCTCGCTCGCCTGCCAATCGACCGCGAGCACCGTGGCGCGAGGCAAGCTGCGCATTCTCATCCTCGGCGGCACCGGTTTTCTCGGCCCAGCGCTGGTCGAGGCCGCGCGGCCGCATGGACACGAGATCACGCTCTTCAATCGCGGCAAGACGAACCCCGGCCTGTTCCCCGACTTGGAGAAGCTGCAGGGCGATCGCGATCCGCACAAGGGTGCGGGCATTCAGGCGCTCGCGAATCGCCCGTGGGACGTGGTGTTCGACGACTGCGGTTACTTCCCGCGGCACGTGAAGGCGTCGGCGGAGCTGCTGGCTGCGAACGTCGCGCACTACGTTTACGTCAGCTCGATCTCGGCCTACGCGCGCAACGACATCGAAGGCATGGACGAGGACGGCGAGTGCGGGACGATGCCCGACCCGACGCTCGAATCGATGGGGCCGCGCTACGAGTACTACGGACCGCTGAAGAAGCTGTGCGAGGAGGCGGCGGAGGCCGCGTTCGCTGGCCGCGCGACGATCGTTCGCCCGGGTTACATCGTCGGGCCCGGCGATCCGACCGATCGCTTCACGTACTGGCCCGCGCGCGCCGCGCAGGGCGGCGAGTTCGCGGTCCCCGGCTCTCCCGACGACCCGCTCCAAGTGATCGACGTGCGCGACCTCGCGGAGTGGATGGTGCACGTCGCCCAGACGCGCGCCTACGGCCGCTTCAATGCCTGCGGCCCCGTGCCGAGCCCGGAGAGCCGCCTGCGCTGGGGCGACGCCATCGCGGCCTGCGTGAAGTGCTCGGGCGGCGGCGCGACGCCGCGCTGGGTGCCGCTCGAGGTGCTCGCGAGCCACCAGCCCGCGGCCTTTCATATCTGGGCCCCCTACGAGGGCGAGACGCGCGGCTTCCATCGCGCGAGCAACGCGCGCGCCGTGGCCGCGGGCCTGCGCTTCCGCTCGATCGAAACCACGACCTGCGACACGCTCGCGTGGTTCCAGTCGCTGCCGCCCGAACGCCGCGGGCGCCTCTTCACCGCTGCCGCCTCGATGCTCTCGCCCGAGAAAGAAGCGCAGTTGATCGCGGCGCTCGAGGCCTGAGCGACCCAGGCCCGAGAGACCCAGGCCCGAGAGACCCAGGCCCGC
>VGZD01000026.1 GCA_016872715.1 Planctomycetota bacterium
CGGGCGCGGGCCGGCCGTTGACGAGCGAGCGGTTGACGAGCGAGCGGTTGACGGGCGAGCGGTTGACGGGCGAGCGGTTGGCGGGCCAGTGGCTGGCGAGCGGATGCCGCCGGTCGAGGTGCTCGAGGTCAGCGAGGTCGGGGCGCCGGCGCCGATCGCGTTGCCGCGCGGGCTCGAGTCGACGGGGAGCACGGCGCAGGTGGACGAGCGCGGCGCAAGCGCGCTCGCGACCCAGACTCCGCCGAGCGACGAATGGGCGGGCACCGAGGTGCGCGAGGAGCGCTTCGCCGACGGCAAGCCCAAGAGCTTTCGGCGCGTGCGGCGCACGGACGATGGGATCGAGAACCATGGGCCGCTGCGCAAGTGGGCCTCGAACGGCGTGCTGCTCGAGGACGGCACGTACCGCGCGGGGGAGAAGGACGGCGTGTACGTCATCCGCCACGACAACGGGCTGTTGAAGAGCGAGATCCACTATGCCGCGGGACGCGAGCACGGACGCCGGCGCGAGTGGGGCGAGTACGGCACGTTGCTGTACGACGCGCAGTTCGTCGAGGGCAAGGTGGACGGCGAGGAGCGCACGTGGTGGCCCGACAAGACTCCGCGCACGCTCTCGACGTTCCGCCTCGGCGTGCTCGACGGACCGTCGCGCGTGTGGCACGGCAGCGGAGTGCTCGCCGAAGAAGGCCAGTCGCAAGCGGGACGGCGCGAGGGCACTTGGACCTATCGCACGAGCGAGGATCTGCTCGCGCGCGTGGAGCAGTACTGCGCGGGCAGCTTGCACGGCGTGACGAGCGAGTACGACGAGCAGGGGCGCAAGAGCGCGGAGCGCAGCTACGAGCACGGCAAGGCCGCGGGCCTGCACCGCGAGTTCTGGCCGGACGGCTCGACGCGCACCGAGACCACGTTCGTCGCGGGACGGCCCGAGGGTCACAGCGCGCGCTGGCATGAGAACGCTCAGAAGGAATGCGAGGGCGTGCTCGCGGCGGGTCAGCGCGCAGGTCGTTGGACGTTCTGGAAGCGCGACGGGACGGTCGATGCAGCGCAGTCGGGCGAGTACCGCGCCGGCGCGCGCGTTGGGCCGTAGGCGGAGCGAGGACGGGGCCGTAGGCGGAGCGAGGACGATGCGCGAGACGCTGCGTCATTCCAACGGCGCGAAGGCGGCCGAAGGCCCGCTCGAGGACGGGCGGCGACTGGGCACGTGGCTGCACTGGAGCGAGAGCGGTCGCAAGCTCGTCGAGGAAGAGTACGTCGACGGCCAGCGGCACGGCTGGCACACGAGCTGGCACGAGCGCACGCGGCTCAAGCGCGCCGAGGGCGCGTTCGAGCGCGACCTGCGCTCCGGCAAGTGGACGAGCTGGCACGAGAATGGCCGCGTGGAGAGCGAGGGCGAGTATCTGTGCGGCGTCGCCTGCGGGCCGTGGCGCAGGTGGCACGACAACGGCGAGCTGGAGTCGCAGGGCGGCTTCGATCGCGGGCGGCGCGCGGGCGAGTGGGTGCTCTTCCATCGCAACGGACGCGTCGGCGAGCGCGGCAACTACCGGACGGACGTGCGCGCGGGCCCGTGGACGAGCTGGCATCCCAACGGCGCGATCGGAGCGCACGGCGAATATCAGGACGGCGAGCGCGACGGCATCTGGACCACGTGGCACAAGAACGGCCGCGTCGAGAGCAAGGGCCTGTTCGTCGGCGGGCAGCGCACCGGCGTGTGGCGCGTGTGGTGGGACTCGGGCACGCCGCGCTGCGAAGGCAGCTTCGTCGAGGGCGCGCCCTTCGGCTGGTGGGAGTTCTGGTACGAGCACGGCCCCCAGCGCGCGGCGGGCGAGTACCGCGACGGCAAGCAGTTCGGCCCGTGGCGCTGCTGGAACTACGACGGCTCACCGGACGTCGACACGACCGGCACGTACTGGGACGACGTGCTGCAGCGGCGTTGAACGCCGTCGGCCGCGCGAGCGCGCCTCGCGTCGTTCGCTTCTCTTCTCTTCTCTTCGCGCTCGCGCGCGACGTTGGCGCCTGACTTTGGCGCGTGGCGCCGCGTCGAGAGCGAGGCGCGCTACAGGCCGATCGCGAAGCGCAGACCGGCGGTGAGGCTCGTGCCGAAGGACGAGTTCGGATCGCGCGACCAGGCTTGGGCGTAGGCGATCGCTCCGCAGGCGAGGCTCGCGTCGGCGCCCGAGGCGATGTGCGCGCCCATGTCGAAGGCGAGCACGCCGCTGCAACTCGTGCCGGTCGCGGCTCCTTGGGTCGGCTGCACGGGGGTGCGGCGGATGGGATGCGCGACGCACAGCGTGCCGCCTTGGAACGGCGCGGCGGCGGGCAAGTAGCCGTAGAACAACAGGCCGGAGGTCTGGTTGAGCAGGCCCGTGGCGCGGATCGTGAAACTGCCGACGCCCGACGACGCGCTCGGCTGGCCCGTGAACGCGATCAACGGCGTGCAGCCGAGGGAGTTGAGCTTCGGCATGCAGTAGGTCTGCACGCTCGCCACCGGAGCGCACACGCCCAGCGGCGCGGCGCGCGCCGTGCTCCACAGGGCGTGCGTGCTCGCGGTGCCGGCGTTCGAGTTGATCGGCGCCGTGGTGTTGCAGCCGCCGTGCGTGTGCACGCCGATCGCGACGTCCTCGCCCAGGTTCGAGCGGATCACGGGCGAGCCCGAGTTGCCGCCGAAGGTGTCGGGCGTGTAGCGCACGGTCGTGCCCGAGAAGAGCGCGAAGTCGCCCGTGTGCGTCTGCAGTGTCTGGCTCCAGATCAGGTCGTTGCTGTCGGAGCCGTAGCCGCTGACGCGGATCACGTCGCCCGCCGCGGGCGCGGTCGGCGCGGCGATGCGAAAGCGCACTCGACCCTGCGCCTGAAACGGAGTCAGGCCGGTGGTGGCGTTCGGGAAGCAGCCGAAGCTGGCCCAGTCGTTGCCGACGCCGCCGTTTTGGAACTGGCGCGAGGTGTCGTCGATGGCGTATTGGTGCTCGGGCGGCGGATGCTGGAGCACGCCGAGCGCGGTCGAGAGCGGCACGTTGAACTGCGCGACGTCGAGGTGGGTCGCGTTGGCGTAGCAGTGCCCGGCCGTCGTCATGCAGCTCGCGCAGTCGTCGAAGATCCACGCCGTGCACTGCACCGGCATCGTGCGCGCGATGCGCGCGTCGGTGGTCGGTTGGCGGTCGTCGGTCGCTCCGCACTGGCTCATCGGTGCGTACAGCAACGGCCCCATCCACACGCTGCGCAGCACGACGCGCGAAGGACCGGCGTGCGGCGGAGCGACGAGCTCGAGCTGCACCGTGTCGCCATTGAAGTAGGCGGTCGAGAGCTGCCACTCTCGGAGCGAGCGCGTGTGGAGCTCCTGCACGGCGCCGTCTTGGTGCGAGGTGATGCGCAGGAACGCGCCGCGCGTCTCGTCGAGGGGGTGCCACAGGCTCGCGAACTGGAAACGCAGGCGCAGCCACGTCGCGCCGCCGACGCGCACGGCGTGCGAGGCGAGCACGACCTCGTTCGGACTGGGATTGGAGCGCCAGTGCGTGTCGTAGGTGAACGCCGCCTGCGTCTGGATCGACGGACCGACCTGCGCGGAGGCGCGCGGAACGGCGGCGAGCAGGGCGACGAGCGGGGCGACGAGCGGGGCGAGCGGGATGGGAAGACAGCGCATCGAAGGTGGAAGTCGGACCGAGCAGGGTCTGCGGTGCGTCGTGGCGTGCGCAAGCGAGCAGCGCCGCGGCGAGCGGGTCGCGGCGGCGCGCTCGTGGATGGCGCGCTCGTGGATGGCGCGGGAAGTGGGGAGCCGGGAACGGCCCGGGAGCGGTCGCGCGGGCGTGGCTAGACTAGGGCGCGCCATGGAAACTTGTTCCCAGCGCCTGCGCGCCCGTCCCGCCACCAGCGCCGACTTTCGGGTGCTGGTCGAGTTCAACCTCTCGATGGCGCGCGAGTCCGAGGGGCTCGCGCTCGACCGCGCGCGGCTCGAGCGCGGCGTCGAGGCGGCGCTGGCCGACCCCGGCCGCGGTTTCTATCTCGTGGCGGAGCTCGACGGAGCGCCCTCGGGCTGCCTGCTCGTCACGGCGGAGTGGAGCGACTGGCGCAACGGCTGGGCGTGGTGGATTCAGAGCGTGTACGTGATGCCCGCCGCGCGGCGTCAGGGCGTCTACAGCGTGCTCCACCGCCGCGTGCTCGAGCTCGCGCGCGAGCGCGGGGACGTCGTCGCCCTGCGCCTGTACGTCGATCGGAACAACCTTCCGGCGCAGGCCACGTACCGGCACCTCGGCATGCAGGAGTCGCACTACCTGATGTTCGAGGAGCGCGGCTCCGCGGGCCGATAGGTCCTCGCCGCAGGCTCACAAAGCCGCCACCTCGTCCGTAACTCGCTCGCGGATTCGCCCCTCACGGCCTGCACAGGTATCGTTGCACCCATGACCCATGTCCTCCTCGCCGCGCTCGCCCTCGCGCTCGGCTCCACCACCGCGCCGCTGCCCCGCCAGAGCGTGCCGCTGGCCCAAGACAGCTCCCACGCAGGGAAGGCTCCGCCGATCCCCGCGCCCTTCGGTCCGGGTTCGATCACGCCCGATCAGGCGAATTCGGGGCGCGGCGTGAGCGCCGTGCCGCAGCTCAGCCTGCCGCCGCTGCCCGCGCGCATCGACAAGGTGCTCACCCATCCCGACGGCACGAAGGCGGCCGAGGGCGAGATGAAGAACGGTCGGCGCGACGGCGCGTGGGTGCTGTACTACAGCGACGGCAAACAGCGCGCGATCGGGACCTATCGCAACTACCGGCGCGAAGGCGAGTGGGTGTTCTTCCACCCGGGCATCGAGCTCGCGCAGCGCGCCGGCGCGTTCAAGGACGGCAAGCGCGACGGTGCGTGGCGGCGCTGGCATCCGACCGGCGTGCTGCTCGAGGAAATGGTGTTCGCGGACGACGTGCAGATAGGCGCGGCGCGCGAGTTCTATCCCGAGGGCACCTTGCGCGCGGAAGGGCGCTATCAGGACGGCGCGCGCCACGAGCTGTGGAAGCTCTACCACCCCGACGGCAAGACGTCGTACATGGAGGGCAAGTACAACCGCGGCATGCAGGACGGTGCGTGGCTCTTCTATCACCCCAACGGCGCGAAGTTCCAGGAAGGCAACTACGTGCTCGGCGTGGCCGAGGGGCGCTGGACCACGTGGCACGACAACGGCCAGATGCAGTCGCAGGGCGTGTTCGAGTTCGGCGCGCAGTCAGGCCAGTGGACCAAGTGGCATAAGAACGGCAGCGTGGAGTTCGAGGGCGGCTGGGACGCCGGTCGCGAGCAGGGTCTGTGGAAGCGCTGGCATGACAACGGGCAGCTCGCGGCCGAGGGCCATTACGACCAGAGCCGCATGGTCGGCGACTGGGTGTCGTGGTACGCCAACGGCCAGAAGGAGCGCGTGCAGGTGTACGTCGGCGACGCGCTGAACGGCCCGTACCGCACGTGGTTCTCGAGCGGCCAGAAGCGCGAGGAAGGCGAATATCGTCAGGGCAAGCGCGAGGGCACGTGGCGCGCGTGGAACGACGACGGCACGCCCGACGAGACGCTCTCGGGCGAGTTCAAGAACGACCGGCGCGTCAAGCAGCAGTGAGGATCGCGATGAAGCAAGCCATTCATTTCGTGTCGCTGGGGCTGCTCGCGACGCTCGCTCACGCGGGCGGCGCGGACACCCTGCGTTTCAAGGCGACGACCGGGTCGCGCGTGCACAAGCGCTTCGAGGCGAATCACGAGCTGCGCATCGACGACATGGGCGCGATCGAGGGCGACTTGCCCTTCCGTTCCGATGGCACGGGCGGCTGGATCAGCTCGACGCACAAGGTCGAGTTCGTCGACGAGTACAAGCTCGACTGCGAGGGCCTGCCGCTCGACTTCGCGCGCGCGGTGCGCGAGGTGTCGACCGTCGGCAAGGCCAGCGTCGTGTTCGCCAGCGGCGAAGTGCGGCCCGAGGCGTCGCGCTCGTCGTCCGCGCTCAAGCGTCAGGTGCTCGACTTCCACTACGTCGAGGAGGAGCGCGACTGGTCGCGCTGCTACGCCAAGGTCGACGGCGAAGAGGACCTGCTCGGACGCCTGCGCGGCGAATTCGAGTTGCTCGCGCTCCTGCCGCCGGGTCCGGTCGAGCCCGGCGCGAGCTGGTCGGTCGATCTCGAGCGCTTCCGCGAGGTGCTCGCTCCCGGCGGCGACCACCAGCTCGTCCCCGAGGGCGGCTCGATGTTCGGGCGCATGATCGAGGTCGGCGTCGGCGGCGATTTCGCTGACTTCTACGCGCCGGTGGGCGGCGAGATCAAGGCCACTTACAAGGGCCGTCGCCCCGTGACCCTCGTCGAGGGCACGCCGCCGCTGGTCGTCGAGGCGGGCGTGATCGAGCTCGCGGTCAACTTCGTGAGTCTGGCGGATCGCAAGTACCTCTACCGCATGGCGATGCCGCAGACCGAGCGCCGCGAGAACGCGTACGTCGACGACGTGCCGCTGGAGTACACGTTCCTCGGATCTGGCGAGCTGCTGTGGGACATCGACGGCGGCCGCGCGATCTCGTTCAAGCTCGAAGGCAACGAGGGCTTCATCAGCACCGTGACGAAAACGCGCTTCGATCGGCCCAAGCCCGAGCGTTACTCGCAGCAGAGCCGCTTCAGCGGTCCGCTGAAGCTGCAGATCACGTTCGCCGACGGCTCGGCCGTGCCCAACCTGCCCGAGCGCGTCAATCCCAAGGCCGACGTCACCGGACGGCGCAAGCGCTAGCGCGCGGGATCGCGGGCTCGACCGCGCACGGCTCCCCCGTCCGCACCGGACGGGGGAGCCGTGCGCCACTTCCATGAGCGCGCCCCGAGGCCTATCTTCTTGGCCCAATTCGGCGTGCCGAGGAGCGCGCGCCCAACGACGCGAGCACGCCCCCCACGCGAGGCCACCCATGACGACCGCAACCGAAACCCGCGCATTTCAGGCCGAAGTCAAGGAACTGCTCGGCCTGATGATCCACTCGCTGTACTCGCACAAGGAGATCTTCCTGCGCGAGCTGATCTCGAACGCGAGCGATGCGCTCGACAAGCTGCGCTTCGAGGCGCTCACGCAGCCCGCGCTGCACGCTGGGGGCGAGGGCGGGCGCGGCGACGAGCTGCTGATCCGGCTCGATGTGGACGAGAGCAGCCGACGGATCGTGATCACCGACAACGGCATCGGCATGACGCGCGCGGAGGTGGTCGAGAATCTCGGCACGATCGCGCGCTCGGGCACGCGGCGCTTCCTCGAGGAGCTGCGCGCGAAGGGCGCCCAGTCGCCGGAGCTGATCGGCCAGTTCGGCGTCGGTTTCTACTCCAGCTTCATGGTCGCGGAGTCGATCGAGGTGGAAACGTGCAAGGCCGGTACGCAGGACGGCGTGCGTTGGAGCTCGCGCGGCGACGGCGAATACACGCTCGAGGACGTGGGCTCGCTCGCGCGCGGCACGCGCATCACGCTGCAGCTCAAGCCCCTGCCGACCGACGACGAGGAGGCGCAGGACTTCGCGGATGCGGGGCTGCTGCGCGAGCTCGTGCGCAAGTACTCGGACTTCGTCGAGTGGCCGATCGTGATGCCGACCGCGCGGCTCGAGCACGAGGGCGCGCTCGTGCGCCGCACGCTCGCCGACGGAGTGGAGGTGTTCGAGCTGAACTCGAAGAAGCCGCTGTGGATGCGCTCCAAGGACGAGATCAAGACCGAGGAGTACGCGCAGTTCTACAAGCACCTCGCGCACGACTGGAGCGATCCGCTCGAGACCGTGCACTTTCGCAATGAAGGCTCGAACGAGTACACCGCGCTGTTGTACGTGCCTTCCGAGCGCCCGCTCGACCTGTTCGATCCGGGTCGCGACAAGTCGAACGTCTCGCTGTACGTGCGACGCGTGTTCGTGATGGGAGACTGCGAGGAGCTGCTGCCGAGCTGGCTGCGCTTCGTGCGCGGCGTGGTCGACAGCTCCGACCTGCCGCTCAACGTCTCGCGCGAAATCCTGCAGCAGAACCGCTCGCTCGCGCAGATGCGCAAGCGTTGCACGACCAAGGTGCTCGAGGCGCTCGCCGCGCTGCGCGACGGCCGCCGCGCGGACTACGAGCGCTTCTGGGCGGCCTTCGGCACGGTGCTCAAGGAAGGCATCGTCGTCGACCGCGAGCGCGTCGAGCAGGTGGCGGGTCTGTGCCTGTTCCCGTCGAGCGCGGACGAGAAGGCGATCACGCTCGACGAGTACATCGCGCGCGCGCCCGCCGGGGTGGACGCGATCTACGTGATCGGCGGCAGCGACCTCGCGACCGTGCGGCGCTCGCCGCACCTCGAGGCGCTCGCGGCGCAGGGCGGCGAGGCCCTGTGCATGGTCGAGCCGGTCGACGAGTGGGTGCGCGACATGCTCACGGAGTACAAGGGCAAGCAGATCGTCGCGCTCGAGCGCGGCGAAGCGCGCTTCGCCGGTGAGGCCGAGAAGCAAAAGCGCGAGGACGCCGAGCGCGAGTACCGCGGCGTGCTCGAGAAGCTCGAGAGCGGGCTGTCGGGCGCCGTCGCGAGCGTGCGCGTGTCGTCGCGCCTGAGGGAGAGCCCCGCGGTGCTCGTCGACGACGCCGATGCGCACGGCATCCACTACGAGCGCATGCTGCGCCAGACGGGCCGCCCGGTGCCGCCGCGCAAGCGCGTGCTCGAGCTCAATGTGGATCACCCGCTCGCGGCGCGGCTCAAGGCGCTCGTCGAGGCGGGCGACGCGAGCGGCAAGCTCAAGGACTGGGGCGACTTGCTCTACGCTCAAGCGCTGCTCGCCGAGGGCTCGCCGCTGCCCGACGCGCCGCGCTTCTCCAAGCTCGTGAGCGACCTGATGCTCGCGTCGAGCGTGTAGCGTGCGCTCGGGGGGGCGGTGGGGCCGCGGGCGGGGAGCTCGGTCCTCCAGCGTCGGCCGAGTCGGGCGTGCTCGGCCGTGTAGGCCGGGGCGTTCGCGAGCGTAGCGCGCGCCGCACGGCGCACCTGAGCGGCCCCAAGGCGCGGATTTCCTCGGTCGCTCGCTGGGCTGGAAAACGCGAGTTTTCCCGAGCGTTCTGGCCGTTGTCACGAGCGTGCGCGAGCGAGCTCTGGAACCGCGTGCCGCCGCGCGCTCGGATCTCGCTCGCGAGCAGGCACGCTCGCTGCCTCCACACGATGGGCGCGTACTTCACGCATCTCGAGTCACCCTGGGACGGGACCCGCCACGACTTCCGGCTGGCGCAGACGACGCACGCGGGCCGTCCGCTGGTGGCGCGCTACGACCTCGAGCGCATCGCCAAGGAAGTCGAGCGCGACTCGACCTACTACAACGCCGGTTGCATGTGGAGCTTCCGCGACCTGCTGCCGGTGCTCGACGATGCCAACATCGTCTCGTTCGGCGAGCTCGCGACGCCGACGCTGCAACTGACGCGACTGGGAGCCGAGCTCGGGCTCGAGAACCTGTTCCTCAAGGACGAGTCGCGTCTGCCGACGGGCTCGTTCAAGTCGCGCGGCATGTCGGTGGCGATCAGCAAGGCCAAGGAGCTCGGCATTCGGCGCATCGCGGTGCCGACGGCGGGCAACGCGGGCGGTGCGCTCGCGGCCTATGCGGCGCGGGCGGGCATCGAGGCGTGGGTGTTCATGCCCTCGGACACGCCGGAGGTGAACAAGCTCGAGTGCGAGCTCGTCGGCGCGCGCGTGGTCGAGGTCGAGGGCCTGATCGGGGACTGCGGCGCGCTGCTGCGCGAGGGGCAGAAGGTGTTCGGTTGGTTCGATCTCTCGACTCTGCGCGAGCCCTATCGGCTCGAGGGCAAGAAGACGATGGGGCTCGAGCTCGCGCAGCACTTCGGCTGGCGCTTCCCCGAGGTCGTGCTCTATCCGACCGGCGGCGGCACGGGCCTGATCGGCATTTGGAAGGCCTACGAGGAGCTGTGCGGCATCGGCTGGCTCGAGGATCGCCGCGCGCCGCGCCTGTATGCGTGCCAGTCGGACGGCTGTGCGCCGATCGCGCGCGCCTTCGAGCGCGGCGAGCGCACCGCGCAGCCGTGGGAGGGCGCGCAGACCATCGCGAGCGGCCTGCGCGTACCGAGTGCGATCGGCGACTTCCTGATGCTGGACGCGATCCGCGCGAGCGGGGGCGAGGCGCTCGGCGTGAGCGAGGCGTCGATCCTGCGCTGGATGCGCAGGGTGGGCGAGCTCGAGGGCGTCGCGATCTGTCCGGAGACCGCCGTGTGCTTCGAGGCGCTCGTGCGGCTCGTCGCGGCGGGCAAGATCGCGCGGCACGAGGAGATCGTGATCTTCAACACCGGCGCGGCGCACAAGTACGTCGAAGCGCTGCGCGCGGTCGATCGGCCGCCCTTGCCGCGCGTGCGACCGGGGGAGAGCGTCGACTGGCGCGCGCTGTCCGCGGGCTTCGAGCGCGCGGCGATCGGGTGATCCGCGCTCGCTCTGCGGCGACTTGCCGTGTCGGCGGCGCTGCGTAGAATCGCCGCGTGCCGGTTGGACACTTCGTCCTTCGGGCGCGCGGCCGTGAGCCCCGAGGCCCTCGCATGTCGGATGCAACGAGCCCGCACGACGCAGCGTCGCGCGAGCCTTCCCTGTCGCGTCGTTCGTTCTTCAAGGGAGCCGGCGTGGTCGCCGCGGGCGGCCTCGTCGGCGAAGCCGTGCATGCCGCGGCGCGCGGCGCGAGCCTCGAACCCGTGCGCATGGAAGGCACGGTCGAGATCGAGCTCGAGATCAACGGCGCGCGCACGAAGGTCGCGGTCGAGCCGCGCACCACGCTGCTCAACACGCTGCGCAACCACTGCGCGCCGCCGCTGACGGGCGCGAAGCTCGTGTGCGACCGCGGTTCGTGCGGTGCGTGCACCGTGCACCTCGACGGAGCGCCCGTGTACTCCTGCATGACGCTCGCGGTCGACGCCGTCGGCCGCAAGATCACGACCATCGAGGGCCTCGCGTCGCCGGGCGAACTCACCGAGCTGCAGTCGGCGTTCTGCGCCCACGATGGCACGATGTGCGGCTTCTGCACGCCCGGCTTCGTGATGTCGATCAGCGCCTGCCTCGAGAACGATCCCTCGGCGTCGCTCGACGAGATCCAGCGCTCGTGCTCGGGCAACCTGTGCCGCTGCGGCACGTACCCGCAGGTGTTCGAGGCCGCGCTCGACGCGGGACGCAAGCTGCGCGCGAAGGGAGGCCGGTGATGGCGCTCGATCCGCTGCGCAGCGAGGACGACAAGCCGCCGCGCCCCGCGGCGAAGGGCAAGCGCTGGGTGCGCGTGACCAAGGCGGTCAACGGCATCGACACGGAAGTCTGGGAAGAGGTCGCGGACGAGGCCGGCGGAGCGCAGTGGGGCGCGCGCGAGTCCATGCGGCTCATCTCGCGCGAGACGCCGCGCGTCGAGGGTCCCGACAAGGTGACGGGTCGCGCCGTGTTCACCCACGACGTGCGCCTGCCGGGCATGGCGTACGCCTGCGTGCTGCGCAGCCGCGTGCCCGCCGCGAAGGTGACGCTCGATCTCTCCCGCGCGCGCCAGATCCCCGGCGTGCTCGCGGCGATCGAGCTCGGTGACGGCGAGGTGCGCTGGCTGGGTCGACCGATCGCGGCGGTCGCGGCGACGACGCCGGAGATCGCCGAGGACGGCGTGCGCGCGATTCTCGCGACCTACGAGGAGCAGCCCTTCGCCCTGACGCCGGAGCAGGCCGCCGCCGAAAACGCGCCCAAGGTCAACAGCCGCGGCAACGTGCGCGTGCTCTCGAAGAACACGGACTCGCGCGAGGTCGATCAGGCGCTCGAAGCCTCGCCCGTGCGCGTGAAGGGCACGTGGAAGATTCCCGTGCAGCACCACGCGACGCTCGAAACGCACGGCGCGGTGGTCGATTACCGCGGCGGGGCCGAGGCGACGGTGTACGCCTCGACGCAGGGCACGTTCACGATCTCCCCCGACGCGGCGGGGCGTCTGGGGCTGCGGCCGAACCAGGTCACGGCCGTGGTCGAGCACATGGGCGGCGGCTTCGGCTCGAAGTTCGGCATGGGCATCGAGGGCGAAGCTGCGTGCTTGCTCGCGAAGGAGCTCGCGCGGCCCGTGCACCTGATGCTCGATCGCGCGAGCGAGTTCCACGCCGCGGGCAACCGCTCGGGCGGTGAGCACCAGATCGAGATCGGCGTCGGTCGCGACGGCAAGATCCTCGCGTTCAAGGCGCGCGTCACGCGCCACGGCGGAGTGGCGCAGGGCTCGGGGCATCCGCTGCCCTACATCTACGCTCGCGACAACGCGGTCTTCGTCGAGGATCGCTGCATCCACACGAACATGGATGCGAGCCGCGCGATGCGCGGGCCGGGCCATCCGCAGGCGTCGTTCTCGATGGAAGGCGCGATGGACGAGTGCGCCTACGCGGTCGGCATGGACCTGCTCGAGTTCCGCCGCATCAACCTGCCGGACGCCAAGCGCGCGCTCTACATGCGCCAGCTCGAGCGCTGCGCGGAGCTGATCGGCTGGAGGACGCACCCGCACACGCGTGCGCCGGATCTCTCGGACGCGGAGGTGAAGGTCGGCATCGGGTTCGCGATCGCGCGCTGGGGCGGCGGCGGCAACGGCCAGTGCAAGGTCGAAGTGCGCATCGCGCAGGATGGCTCGGTCGAGGTGCTCTCGGGCACGCAGGACCTCGGCACGGGTACGCGCACGTACTGCGCGTCGATCGTCGCGGAGGAGCTCGGACTCGAGCTCGCGGCGGTGCGCGCGCGCATCGGCCGATCGACGTTCGGCAGCGCCAACGCATCCGGTGGCAGTACGACGTCGGCCTCGCTCGCGCCGAGCGTGAAGCACGCGGCGCACAACGCGCGGCTCGCGCTGTTCGAGAAGGTCGCGCCGGCGCTCGGCGCGACGGCGAGCGAGCTCGAAGTGGCGCCGGGCGAGATCCGAGTCGCGGGCAGTGCGTCGAGGCGTATCGCTTGGAAGGACGCGTGCGCGGTGCTCGGGCCCGCTGGCCTCTCCGCGCAAGGCGAGTGGCAGGCCCACCTCGCGGGCAACGACATCGGCGGCGCGCAGGCCGCGAAGGTCAGCGTCGACACGCTCACCGGCGAGGTCAAGGTGCTCGAGATGGTCGCGGTGCAGGACTGCGGGCTGGTCCTCAACCGGCTCGCTGCGGTGAGCCAGTTGCAGGGCGGCATGGTGCAGTCCTTGTCCTACGGCCTGTTCGAGGAACGCGTGGTCGACCCCGATCTGGGGCTGTTCCTCAACGCGAATTTCGAGGACTACAAGATCGCGGGCGCGCAGGACATCCCGGCGATGAAGGCGCTGTTCGAGGACGATCCGCGCGGCGTGATCGGCATGAGCGAGGCCGCGATCATCCCGGGGCACTCGGCGATCGCGAACGCGATCCACAACGCGTGCGGCGTGCGGTTGCGCGAGATGCCGCTGACGGCCGACAAGATCCTGATGGGCCTCGAGGCCCTGAAGAGGGGCTAGGAGGAGCGCACATGAAGAGCTTCGAGTTCATCGCGCCGCGCACGCTCGAGCAGGCGGTCAATCTGCTCCCTGATTCGCGCGACCACAAGTCACGCGATCGCGTCAAGTTGCTCGCGGGCGGTCAGGATCTGCTCGGCGAGCTGAAGGACTATCTGATTGCGCCCAAGCAAGTGGTCAACCTCAAGACCGTGCCCGGACTCTCGACCTTCGACGAGCGCGACGGTCGCTACGAGGTGGGCGCGCTGGTCACGCTCGCCGCGCTGGAGCGCAGCGCGACGCTGAGGCGCACGCACGCGATGGTCGCGGAGGCCGCGACCGCCGTGGGCTCGGTGCAGATCCGCAATCAGGGCACGGTCGGTGGAAATCTCTGCCAGCGCCCGCGCTGCTGGTACTACCGGCACGAGCAGGCGGTGTGCATCAAGAAGGGCGGGTCGGAGTGCTTCGCCTACGGAGGCCTGAACAAATACAACGCGATCCTCGGCGGCGGCCCGAGCTACATCGTGCATCCGTCCGACCTCGCACCGGCGCTGGTGGCAGCCGGGGCGAGCGCGACGATCCAGTCCAAGAAGCGCGAGCGCACGGTCGAGCTCGAGCGCTTCTTCACGCTGCCGAGCGAGGGTGCCGTGACGCGCGAAAACGTGCTCGCGTTCGACGAAGTGCTCGTGCGCATCGACATCCCGGCGATGGCGGGTTGGACGAGCACGTACCTGAAGTTCCGCGAACGTTCGAGCTACGACTTCGCGCTCGCGGCGGTCGCGCTCGCGCTGCGCATGGAGGACGGCCGGATCGCGGAGGCGCGGCTGGTGCTCGGCGGCGTGGCGCCGATCCCGTGGCGCTGCGAGAAGGCCGAGCGCGCGCTCGTCGGCCGCAAGATCGACGCGCAGACCTGTGCGCTCGCCGGCACGCTCGCCCTCGAGGGCGCCGAGCCGCTCACCCACAACGCATACAAGCTGCCCCTCGCACAGGGGCTGATCACCAAGGCGCTGCGCAAGCTCGCCGGTCCTTGAGCCATCGCATGGAACCGACATCCCTCCACAGCCCGATCTGCGCCGAGATCCGCAGCAAGCGGTACTTCTTCCTGCAGTCCGCGCCCATGCAATCGAGTGACGTGGTCGACAACTCGAACGACTGCTGGTGCAACCGCACCTGCGACCGCGTCGGGCCCGACGGCGACGGCGTCCACCCGCTCGATTGCACCGCGGAGCGCTCCTGCTTCCGTCCGATCTTCACGCCCGAGGTGCGCGGGCTCGCCTGAGCGGCGCCATGGCGATCCTCCTCACGCTCGCGCGGGCCACTTCGGCCGCGTTCGGCGCCGAGTGACCGCGCAGGCTTTCAGGGCGCGCGAAAGACGAGCCAAGTGAAGCCGCCCGCGGGCACGCTCACGCTGACGCGGGCGCGCGAGCGCGCGTCGAGCGTGAGCTGCGTCGGCGCTCGCTCCTCGACTTGCACGCTCGCGGAGCCGACCAGCCCCGCGTAGTACAGATCGATCTCGAGTTCCTTCGTGCGCGGCTGGGGCAGGGGATTGAAGAGCATCGCCAGCGCACGTTCCTGTCCGCGCGGATTCACGTGCACCCAGCCGTCGAGGTCGCGTCCGTCGGCGCGGCGCAGGTGGAGCAGGTCGCTCTCGAGCACTTCGCGGTGCGCCTTGTACCACGCGACCCATTTCACGACGAGGGCGCGCGTCGCGTCGGTGTCGAACAGCCGCGGGCCACGCCAGCAGGCCTGCACGCCCGCGCCGAGGTTCGTCGCGAGGTGGCGCTCGTAGTCCTCGAGGTGCTCGTGCAGCGGCTCGAGCGTCGCGGCTGCGCCTCCGCCGTGGTACTCGGTGAGCGGCACGAACATCCAGCCCATCGAGGGCGTCTTCGTCCACGTGCCGTCGAAGATGTTCTGACGCGCGTGCAGGAGCTGCTCGGCCCGCGGGAGCGACCAGTTGGTCTCGCGGTAGCCCATGCCGGTCTTGTTCGAACCGTTCAGGAAGTACCAGTCCGGCACGTTGAGATAGACGCCCTGCGAGCGGCACCAGCCGTAGAAGTCGCGGATCCGCTCGAACTGCGCCCACTGCGAGTCGTCGAAGCCGCGGTGGCCGGAGTGCGACGTCGAGGCGCACGTGTCGCCGGGGTAGGAGCCGTCGTGCTCGAGCACGCTCATGCCGCTCGCGGAGTAGAACGAGCGCAGCTGCGCGAAGTAGCCCTCGCCCCACTCGCTGCACAGGCAGGGGGAATTGCCAAAGTACGCTCGGCCGGGCTTGTTGGTCTCGCGGTCGACGACGTCGTGCTCCGGTGCGACGGCGCGGCTCGCGAGCAGCGAGTAGGTGCCGAGCTCGACGCCGCGCTCGCGCGCGTAGGCGACGAGCTCCTGCGCTCGTGCGAGGTTCTCGCTCGAGCGATTCTCGACGTCGAAGCCCGAACCGAAGGACAGGATCGCCATTTCGAAGCCGACCGCGGCGCACTGGTCGAGCGCGAGCTTCACGGCTTCGGTGCGCGCGTCGCGGATGTGCATCATCAACGGGTTTTCGGTCACCCACGGCGCGAGCGTGCGGTACATGCGGCGCTGCGCGAGAGCGTTGCGCTCGCGGTCCGAACCGTCGAGCACGAGCTCGTGCACGCGGTAGCTCTCGAAGCTCCCACCCGGACCGATGCGCGCGTGTGGTCCGACAGGGTAGGTCGAGACGAGCAGACACGGCGTCTGCAGCGCGTAGCTCACCTGCGTCGCGTAGCCGCGGTCGGGCAGCCAGCGCGTCGTCACGTCCGCCGACACGTTCGACATGCCGTGAAACGCGTAGTCGCTCTCCACGTGCAAGTCGGGGCGCCGCCAGTGTTCCTGCGGCTCGACCGTGCCGTCCGCCTCGACGAAGGCGAGGCGCTCGACGTCGAGTGAGTCGAGCTGCACCGCGCTCGCTCCGCGATTGCGCAGCGTCACGCTCTTGGAAACGAGCGGCAGCCCGTCGTAGAGGTCGTAGTGCACCTCGAATTCGACGTCGCCGGAGAATGCGAACGTCAGGCGCTGGCCGGGCGGAGGCCACGGCAGGTCCGCGCCGTGGCGCAGGCGCTTCCACTCAAAGCGCGCGGGGATCTCCGCGACGCGCACGGCCGTGCAATGCCGCGCCGTGGGATCGAGCGCGAGTCGATCGAGGTCGGAGTGGCGCAGGTAGGCGCGATCGAGCGGTCCGACGAGGCCACCCGCGCGCACTTCGGTGCCGTCGATCGAAGCGCGCAGCTCCGGTTCCACCGCCCGCAGCAGCGCGCGATCGGACATGAGGTCGTCGAAGCCGATGCAGACGACGTCCGGCTCGACTCGCCACGTGCGCGCGACGAGGCCGTTCGAGAGGGTCACGGTGCGCGCGTCGCTCCTCCACACGCTGGCCCGCGCGGCGCTCGCGTCGAGCAGCCAGTCTCCGGCCGCGCGCGGGGGCGTCGCCGGTCCGCTGGGGAGCGCGTCGAGGAGGCCGCCGCCCAACATCAGGAACACGAGCGAGATCATGGGCGCAAAGGCGCGCTCCACAGCGCGTGGAAGTGGTGGACGGGTCCGTGGCCGTGGCCGAGTTGCCAGTCGGCCGAGCCCGCGATGGCGGCGCTCACGTAGCGCTTCGCGCCTTCGACGGCCGCGAGCGGGCGCTCGCCGCGCGCGAGCAACGCCGCGATGGCCGCGGAAAAAGTGCAGCCCGTGCCGTGCGTGTTGCGGCTTCGCGTGCGCACCTCGGAGAGGCGCACGCAGCGCGCTCCGTCGAACCACAGGTCGTCGGAGGTCGCACCATGACCGTGGCCGCCCTTGAGCACCACGGCGCGCGCTCCGAGGGAGACGAGCTGCTCGCACGCGCGCTCGGGCTCGCGCAGGACGCTCGCTTCGTCGGTGTCGAGCAGCACGGCCGCCTCGGGCAGGTTCGGCGTGAGCACGCTGGCGAGCGGAACGAGCTCGCTGCGCAGCGCAGCGACCGCCTCGGGCGCGAGCAGGGCCGCTCCCGACTTGGCGATCATCACGGGATCGAGGACGACGTGGCGTGCGTCGTGCGCGCGCAGACGCTCCGCCACGGTGCGAATCAGCGCGGCGCTCGACAGCATGCCGATCTTGGTCGCGGCGACAGCGAGATCCTCGAACACGCAGTCGAGCTCGTGCGCGACGAACTCGCACGGTGCATCGTGGATCGCGCGCACTTCGCGCGTGTTCTGCGCGGTCAGGCTCGTGAGCGCCGCGGCGCCGTAGACGCCGAGGGCCGAGAAGGTCTTCAGGTCGGCTTGGATGCCCGCGCCGCCGGAGGGATCCGAGCCTGCGACCGTGAGCGCGATCGTCGGAGTGGGGGCCATGGCGCGCAGTCTAGGGGTGCGTCACCATGCGCGCATGGACAGTCAACCGCACCGACTCGTTCCCTGGCCCCTCGACCGAGCGCCGCTCGCGCTCGAGGAGGTCGGCGCACGCCTCGCGACCCTGCACCCCGACTGGTCGCTCGAAGACGCGGCGCTCGTGCGACGCATCCGCACGCGCGATTTCTCCACCGCCCTCGCGCTCGCCGTGTTCGCCGGCGAACTCGCCCATCGCGCCGACCACCACCCAGAGCTCCGCGTGCGCTGGGGCGAGCTCTCGATTCGCCTGTGGACCCACTCCACCGCGGGCCTGACCGAGCTCGACTTCACCTTCGCGCGTTGGCTGGACTCGCGCCTCGCAAGCGGCGAGGCAGCGACCTAGACTCTCGGCCCTGATCGTGGGCGCCGCGCCGGTGGGTGGTGCGGTGCCTCCACTCCCCGCACTCCCACCATCGACACCCCCGAACTCACCCCCGAACTCACCTCCGACGGAAAGACGACCTCCCATGGCGCTCAAGGTTGGCGACGCTGCACCGGAATTCACCCTCAAGACCCAAGACGAGAAGGAATGGAGCCTCGCGGCTCACAAGGGCAAGAACGTCGTGCTGATGTTCTACCCGCTCGACTGGAGCCCGACCTGCGAGAAGGAGAACTGCTCGGTCGCGGGCGACATGACGCTCAACGCGCCGAACACGGTCGTGGTCGGCATTTCGCGCGATTCCACGTGGTCGCACAAGGCGTGGCGCAACCAGTTCAAGCTGGCGCACGACCTGCTCGCGGACGTCAAGCTCGAGGTGGCGGCCAAGTACGGCTTGGTCCACCCCGCGGGCTTCATCAGCATGCGCGCGACCGTGATCGTCGACAAGCACGGCAAGGTGGCCTTCTGCGCCGCCAACGCGCCCGAAAAGACCGGCGAAGCCCGCGACATGGCGGCCGTCAAGGCGGCGGTCCACACGCTGGCGTAAGACCTGCCGCACAGGCTCCCCAGCGGGAGCGCGCGTGCGTATCTTCGGACGGCGATCGGGCCCGTGGCTCGGTCGCCGTCGCAGTTCGCATCGCCCATGAAGAGCCCGCTCGTCCTGTTGCTCTCGCTGTTCGCCGTGCTCGGGCTCGCGCTCGCGGGCTGGCGCTGGAGTGGCGGCGATGCGACGGCGTCGCCCCAAGCCGCGGTCGACACGGGCGAGGGCGCGGCGGAGCCGGTGTTTCTCGATGAGCTGATCGCGCAGCCCTCGCTCGCGGCGCCGAGCGTTGCGAGCGCTGCGAGCGAGGACGAAGTCTCCGACGTCGAGCGCGCCGAGGCGGCCGTCACGCCGCCGCCTCCAGCGCCGAAGGCCGCCACGGCGCTGCGCGGGCGCGTGGTCGACTCGAGCGCGCTGCCGGTCGAGGGTGCGCGCGTGTACGCGGCGCTCACCGCGCAGGGTCCGTCGCTCCCGCTCGAAGCGGACGTGTGGGGCGAGAGCTGGCGCAAGCGCCGGGAGGCGCGCACCGATGCGGATGGGCGCTTTCTGATCGAAGACCCCGCCGTGGGCGTCACGCGCCTCGCCGTGCGCGCGAGCGCGGCCGCACCGCTCGACGTCGACAGCGTCGTGGTGGTGGAGAGCGTCGATACCGACGTCGGCGAGCTCGTGCTGCAACTCGGTCTGCGCCTCGTCGGCAACGTCGTGGACGCTTCCGGCGCACCCGTGGCGGGTGCGGTCTTGCTGCGCCCGTTCGATGCTCGCTCGCCGAGCTTTGGCGAGCGCGCGGGTGACACCGGCATCGTGCTCGGCGAGAGCGATGAGCTCGGGCGCTTCGACCTGCGGGGCCTCGCTCCCGGGCCCTGGGTCGTGCTCGCGCACCACGCTGGATTTCCCGATGCCGTCGCGCGCGGGGTGGACAGCGCGAGCGGCGAAGTCGTGCAGGGCGTGCGGATCGAGCTCGCCGCCGCGGCGTGGTTGCGCGGCGCCGTGCGAGTGCCCTCGGGCGCGCGCACTCCGGCGTTCGACGCGTTTTCCGTGCAGGCGAGCTACACCGGTTCCCAAGAGCGCGCGCCGGGCGAGCCGGACAACAACTGGCGCCGCGTGCGTTGCCGCGCCGACGGCAGTTTCGAGCTCGGCGGCCTGCGCAAGGACGAGCCCTATCGCGTCAGCGTCGTTTGGCATCGCACGAAGGACGACAGCGGCGGCACCGAGGTCGCCGGCAGCACACGCGACGTCCTGACCGATGGCTCGCGCGTCGACTTCGAGCTGCAGCCGTTCTCGGTGTTGCTCTACCGGCCCTGCGACGCGCTCACCGGAGCGCCCGTCTCCGGTCTCGACGGCAAGCTCGTGGCGCGCAGCGAGGGCGGGCGGGACTCCAGCTTGCTCTCGACCACGCGCGACGATGGCGACGGCGTGTGGAGCGAGACTTCCGCGCAGCTGCCGAAGAGCGGCGAGAGCGTCTCGCTCGTCGTCACGCACGAGGCCTATCGACCGACGCGCGTGACTCCGGTCGCGCTCGCCGCGGCGTCGACGACGGATGCCGGGCGCGTGTCGATGGAACCGCTCGGAGAGCTGCGCGTGCGCGTGCTTTCGGCCGACACGGGGGAGCCGATCGGCGGCGCGCGCGTGATGGCCGAGCTGCGCACGGGCGACGATGGTTCACGCACGAACGAACAACTCGCGACCAACCCGCCGCGGCCGCTCGAGCAGGTTCGCGTGCGCGCTCGCGAGTCGGACGCGCAGGGCTACGCGACGCTGTACGCGAGCTTGGGAGCGACGGGGCTCGCGTGCGCGACGCACCGTGACTGGCCTGCTTCCGAGCTCGTCGAAGTGCGCTTCGGCCCGCGCGGCGGCGAGGCTCTCGCGCTGTACATCAACCCCGGGGCCGAAGCTCGCGTGCGGGTGATCGATGAGAAGGGCGCTCCGGTCGCCGGCGTGGCCGTGAACGCGACGTGGCGCGTGCCCGATCTGGGCTTGCCGGCGGAGAGCATGCGCTCGGGTTGGCGCATCCAGCTCACCGGCGCCGAAGGTGTCGCGAAGTTCGCGCGCCTCACTCCGGGTTCGACGGTCTTTTCGCTGCTCGAGGACCGTGTCGGCGGTCCGCGCAGTCCGAACGAGCGCGACGCGACCAAGCTCACCGTGAACGTGTCGCCGGCGCAGAGCGCGGAGATCACGCTGGTGGCCACGTCGCGCGGCGACGTGCGCGGGCGCGTGCTCGACGCGGGACGTCCGCTCGCGGGCGCGACGATCCTGCTGCAGCCCTCCGGCGGTGGGCAGGGACGTTGGGACAACGTGCGCGAGGTGATCGTGCGCAGCGATGCGCAGGGGCGCTACTCGGTGCAGCGCCTGGGCGCCGGCCTGTGGAACGTCACGGTGAACCACGCCGCGCGGCTCGTGCCGGATAAAGAGCGCTTCGACTTCGACGGCACCGATCGCGAACACGATTTCTTGCTCTCGGGTTCCGCGATCACGGGCAGCGTGCGCGACGCGCGCGGGCGCGCCATCGAGGGTGCGCGCATCGCGCTCGGCGAGGTGCGCCGGGATGCTCGCAACTCGGAGCAGGGCAACTGGAATTCGCTCGGCGGCAACACGCGCATCGTGACGGATGCACTGGGGAACTACGCGCTGCGCGGCGTGCCGCACGGCCTCGAGCTGCAGGTCGCGGCGGATCATCCCGACTATCAAGGCGCGCGCTGCGCGCCGTTCCAGCTCGTGCCCGACGAGCTCAAGGCGGGCGTCGATTTCACGCTCAAGCAGGGCGCGATCCTGCTGGTCGAGGTCGAAGCGAATGATGGTCGCGTGGTGCGCGCGCAGGTGACCGCCCAGCGCGTGGCCGACGAGAAGGGCAAGCAGGTGCGCAATGGGCCGCGCTCGGCGCGGCTCGACGGGCGCTCACGGGCGCGCTTCACGGGCTTTGCGGGCGGTCGTTATCGGGTCGCGCTCGACCGCGCGTTCCCCGGAGAGGACCAGCCCGCGAGCGCCCTCGTCGAGCTCGAAGAGGGACGCGAGGGGACCGTGCGCCTGCGCGTGCCCTAGGCGCGCGGCGGAGCCGCTGCACGCGCGCGGCTCAGCTCTTGACGCATTCGAGCGCGACCACGATGCGGACCTCGTCCGCGATCGTCGGGATGCTGCCCTTGACGCCCCAGTCGCTGCGGCGGATGAGGAAGGTGGCTTCGAAGCCCGCGCGCGTGTCCTTGAAGGGCGACTCGCCCTCGCCGGTCCGTTCGATCGGCACGCTGATCGTCTTGGTCACGCCGCGCATGGTGAACTCGCCCGTGGCCTCGAGCACGCCCTCGCCCTTTGAGACGACCTTCGTGCTCTTGAAGGTCAGCACGGGAAATTCCTTGGCGCTGAAGAAGTCCGGGCCGCGCAGATGGTCGTCGCGCTTGCCGTCGTTGGTGTTGACGCTCATGGCGTCGATGGAGAGCTCGACCGAGGAGGCCTCGGGGTGCGCGGCGTCCCAGACGACCGTGCCGTGGAGCTTGTCGAAGCGGCCCCAGAACGGAGCCACGACGTGCACGACGCGGAACAGGACGCTGGAGTGACCGGGGTCGACCTTCCACTGCGTGGCGCGCAGCGGTGCGAGCGCATCGGGAGCGGATGGGGCCGCGGCGCGGAAGGCGGGGGGGACGGCGAAGGGAACGGCGAAGGGGACGGCGAGGAGGACGGTGCCGAGCAGGGCGAACTTGAACATGGGGACAACCAGCCTCTAGACGGGGTGGCGTTGGAAAAGGGGAGGAGGAGATCGCAGGGGTGAAGCGGACGAGTCGTCCTAGGTCGCGAAGACGCGCGCGGGGTCTTGGAACGACTTGAATTCCAGCGCGTTGCCGCTCGGGTCGCACAGGAACATCGTAGCTTGCTCGCCGACCTCGCCACGGAAGCGGATGTGGGGCTCGATCAAAAAGCGCGTGCCGCGCGTTCGCAGGCGCTCGGCGAGGGCGTGCCACGCGCTCCACTCGAGGATCAAGCCGAAGTGGCGCACGGGGACGTTGTCGCCGTCGACCGGGTTGGTCTCGGCGCGCGCGAGCGTGCCATCGATCAAGTGCGCCGAGATTTGGTGGCCGCAGAAGTCGAAGTCGATCCAGCGCGGCGCGCTGCGGCCGACCCTGCAGCCGAGCGTGTCGACGAAGAAGCGGCGCGTGGCCTCGATGTCGGTCACGGGGAAGGCGAGGTGGAAGGGCGGTGCGCTCATCGCAATCCGAGGATGGAGCGCCAGCCCGCCAGCGTCAATGCCGCGTTGCTCGACCAGCCGAACTCGGCGGCGCGCGCGCGGGCGGCGCTGGCGCGGGACGGCGCGTGCGTGAGTTCGATGGCTCGCGCGAGGGCGCTGGCGAGCTCCTCGGCGCTCGGACTGGGCTCGACCCACTGCGGGAGCGCGCACAGCGCATCTCGGTAGGCGCTCAGGCGCGAGGCGACCAGCTCCAGCCCGCAGGCGAGGCCCTCCAGCGGCGTGACCGGCGTCCAGTCCTCTCGCGCGAGCGTCACCAACACGTCGTGGCTCGCGAGCGCGCCGCGCACCTTGGCGTCGTCGGGCTGCGAGTCGAAGCGCACGCGCGAGGAGATGCGGCTGCGCGCGGTGCGGGCGCGGAGCTCGTCGTACGCGTCGCCCAGGCGGCCGAGGAAGGTGAGCTCGGCGGGCTTGCCAGCGTCGTGCAAGCGTTCGAGCGCGGCGAGCAGCGCGAGCGGGGAGCGGTCCTCGTCGATGCGGCCGAGCGCGAGCACGCGCGGCAGGGCCCCGCGAACCGCGCGCGGCGCGACGAAGTGCTCGCAGCCGACGGGAACGACGAGCGTGCGCGCCGGATCGAAGTTCGCGTGGGCGAGCTCGGAGCGTGCGTGCTCGCTGAAGGTGACGAGCACGCTCGCGCTTCGCAGGGAGTCGAGCTCGGCGGGTCGCGCGGCAACCGCGAGCGAGAGTCGCGCGCGGCGAGGCGTGGGAAACGCGGCGGGCAGCGCGACGGCGTGCACGAGCTCGGCCCCCGGCGCGAGGCGCTCGAAGCCGAGCTGCAGGCGAGTCGCCGTCGGAAGGGAGCTGCGCGGCAGGGCGACGCGCCGCAGTCGCGCGTGCGCGGGCAGCTCGTGCGACGCGAGTGCGCCGCGCACGCGCGCGCCGCGACCCCACTCGACCAACGTGACGTCGAGCGAGTCGCTCGGCAGCGCGACGAGCGCTCGCGCGAACTCGCGCATGTAGCGGCCGGCGCCCGGCTCGTGCGTCGCACCGGGCCAGTGGTCGAGGGCGAGCTTCACGGCGCGTGCACGGCGATCGCGCTGATTTCGACGCGCGCACCCTTGGGGAGCGCCGCGACGCCGATCGTTGCGCGGGCCGGCGCCGCAGCGCTGAAGGACTGCGCATAGACCGCGTTCAGCGCGGCGAAGTCGCCGAGGTCCACGAGGTAGACGGTCACGGACACGACGTCACTTAGGTCGAGACCGTCGGCGGCGAGCACGGCGGCGAGGTTGGCGAGCGCCTGGCGCGACTGCGCTTCGATGCCGCTCGCGAGCTCGCCAGTGAGCGGATCCGTGCCGATCTGACCCGACAGGTACAGCTGCGCTCCCGCGCGGATTGCCTGCGAGTACGGACCGATGGGAGCGGGAGCGGCGCTCGAGACGACGGCGCGGCGCGGCGAGTGCGTCGCACAGGCGCTCGCGAGCAGGACCAGAGCGAGGAACGCGGCGGGAGCGTGCATGGGCTCGATCTTGCGGATCGTGCGGGCGGACTCCAAGGGCCGAGCCGCGTCCGACGCGCTCGCCTCCCGCGAGCTCGGTCCCGCGAGCTCGGTCCCGCGAGCTCGCACCGACGCCCCGCGGGGCTGTTGCTAGGATCGAGTGCATGTTCGCGGAAGCGCTGCTCGCCTCGCTCGGCTGCATGGGGGAGATCGTGTTCGAGCCCGCGCTCGGACGCGCTCCCGAGGGCTGTTTCGTGGCGCGCGCGGGCGGCGTGGTCGCGTGTGCGCGAGCGGGCGGGCTCGGGCTCGCCCTGTTGAGTGAGCCGCGCGTCGGCGCCGCCATCGCGCTCGACTTCGGCGCCAGCGCTCCGGAGGGAGAGGACGAGCGCTGTCGCGGCGTCGCGCGCTCGCGCGGCGGCGCGCTGCTCGCGTCCGACCGCGTGCATGCGCGCGTGCGCTGGCGCGAAGTCGCGGCGGGCATCGACGTGCTCCTGCGCGCGGGCGGCGGTGGCTTCGAGTACGACCTCGAGCTGCGCGACGGAGCGTGCGTGCGAGAGTTCGAGGCACGCGTGCGCGGCCACGAGGCACTGTGGCTCGGGCCGGAGGGGGAGCTGGTGATCGAGACCGCCGCGGGGCCGCTCGTGCAGCCCGCGCCGACCGCGTGGGTCGCGCGCGACGGTCGCGCACTCGAGTGTCGCTTCGAGCTGCGCGGATCCGACCGCTTCGGATTCGTGCTCGCGCCGACCGACGGGCCCGCGTGCATCGATCCGATGCTGCGTTTCTCCACCTACTTGACGGGGGACTACGAGCAGGAAGTGCGCTGCATCGCGCAGGGGCCCTATGGCGTCTCGTTCGCCGCCGGCACCACCCTGTCGATCGATTTTCCGACCACGCTGGGCGCCTTCGATCCCTACTACAGCGGCGGCTCGGAGGGCTTCGTGGCCTGCCTTTCGAGCGACGGTTCCACGCTTTTGTGGTCCACGTTGCTCGGCGGGAGCGCCGATGATTCGATCGCGTCGGTGCGCGTGACGCGCGGTGGGTCGGTCGTCGTCGGCGGCACGACCTTCTCCGCGGATTTTCCGACCACCGCCGGTTCCCTCCAGCCTGTTTTCGGCGGCGCGCAGGACGCGTTCGTGGCGCGCCTCGAGGGATCGGGCACGGCGCTCGAATGGTCGACGTACTTGGGCGGAGCGCTCGCCGAGCGCTTCGGCGAGCTCGAGCTCCTCTCCAACGACGACGTCGTGCTGTGCGGCGGAACACGTGGCGGCTTGCCCACGAATTCCCTCGCCTACGACGCGAGCTACAACGGCGGGCCCTTCTTCGGCGACGCGTTCGTCGCGCGCCTGCGAGCCGATGGGGCCGCGCGTGTTTGGTGCACCTACCTCGGTGGTGCCGGAGACGAGCTCGCCGAGCGCGTCGCGGTCGATGCGAACGACGGCATCGCGCTCAGCGGCAGTGCGTACTCGGCACTGTTCCCGACGAGTGTGGGCGCGTTCGATCGCAGTTTTTCGCTGCCCTCGGAGGCCTGGGTCGCGCGCTTGGACCCCCAGGGCAGCCAGCTCCTGTTTGCGACGTACCTCGGCGGCAGCGGCGAAGAGAGCGTGCTCGATCTCGCGCTCGAGCCCAGCGGCAGCGTGCTGTGCGTCGGCGAGGCGCGCAGCGCGGACTTCCCGCTCGAGCAGCCGCTCGACGCGAGCTTCGACGGAGAATCGGAGGGTTTCTTCGCGCGCTTCGCGCCGCAGGGCGATGCGCTCCTGCGCGCGAGCTTTCTCGGCGGCCTCGACTCGGACCGCGTGAGCGCGCTCGCCCACGACGCACTCGGACGCATCGTGCTCGGCGGCGACAGCTTGAGCGAGGACCTGCCGACCACGCTCGGTGCCTGGAGCCCGACCCCCAACGTGTCGGTGCTCGGCATGCAGCGCGAGGTGTTTCTCGCGCGCCTGCCCGCGACGCTCGACGCGCTCGACTACTGCACGTACTTCGGTTCGCGCCAAGCGGATCGACTGCACGCGCTCGCGCTCGATGCGAGCGGTGAGCCGATCTTCGGCGGCGTCACGCACGGCCCGGGACTGCCCGTGTCGCCCACGGCGTTCCAGCCCTCGTGGAACGTGCTCGCGATCAGCCAAGGCTACGTCGCGCGGCTGGCGCTGGAGTTGACACCGATCGCGTTCGGCGCGGCGTCGATCAACTCCCTCGGCGCTCGCGCGCAGGTGCGCTGGCAAGGCTATGCGTCCGGCTCGGAGAGCGGATTCCAAGTCGGAATCGACAACGCCCTGCCGCTGGTGTGGTCCCAAGCGATGAGCAGTCTGCAGCCGCTGACGCAACCCTACCTCGGTGGGCGCTTGTATCTGGCGCCGCCACTCAAGCGCTATCCGCGACTCAAGACCGACTTCCTCGGGTATGCGCTGCGCGACATTCCCATCGAGCCGTGGCTCGCGGGGCAGACGCTGTACTTTCAGGTCTGGTACGAGGATCCAGGCAGCGCGCACGGCGCGGCGCTTTCCGCGGCGCTGCGCGTGTTCGTCTATCCGTGAACGCGATCAGCGGAAGCCGCGCCGCTGCGGACGCGTCGGCACGCTCGCGCGCTCACCGCGCCGTGAGCTCGCGGACTCCCGCGCTTCGCCGCGCTCGTGCTCGTCCCACGTCTCGCTCACCAGCGGCGATTCGTGGCGACCGCTGGTCTTGTCGAGGCGCACGAGGTCATCGCGGCTCAGCTGCTCTCCGAGAAGGCCGCCTTCGGCGCGCAGCGAGTCGTTGAGCTCCTTCCACAGCGCGCGAACGAACGGCAGCCACAGCGGCACCGTGAGGGCGATCAACGCGTACTTGACCGGCTCGCTGTTGAGGCTGAAGTCCATCGTTGGCGTTCCTAGCCTATCGACTGTGCCCGAGCCGTGTCGTGAGCACAATCCGCCCAGAACTTCAGGGCGCGGAGCCGCTGCGCGAGGAGGGCCGCAGGATGCGCGGTGCGTGCGCGCTCGGCGTCTCGCCGCAGATGCGCAGGAAGGCCGCGAGGAGCTCGGGACCGTCGGGGGACAGGATCGACTCGGGGTGAAATTGCACGCCGAAGCGCGGCAGGTCGCGGTGGCGGACGAGCATCGCCACGCCCTCGTGGGTCGAGCCTTCGAGCGCGAGCGTGGCGGGCCACGGCTCGCGGCGCGCGGCGAGTGAGTGGTAGCGGCCGACGACCAGCGGATTGGGCAGACCCGCGAGCCAACCCGCGCCGCAGTGGCGGACCTCGCTCGAACGACCGTGCACGGGCCGCGGGTCGGCCTCGACGACGCCGCCGTAGTGCTCGCACAGCACTTGATGACCGAGGCAAACGCCGAGGATGGGCAGTTGCGCGGGAGCCTGCGCGAGGAGCGCGTGGCACAGTCGTGCGTCGCACGGCTGGCCGGGACCGGGGCCGAGCACGAGGCCGCGGGCGCCGAGCGCGAGCACGCTGGGCGCATCGAGCGCGTCGTTGCGCACGACGCGGACCTCGACCCCGCGCGCCTCGATCGCCTGCGCGAGGTTGAAGGTGAAGGAATCGTAGTTGTCGATGAGGACGATCACGGGCGCGGCTCGCTGGCTGCGGAGCGCGACGATAGCCTGTGCGCCAATGATCGCGCTCCACTTCCGCACGCGGGTGTTGGCCCTAGCTCTCCTGTCCTTGGGCGCGGGTTGCGGCGAGCAGCCGCAGGAACGCGGCCTGTTCGAGCGTGCCGGAGAGAAGCTCGATCAGGCGGCCGATCGGCTCGGCGACGAGCTCGGAGCGCTGGTCGAGGAGTCGGATCGCGCGATCGAGCGCGCGCGGCAGCGCTTTCACCAACAGGACGAGTCCGCGGCGAACGACATCGGGAGCGCGCTCGAGAAACTCGCTCGGGAGTTCGAGCGCGGCCGCGCGAAGGCCGGTGCCAAGGCCAGCGCGGCGAGCGAGAAGCTCGAGCGCGAGTTCGAGCAGCACATGGAGCGGGCGCGCGAGAGCGTGAAGGAGCTGCGCCGGGCGAGCAAGGACGACTGGCAGCGCGTGCTCGACGACATCGGGCGCGAGGCGCGCGAGGCGAGCGAGCGGCTGCGCGAGGCCGCTGGTCGCTAGCGGACTGCCTTCGCGCGCTCGGCTCGGGCCCATCGCGCGCCCTTTTGCAGGCCCTCGCGGCGCTTCGGTGCGAGCTACGGCTCCCGGCCTTGGGAGTGTCGCCACCGTGCGCTCCAATGGATGCTCGCCAACTCTCTCTACCCCTCCACGTACAGAGTCGTCATGCGCGCAACTCCCCTTGGTTTCCGTCCCCTCGCCCGCCCGCTCCTCGCAGCCATCGGACTCGGCCTGTGCGCGCTCGCGCCGTGGCGCTCGACGCCCTCGGGGCATGCCGCGACTCTCGGCGAGGCGACGAGCGGTCTCGAGCTGCCCTCGTCCGAGCGGCTGGCCGACCTGCGCGCCGAGGAGCAGGCGACGATCGAGCTCTTCCGCCGCAACTCCGCGGCCGTGGTGCACATCACGAACAAGGCGCGCGTGCAGCGCTTCCTGCGCAACGCCGTCGAGGTGCCGGTCGGCTCGGGCACCGGATTTCTGTGGGACGAGCGCGGACACATCGTCACCAACTTCCACGTCATCGAGCAGCAAGCGCGCGAATCGAGCTACTTCGTGCGCTTGGTCGGCGACGAAACCGAATACGCGGCGGAGGTGATCGGCGCCGCGCCCCATCGCGACCTCGCGGTGCTGCGCCTCGTCGAACCGCGCGCGCTCGCGGCGCGGCCGATCGCAGTGGGGTCGAGCCGAGACCTGCAGGTCGGCCAGAGCGTGTTCGCGATCGGCAATCCATTCGGGCTCGACCAGACGCTGACGACGGGCATCATCAGCGGACTCGGGCGCGAGATTCGCTCGGTGAGCGAGCACAAGATCGCGGGCGTGATCCAGACCGACGCAGCCATCAATCCCGGCAATTCCGGCGGTCCGCTGCTCGACTCGCGCGGGCGGCTGATCGGCGTGAACACCGCCATCGTGAGCCCGTCGGGCGCCTACGCGGGCATCGGCTTCGCGGTGCCGGTCGACACCGTGGCGCGCGTCGTGCCCGAGCTGATCGAGCGCGGGCGCGTGCGTCGTCCGGGGCTCGGTGTCGTGTTGCTCGACCCGGGGCTGGGAGCGCGGCTGGGGCTCGACGGCGTCGGCATCGAGCGCGTGGCCGAGGGGGGCGCCGCGGAGACGGCGGGGCTGCGCTCGGCGAGCCAGTCGGGGCGCTCGGTCGCGGTCGACGAGATCGTCGAGCTCGACGGCCAGCCGATCCGCTCCCAGCAGAATCTGTTCGACGCGCTCGACGCGCACGAGGCCGGCGACGTCGTGGCGCTCAAGATTCGACGGGGCGGCGACGTGTTCGAGCGCAAGGTGACCTTGCAGTGGATCGACTGACGCTCGCGGCGCGCCTCCCGAGGCTCGCGCGGCGAGCCCCTTGGACGCGCGGCCGCGCTCCGTAGACTCGCGGCCGGTGCGGCGAGGCCGCGTCGACCATGGCGAACTTGCGGGATCGGGATGCGGCGAGCGCGGCAGGTTCGTCCGAGCTCGGGCGCGGCGCGGCGCTCTGGCTCGCCTGGTGCGCGATGGCGTGCCGCGTCCTGCAAGTGCAGGCCTTTCCGATCTACGACGACGCGTTCATCACCTTCCGCTACGCGCGCCACCTCGCGGCGGGGGACGGGATGGTGTTCAACCCCGGCGCGCCGTGGGAGCCGGTGCTGGGCACGACGACGCCGCTGTACGCGGCGCTGCTCGCTCTGCCAGCGTTGATCGGAGTGGCGATTCCGCTCGCGTCGCTGACGTTCAACGTCCTGTGCGATGGGGCGAGCGCGTACCTGCTCGCGCGATTGGGGG
The DNA here is from genome assembly GCA_016872715.1 of Planctomycetota bacterium. Lineage (GTDB taxonomy): Bacteria > Planctomycetota > UBA1135 > UBA1135 > F1-120-MAGs118. Next base: position 30,163 of record VGZD01000026.1, read on the forward strand.
CCGCGCGACCGCTCGCGACGAGCCTCGGCGTGCTCGCCTTCGCTGCCTTGCCCGTGATCGGGCGCATCAGCGTCGGCGGCATGGAGGCGTCGCTGTTTGCGCTGCTGTGCGTCGCGGCGGTCCATGCGCTGCGCAACGAGCGGCCAGCGCGCGCGGGGTTGTGCGCGGGACTGGCGTGCACGACGCGGCCCGAAGGCGTGCTCCTGCTCGCCGTGCTCGCGCTGTTCGAACTGCGCACCCTCGCGCGCGCGCGGCGGTTTCTCGTGCCCGTCGCCGTGGTGGGCATCGGCGCCGTGACGATCTTGCGGTGCTACTACGGAGAAGCGATCCCGCAGTCCGTACAGGCCAAGGCCTCGAACCATGGGCTCGGCCTCGAGCTCGACCGCGCGTTGGAGGTGCTCGAGCGCGGCCTCTGGCCTTCGCCGGAGATGTGGCTGGGCCTGCCGTTGGTGGCCGTGGGGCTCGCGCGCTCGATGCGGCATTCGCTGCGAGCGATCGTGATCCTCGGTTTCGGCCTGCTCGTGGCCTACGGGGCGGCGGGAGCGAAGACTTGGGGCTGGTACTTCTACGTGCCGCTGCTCGCCTGGTGCGTCGCGTGCGGTGAGGGAGTGGGCGCGGCGCTGTCGATCGCGTCGCGCGGGCGAGAGTTCGCGCCGCGCGCGCTCGTGCTCGGCGCGGCGCTGCTCGCCCTGGTGGGCAATCTCGCGCTCGCGCTCGCGCGGCGCGACCGCGTGAGTGGCTCGGTCTACGCCGCGATGGACAACTGGTGCAAGGAGCAGGACACGCTCGGCCGCCAACCGACGATCCTCGCCACGGACATCGGTGCGATCGGCTGGTACAGCGGTACGCGCATCCTCGACAGCGAGGCGCTGGTGTGGCCGGCGGCGCGCGCGTACGAACGGCAGGTCGATGCGCTGCGCGCGGAACTCCCCGACTATGCGCTGGTCGTCGTGAACCGCGCCCGCATGCTGCCGTTCCGCGCGGATCCGATCGCGGCGCGCTACGAGCCCGTCGCGCGCTTTTCGACCTACGGCCTGACGCGCGACGCGGTCGATCTCGAGCCGCGCCTCGACCTGCTCGTCGACGGCTGGAAGCCCGACTACGTCCTCTACCGCCGCGTGCCCTCGGGCGATTGACCCGCGTCGTCGAAGTAGCCGAGCTCGCGCAGCGCGCGCTGCTCGGAGGCCGACAGCTCGCCGCGATCCGGAGCTTCGACGAATTCGCGTTGCAGGCGCTCGAACTCGCGCAACAGACGCTCGCGCACGTGCGGGTGCGCTGCGCCGCAGTCGTTTCGCTCGAGGGGATCGAGCTCGAGGTCGCGCAGCTCGGCGCGTCCGAGCGCGGGCCAGACGTGCAGCTTGAAGCGGCCGGAGCGCACGGCGACTTGCCAGCGTTCGGGGTGGTTTTCGTAGTGGCGCGAGCTCGCGAGCAGCGCGCGCTCAGAGTCGAACGGCTCGTCGCGCACCAGCGGCATGAGCGAGCGACCTGCGGAGTGCGGGAGCGCGGGCAGGTCGCACAGCTCGAGCAAGGTCGGAGCGAGGTCGAGCAGGCTCACGGGCGTCGATTCGACGCGCGAGGACAGTCCGGGAGCTGCGAGTGCCAGCGGCACATGCAGCAACTCCTCATACACGTTGGAGTTGTGACCCTGCTCGCCGTGCTCCATGAACGCCTCGCCGTGGTCGGAGGTCCAGACGATCAACAGCGGCCGCCGCGTCGCGCGCGCGCGGAGCGCGTGCACCAGCTCCCCCAAGCGCGCGTCGACGAACGCGACATGCTCGTCGTAGAGCGCGGCGAGGCGCACCACGTCGGGATGCTCCGGCGCCAGTCGCGCGCGGTGCACGGCGCGCGCGCTGGCGATCGAGCCGTCGACGTGGGCGAGCGCCTCGGACTCCGCGCTGAAACGGCCGCGGAAGGGCGGGGGCGGCTGGTAGGGCATGTGCGGCGGGGCGACGTGCAAGTACACGAAGTGCGGCGCCTGCGCCTCGTCGAGCGCGCCGCGTGCGAGAGCGAGCGAGCGTTCGAAGCTCGCGAGCGAGAAGTCGAGCACTTCGTAGCGTTGGAAGCCGCGCCCGACTCCCGTGCGCGAGCTCAAGACCGGCGTCTGGACGATGGCGCGCGTGCTCCAACCCGCATCGGCGAAGCGCTCGGCGAGCGTCGGCAGGTCGCTGCGCAGCGCCAACTCGTCGTCGCGCGCGCCGTGCACCTCCTGCGGTTTGGACGTGAAGAGCGAAGCGACGCTGGGGAGCGTCCAAGCCGCTGGCGCTCCGGCCTGCTCGAAGCGCACGCACTCGGCCGCGAAGGCGTCGAAGGCCGGAGTCGTGGGGCGTGCGGGGCCGTGGCCGGAGACCCCACCGGAAACGTGGCTCGAGACGTGGCTCGCCGCGAGCGAGTCCGCGACGATCACGAGCACGTCCGCTCGCGCGTCCTCGCGGCCGCAGGCGGCGCACAGGACGAGCAGGAGGACTGCGAGTGCGCGCATCGAGTAGGCTCGAGAGCAGGCTAGCAAGGAGGCACCATGGACCGACCGTTGCATCTCTCGCGCGAGGATCTGCGAGCGCTCGACGCGCGCGCGATCGCGGAGCTCGGGATTCCCGGGGCCGTGCTGATGGAGAATGCAGGGCGGCAAGCGGCGGAGCTGCTGCTCGCGGCGCTGCGGCAGCAGGTCTTCGCAGGTCGGCGCGCGCCTGCGCCCTGGCGCGTGGCGGTCGTCTGCGGCACGGGCAACAACGGTGGCGACGGCTATGTGCTGGCGCGGCATGTGCAGCGAGCGGGGCACTGCGTCGAGTGCTGGGCGAGCGGACCGCCCGCGACCGACGAAGCGCGGACCAACCATGCCATCGTCCTGCGGCTTGGGATTCCCGTGCGCACGCTGTCCGACGCGGAGAGCCTCGCCTCGGCCGCGGCGGCGTGGGGGAACTTCGACGCGCTCGTCGATGGCCTGCTCGGCACGGGCCTGCGCGGCGCGCCGCGCGCGGAACACAGCGCGGTGATCGCGGCGATGAATGGCGCCGTGGCGCCTTTCAAGCTCGCTCTCGACTTGCCCTCGGGGCTCGACTGCGACGAGGGCGTCGCCGCGGGAGCGTGCTTTCGGGCCGATCTGACGGTGACCTTCGCGGCTCGCAAGCTGGGCTTCGACGGCGCGTGCGCCGCGGAGTTTCTGGGCTCCGTGAGGGTCGCGGATCTGGGGTTCGAGCTCGGCGCGCTCGGCCATCGCGAGGGCTAGAACCGGCCTTGAACATGGCTTGCCTTGCGACGCCGCGCGCGGGGGGCTAGCGTCAGGTTCGTCGGCACGGCGCTGTTCGCTCCGACCGAGCACTTCGAAGTCCGTCGTTCAGGAACCGTTCCCCATGCAGATGTCCCGCTGGCGCTTCGCGCTCGTCCCGCTCGCCCTCGTCGGCGCCGCGTGGCTCTCCGCGAGCAGGCCGGTCGCCGAAGGCGAGCAGGTCGAGTTCAAATTTCGCGAAGCCCCGGTCAACGCCGCGGGCGTGAAAGGACTGGGCGACCTGCGCGGCGTGCCGGTCTTGATCGACTTCTGGGGCAAGAACTGACCCGGCTGCGTCGGGGGGTCCGTGCCGGCCTCCCTCAAGATCCAGGAGCAGTTTGGGGATGACGTGCAGGTGATCTTCGTCGAGTGCCAAGGCACCGAAAAGAACACCTACGAGGCGTTCATTTGGAAGATGAAATGGATGGGGAACAACGCGCTGTGGACCAACGAGCGCGTGATCCCGACCGTCGGTCGCGGATTGCCCGAAGTGGCGCTGATCGGGGTCGATGGGAGCGTGCTGATGCAGGGCTATCCCGGCGATTTCGGCAAGCGGCTCGAGGAGACGATCGCGGCCGAAGTGAAGAAGTCGAAGCACGCGCCCCCCGGTTCGCCCGCGTCGCTCAAGGAGGCTTGGGCTGTTTTCGCCAAGGGCGATCTCGGTGGCGCGCTCGAGCAGTGCGACAAGGTCGGTGGCGACGACGGCGCGAAGGCGCGCGCCCTGATGATGGAGCGCACCGCCACGCACTTCGCGCGCTTCGAGCGTCTGCTCGCGGCGAGTGATCTCACCGAGGCCGGCGAACTCGTCGATGCGCTGCGGAAGTCGTGCAAGGGCGTCGCGGAACTCGCGGCGAGGGTCAGCGACGCGGCGGCCAAGCTCGCGGCGCCGGAACTCGCGGCCGAGCGCGAGGCCTCCAAGGCGTGGGCCTCGTTCGTTGCCAAGATCGCCAAGGAAAAGCCCTTCGATGGCGGCAACGTGAAGAAGGCCGAGAACATCGCCTCGAAGCACGAGGGCACCAAGAACGGCGCGCGTGCGGCGCACTTCGTGGAGCTCTCGAAGATCAACCTCAACCGCTGAGCGCTCGTCGGCGTTCCGCTCGATTCCAGCGAGCCGCGCGCTTCCCGCAAGGGAGCGCGCGGCTCGCGCCCTTGCTGCGGAGCGCCGCGGCGCGTGCGCTACTCGCGCCGCGGGGCGAGCGCGGCGAGTTGCTCCGGCGTCGCCACGGATCCTTGCAGCTTGAGTGCGCCCTCGCACACCAGCGCAGGCTCGATCGTCACCTTGCCGCACTTGCTCGAACCCAAGCCCTTGGCCGTGATGGGATCGATCTCGAGCGCGGCGGAGTGACCGGCGACGAAGCGATTGCGTCCGACGAGCGCCACCTCGCGGCAGCCGCCGATCGCGACCAGCGGCCGATCGCCGCAGCCCGGCGCGATCTGGAAGTCGTTGTTGCGCAGGATGAGCGTGCCGTTGGGCTCGCCGCCTGCGTCCCACGCGACGAACGCGCCGGTGCCGAACGGCACGCCCTCGCGCGTGAGATGCGCGAGCGCGGGGTCGAAGCCGCAGCGGTAGCGATTGTTCTCGAAGATCGCGCGCCCCGTGTGGCGACCGGCGAGCGTCAGGGCGCTGCCACCCTTGTAGTCGTCGCCGCGCGCGATGCACGGATCCTCGATCGAGCAGTTGCGCACCGTGAGCGTCCCCGCGCCGCTCGGGCCCCAGTCGGGTCGCGCGACGACCTGCAGAAACGTGCGGCCGAGACGCGCGCCGTCGACGTTCTCGATCGTGACGTCGCCGACCAGATTCTGCAGGTAGAAGCCGTGCTCATGGCGGATGTCGCGCACGCTGGCGCGGCCGCGCACGCCGCGGAACTCGAACTCCGCGAGGCAGTTGCCCCACACGCCCCACTTCGAGTTCGCGCCCTCGCCCTTGGCGTGGTCGAAGCCTCCGACCAAGTGGCAGTCGAGGAACTTGAAGCCCTCGTGGCGGCGGCTGTCCGCGAGCTTGTAGAACATGATTCCCGCGCGGTAGCCGCACTCGATGGTGAGGCCCTCGAAGGTGATCCAGCCGCAGGTCAGTTCCTGCGCGATGGCGATCGTGTCGCCGCTCGTGCGCGGCACGACGCGCGCGCCTTGGCCCTGTGCGCGCACGACGATCGGCCGCTCGCGCGTGCCGCCGTGGATCGGCGCATTCCACTCGCTCTTCTTCGCGAAGCCCACGCCGAACGCGGGATAGTGGCCGTCGGAGAGCGTGATCGTGCTGCCCGGTCCACAGCGCGCGAGCGCGTCGGCGATCGGGTTCTTCGACGCGATTTGCTGGCCGTTCGAGAGCCGGATCGCGCCCGGCGTGCAACTGATGAGCTGCTCCGTGAGCGTCGCTTGGACACCCACGCGCTGCGCCGGTTCCCTACGCCCTTCTCGAGCGGGCAGCGTGGCTAGAGCGAGCGCCGAGGCGAGGAGAGCATGCACCCACATGGGCGCCATGGTCGCTCGCGCGGCCCGATCTGGCAAACACTGCGCTCTCACTCGGCGGTGCTTTCCTCGCTACGCTGGTGTCCCTCGCTTCCTCCGCGCCCCTCCGTGGGGGTGCCGTCCCACAGGAACTTCCATGCCCCGTCCGTTCCCGATCGCCCTCATCGGCCAGCGTTTCATGGGCCGCGCGCACTCCAACGCGTGGTCGCAGGTCACGAAGTTCTTCGATCTCGAGCTGCAGCCGGTGCTGCACACGATCGCGGCGCGCGATGCCGAGGGGTTGGCGCCCTTCGCGCGGCGCTGGGGCTGGCTCAACTCGACCACGGACTGGAAGCGCATCGCGCGCGAGGACGCGATCGAGCTCGTCGACGTCGGCACTCCCAACGACGTGCATCGAGAGCAGGCGCTCGCGATGCTCGAGGCCGGCAAGCACGTGGCGTGCGAGAAGCCGCTCGCCGGCACGCTGTCCGACGCGCGCGCGATGGCCGCCGCCGCGAAGAAGGCCGCGAAGAAGGGCGTGCGCACGTTCGTGTGGTTCAACTACCGCCGCTGCCCGGCGGTGGCCCTCGCCTACAAGCTCGTGCGCGAAGGCAGGCTCGGCCGCATCCGCCACGTGCGCGCGCGCTACCTGCAGGACTGGGGCGGTCCCAAGACGCCGATGTCGTGGCGTTTCCAGCGCAAGGTCGCGGGTTCTGGCGCCCACGGAGACCTCAACGCGCACATCGTCGACATGGCGCGCTTCCTCGTCGGCGAGGAGGTGAGCGAGATCCACGGTGCGATCGAGCGCACGTTCGTCCACGAGCGGCCGATCGCCGGACACAAGGGGAAGAAGGGCCAGAGCGATGTCGACGACGTCGTCGCGTTTCTGGCGAGCTTTTCCGGCGGCGCGACGGCGAGCTTCGAGGCCACGCGGCTCGCGATCGGACACCAAAACGACAACGGCATCGAGCTGAACGGCGAGCAGGGCTCGCTGCGCTTTGGCTTCGAGGACATGAATGTGCTCGAGCTCTGCGAAGCGGGTGACGACCGCACCGGAGGTTGGAAGCGCATCATGTGCACGTCGGGCGGCAATCACCCCTACGCCAGCGCGTGGTGGCCCGACGCGCACGTGATCGGCTACGAGCACGGCTTCACGAACATGGCGGCCGACGTGCTGCGCACGCTCGCCAACGTCGCGCCCGAGGTGCCGCTGCCGGACTTCGCCGATGCCTACCAGACGCAGCGCGTGCTCGAGGCCGCGCTCTTGTCCGCGCGCGAGCGCCACGCCATCGCGCTCTCGCAGATCAAGTAACTCCACGCAACGCACGAGATTCAGGGAGACGACGCCATGCCCCGTCCGCTGTGTTTGTTCACCGGCCAGTGGGCCGATCTGTCGCTGGAGACGCTGGCGAAGAAGGCCAAATCCTTCGGCTACGACGGCCTCGAGCTGGCCTGCTGGGGCGATCACTTCGAGGTCCAGCGCGCGCTGAAGGACAAGGGCTACTGCAAGCGGAAGTGGGAGCTGCTCACCGACTGCGGCGTGCAGAGCTTCGCCATCTCCAACCATCTGGTCGGACAGGCGGTCGCCGATCGCATCGACGAGCGCCACAAGTCGATCCTGTCTCCCGAGATCTGGGGCGATGGCGATCCCTCGGGTGTGCGCAAGCGCGCGCAGAAGGAGATGATCGACACGGGCAGGGCGGCGCGGAAGTTCTTCGACGCGGCTCCCGCGGGCGTGAAGGCACAGCTCGCGCGCTCGGGGCGCACGGTCGTGGTCGGTTTCACCGGCAGTCCGATCTGGCACCTGATCTACTCGTTCCCGCCCAACTTGCCGTCGCAGATCGACGATGGCTTCAAGGAGTTCGCCAAGCTCTGGAAGCCGATCCTCGACGCCTACGACAAGGTCGATGTCAGCTTCGCGCTCGAGGTGCACCCGACCGAGATCGCCTTCGACCTGCCGAGCACGCGGCGCGCGCTCGCGGCACTCGGTGGGCACCCGCGCTTTGGCTTCAACTTCGACCCGAGTCACTTCGGCTATCAGGGCGTCGACTACTTGGGCTTCCTGCGCGAGTTCGGCGCGCGCGTGTGGAATGTGCACGTCAAGGACGTGTGGTGGTCGGATCGTCCGACTCCGGCCGGCGTGTTCGGCGGTCACACCGACTTCGGCAGCGACGGACGCTTCTGGGACTTCCGTTCTCCCGGGCGCGGGCGCATCGATTTCGAGAGCATCGTGCGCGTGCTCAACCACGTGGGTTACCACGGCCCGCTCTCCGTCGAGTGGGAGGACATGCTGATGGACCGCGAGTTCGGAGCCACCGACGCGGCCGCCTTCGTCCGCCAGCTCGACTTCCCGCGCTCCAACGTGGCCTTCGACGCGGCGTTCGCGAAGTAGCGCCCGCGCGGGGCGGTTGCCTCGAGGTCGGGGGCGTCCGCCGCTGGCCGGTGGCTCGTTTCTGGGGAACCGCGAAGTGCCTTGGCAGCGTCTCTTGCCTCGCGCAGCGACGGTGGACCCCGCCATGCCCTCTCATCGAGGCCCCGCCCAGGCCGCCCCGCCCATCGTCGCCCCGCCCATCGTCGCCCCGCTCAGGCCGCCCCGCCCAGGCCGTTTGCCCGTACGATTCCTATTGATGCTCTTCGCTCTGGGCACCCTGTCCGCACCGCTGGTCGCGCAGGTGTCGGTCGACGCCGGAGTCGATCAGGTGCTCGATTTCCCCAGCGCGGCGGCGCTCTCGGGCTCGGTCGGCAACCGCGCGCCG
>VGZD01000027.1 GCA_016872715.1 Planctomycetota bacterium
CGCCAGGCGCGGTGCAGACGCCGGCGCTGAGCTTGGTGACGCCCAGCGGCAACAGTGCATCGCGCAAGCGCGAGGACTCGCGCGTCGTGAGCGTGAGGTCGGCGTCGGGAAACTCGCGCCGCAGGTACAGGAACGCCTTGGCGAAGTCATCGTCGTCGACGACTTGCGCGACACGGTAGTCGCACTGCGCGTCGACGGACTGCACGCGCGGTAGCGAAAAGCCCAGCCGCACGAACGGTGCGAGCTCGCGCAGGCGCCGCGCGTGCTCGACGAGCGCCGCAAGGTCGTGCGCGAGTGGCGCGAGGCCCAGCAAGACGCCCAAGCCCAGCGCCTCGAAACCCGCGGCCAGCGCGCGCTCGGCCGCCTCCAGCCGATGGGCCATGTCGCGCTTGGGGCCACTGCGATGCACGGCGCGGTACGCGGCCGCGTCGTAGGTCTCTTGGTAGAGGTGGTAACCGACCGCGCCGGCCTCGCGCAGGCGGCGAAACTGCTCGAGCGAGAGCGCGCCGAGGTTGAGGTGAATGCGCTCGATCTCCGTGCGCGAGAGCACGGCTTCGACGATGCGGCAGAGCTGGTCGATGAAGGCGTCGTGCGGGACCTCGCCGGTGACGAGATCGAGCGCGCGATGGCCCGCGGCGGCGAGCGCGCGCGCCTCGGCGAGCGCCGCGTCGACGGACAGGTGCACGCGGCTCGCCGACGCGCTCCTGCGAAAGCCGCAGTAGGCGCAGTCGTTCAGGCAGGCATTGGAGATGTACAGCGGCGCGAACAGGCGCACCTGATCGCGAAAGTAGAGCGCGCGGGCCTGCTCGATCTGCGGGCGCAGCTCCGTCGCCAACTCCGCCAGCGGACGCGCGAGGAACTCGGTCACCGAGGGCTGACGCGCCAGCGCGCTGCGGCCCAAGCGCATGGCGATGCGCGAGTTGCTCAAGTCGGCCGCCACGCGTTGGTCCTCGAGCTCGCGCTCGACGCGGCGGATCAGCTCGAGCACAGCCTGCGTCAGGGACTCGGCTTGCTGCGCGTCCAGCGAGTCGAAGCCGATCTCGGCCGTGCAAGCGACGTCCGCTCGCGCTGCGCGGCTCAGACGGCGGGCCGCGACCTCGGCCAGCGCAGCCTCGCGCCGCGCCGACGCGGGCGCGCTCGTCGCTTCGATCCGCCCAGCCCGCCAGCGCGCGTGCGCGGTGGCGCCGACGGGTCGCACGCCAGCACGCAAGAGGCAGACGAGAGCCGCGCCGTCGCGCTCGACGCGCAGCGACGAGGGCCACGGCGCGGCGGACGAGGACTCGAGCGCGAGCACGGGCGCCACATCGGTCACGGCACGCTCACCAAGGCGGCGGCGCGCGACGCGCGAAGATGCCCATCCCTCCCGTGTCCGTCTTCAGATCGAGGTCGAGGTGGGTCATGCCCCACCCGGGCAGATCGACCCACACGTGCTCCTGCAGGTAGCAACGCGACCCGGGCTGCGACGGCATGGTGAGCGGCACGTCGCCGACGTGCACGAGGCCGCGCGCGTCGGGCGAGAACAGCGTGACGGGAACGACCGCGCTGGCCATTCCCAGCAGTGCCTGCGCCGCGAAGCCCTCGACGAGCACTTGCTCACTCGCCGCGCCGGGTTGGAACTGCGCCGGAGCGAGGCCCAGAGCATCGAGCCTCAACAGGCGCTCGAAACGCTCGAGGTCGTACACGCTGACGTAGTTCTCGAACGTGTTGCTGACGTAGGCCAGATAGGAGACGCGCGAGGGATCGCCGGTGTCCTTGCGGCCATAGGAGATGCCATGGCTCCCCAGACCGGCTGGGAAGGTGTAGATGCCCTGCGGCAAGCCGCTCGCGTCGAGCGGGATGATGTTGACGTTGAACGAGGCCTTGTTGCACACGGTCATGAAGCGGCCGTGGCCGGTCGAGCCGGGCGGGCTGATGGCGCATTGGATCGGCATGTGCGACCAGCGCACCGGCATGGCCATCATGTCGGTGAGCGCGAGATTCCCCGCCGCGTTGCCCAACGGTGAGGGCAGCCTGACGCGCGTCAGCCTCTCGGCGCCGTCCGACGCGTCGATCGTATACACGCTGATGTCGTCGGTGCCCGCGTTGTTGGTGTAGCCGCGATGGCGCGTCGCGTTGGGATTGCCGGTGTTGAAGATCGAGGCCGCCAGCGGGGAGAGCCCACCCGTGGACGTCGAAGCCACTTCCGCTCCCGTGCCCGTGCGCGCGTCCGCATCGACCCAGCGGCGCGAAATCGAGTAGAGCGAAGCACTGCCCGGGAGCGTGTTGGCGGTGAGAATGTGGTCGCCGTCGTCGAGGAACCACAGACCGTGCGGCGAGAACCCCGGCGGAGCCGTGCGACCGGAAGATTGACCGAGCGCGGGCAGGTTCGGCCGCTGCCAGTTGATCGCCGTGAACGGATCGAATTCCTGCAGCTTGTTGCTGCCCATCACCGTCACGAACCAGCGATCGGCGCCCGTGGCCGCGTTCAGGCGCCCGGGCGCGGTCATGATGTGCGCGTTGGCGGCGCCCATGGGCACGTCGCCCAGAATCTGTTTGGAGTTCGCATCGATGATCGTGACCGTCGTGTCGTGCCAGTTCGCGTACACCGCGACGTCGCGGAGCACGCCCAGGTCGTCGCGCGACGTCCCGATCCAGCCGTTGTGCGGGTTGTTGCCGACGTTGGGGATGTTCGTCGAGGTCCACGTCCGCGTGTCGATCACGTCGACGGCACCGTTGGGTCCAGATGTGTTCGTGTAGGTCTGCATTCCGACCCACACTTCGCCACGGCCGAGCACCTTGGGCCGAGCGATCGGCAGCTTGCTGACGTGAGTCAGCGGCGTCGGGTTGCTGTCCGGCGTCACGATCTGCACTTGCATGTACGGGTGCAGCGAGCAGTAGTACTTCCAAGCGCCCGAAGCCAAGTCGGACAGCTCCAGATAGAAGTAGCCGGTGTTCTGGCTCGTGATGTTGCCCGAGTAGCCGATGAAACCGGTGTCCACACCCAAGCCGAGGTTGCTGACCGTGTGCCAGGTCTTTCCGCGGTTGATGACCTTGATGTAGTCGCCCGCCGACATCACCACGCGCCGCCGATCGTGGGCGAGGTCGCGGACGTCCGTGTCGTCATCGCGGAACCACGGTGCTTCGTCGAGGATCTCCAGCACGATCCCGTGGCCGCTGGGCACCGGAGGCGGCGGCACGCCCGTCAGCGGATCCGCTCCTCCGACCGGCGGCGCGTACACCAGCCAGTCGACGAGCTGATCGAGCTCGGCGTCGCTGATCACTTCGCGCCCGAAGGCCGGCATGCGGTAGTCGAATCCGCCGACGAGGTAGGCCCCGTTGCGGACCATGAAGCGCGCGTGATCGGCGACGGCGGGCTGAGGCGAAGCGAGCGCGTAGGCGATGGGCGGCGCCCACGTTCCAGGATCGACCCAACCCGGTCCGCCTCGTCCGTCGGCACCGTGGCAGGTCGCGCACGAGGCGGCGAAGATCTTGGCCGGCGGGCGCACGGCTTGCTGCGCCACGGCCACGGCATCGAGCAGCGCGAGAACGACGATCAGCCGACAGAAAAGCGACGAAAACAAGCGTGAGTGCGTCATGGTGGTGCTCGAGTGCTGCGCCTGCAAAGAGGCGTGAAAACGACACCTTGGAATCTACTGCGCCACTCGCGAGACGGCGTCGGCCATAGGCCGTAGGCGAACTTGCGAACAACGTCGGTGCGCGAGCGAGCTGCCGATGTCGCTTCCATGGCGCGCCAACGACGCGCCGCGGGCTTGGGAGGTGCCCGGTCGTGCCCTCACTCCGAACGTGCGCTCCGCCGATCTGCGAACCACTGCGCATCGACCGCCATCGACATCCGTCGGCAAATGACGACGTGCTGGCGATGCCCGATCCGATGAAATCGCACGGCGCTTGGGTCGTGCTGTTCTCGTCCATCGGCGCCGGCGCGCTAGCTCGCAACGCCCGCTCGTCGGGGCCGAGGCGCCGCTCAGCGCGCCGAGCGCAGCAGGTCCTCGACCGCGGCGACGAGGCGTGGATCGAGCTTGCACGCGGCGTCGAACTCGGTGCGTGCTTGGGACGCGCGGCCCAGAGCGAGCAGCGCGTGACCGAGGTTGAAGCGCGCGACGGCGTGCTGTGGAGCGAGCTCGACGGCGGCGCGCAGCTCGACTTCGGCCTGCACGGCGCGGCCCTCTCGCAGCAGGACGAAGCCCAAGTTGTTGCGGAAGTCGGCCTCGCCCGGCGCCAGCTCGCAGGCGCGCTCGAAGCACTCGCGAGCGCCGCTCCAATCGTCGCGCGCGACGCACGTGGCACCGAGCTCGTAGTGGACCAACGCCCAGTCCGGCTTGAGTGAGCGCGCGGTGGTGAAGTGCTCCGCGGCGGCCGCGGGCTCCCCTTCCCGCAGCGCCAGCTCGCCGCGCCGCAGGTGCAGCTCGGCCAGATGCTCGGCCTGATCCTGTCGACCCGCCTCCGGCGTGGGCGTCGAGTCGATGGCGCGCTCGAGCACTTCCGCGGCCTGCGAAGATCTCCCGCGCGCTAGGTGCACGCGCGCGAGCACGAGCACGGCCTCGCGCAGCTGTGGAACTCGCGCGAGCAGGTCGGTCAGCGTGTTTTCGGCCTCTTCGAGCTCCCCGCACAGCTCCGCGATTCGCGCGTGGCGCAGCTGCGCCGCGGGCGACTCGAACAGTCCAAACCTGCGCACGGTGTTCGCACTCGCGCGGGCCGCCGCGAGCCGTTCGGGCTCCAACGCGCCGCCGCGCTTGTCGGCCGCGGCGACAGTGCGCTCGACGGCCAGCTCGTTCCAACGGATCCAACCGCTGTGCGCGGTCAGTGCCGCGAGCAGCGCACTGACGCCACAGAACGCGACTCCGGCCCTTCGCACGCGCCCGCCCTTGGCGAGCACGATCTTCTGCAGCCGCGCCTCTCGCCGCCGCATCACGCGCACGCACAGCCACGCCGTGGCGCCCGCGAAGACCCCGAGCGTGAGCGCGACCAGGAAAGGCACGCTGTCGTACAGGCCGCGCGTCGCGAGGAACGTGGCCAACACGACCACGGCCACGAGCACCTCCTCCGACGCAGTGAGGTCGAACTTGCGCGGCAGGCCGCGCCGGGCGAGCGCAGCTCGAAAGAGGGGCGGCGTGCTGAAGCGGAACACGATGTTGCCGTCGGGACAGGCGGCCATGCAGTCCAGATCTCGTAGACAGTCCTTGTCGACGATCGCGCCAAATTGCGTCAGCTCTCGATGGACTCGGATGTGCGACGTGCAAACCGCCGTGCAGCGGCCGCAGCCCGAGCAATCGCCGCGGGCCACGAGTCGGCCCGGCGCGATGCGGTCGGCGAGCGCGAACAGCGCGCCGTACGGGCAGACCGTCGTGCAGAACGAGCGCGAACCGAGCACATACACCGCCAGCGGACCGCAGGCGACGAACGTCAACGCGATGATCCAAGGACCAGGCAGATTGCGCCAGAACTCGCTGGTTGCGAGCGATCCCCATCCGGCCGAGTCGGACGCGAAGCGCAGCGTGGGCAGCCGTCCTTCCTGAACGAAATGCACGAGCAGCGGCGCCGCGAACATGTACGCCATGGCGAGCGTGCCGACCGTGCGCAGCGCACGCGAGCGCAGCGGGCGGGGCTTGATGCCGAGCTTGCGCAACAGCCAGTGCGAGGCGTCTTGCAGCGCCAGAATGTGGCAGGCCCACGAACAGAAGTAGCGCCCGAAGACGGCTGTGGCGAGGACGGCGACAGCGAGCAACAAGAAGCCGGCGGTGACGACGCCGAGCGCGAAGGTGTAGACGGCCTCGTTGAACTCCAGCGGGGCCAGCGTTCGACCGGCGAGCTTCCAGTGCGCGATGTGCAGACCCGCCGCGACGTGTACTGCGAGCAGCACGAGCGCACGGCGACGCGAGTAGCGTTCCTCGTCGAGGGCGAGCGGCCGCATCGATCCGCCGGCTTCCATGCGGCTCAACTTCCGCCGTACTCGGCCTGTGGATCCGCGGGCCGTTCGCCCAGCGACTTCCAGCGCTCGATCCACGTCCGCGGTGTCGCGTGCAGAGTGTGCAGCAACGCCGCACCCGTGCGCGTGTCGCCCTCGTTCGTCGTGCCCGGCGAGCTCGCGGGAGCGCCAGCGGCGATCGCGTGCGCCTCGTCGAGCAGGCGCCGCGCCTGCTCGAGGTCGCCGCGCAGCCATGCGCAGCGGCCCTGATGGTAGCGCGCTTCGACCGAGCGCGGATTGAGCGCCGCAGCCGCGTTGAAGTGCTGTTCGGCACGCTGCGCGTCGCCGAGCAGCAAGGCCGCGAGGCCGAGCTTGACGACCGGCCCGCTGTCCTCGCGGTTGATGGCGTGGCAGCGCTCGAACGCGCGCTCCGCCTCCTCGAGCGCCGCCTCGTCGCCTCTCTCCAAGAGCAGGCTGCCGATCTGCATCCAGCCCCGATTCGAAGTCGGGTGATAGAGCACGAGGCGGCGATAGGCGACCAGCGCGGCGTCCATGTCGCCCTGCGTCAGCGCGCAATTCCCAAGGTTGTAGAGGCAGTCCTCGTGGCTCGGCCAGACTTCGAGCGCGCTCCGGTAGCCCTCGACCGCCTCGTCGATGCGGCCTGCGACGCGTGCCTTGGTCGTCGCGTCGAGCAACGCGTAGAAACGCCGCTGCGCCGGCGCGTCCACAGGCCCCGCGAGCGCCGACTCGCGCTTGCCCGGGAGCAGCTCGATCAACGGCGGATGTCCGCGCATCCACGTGATCAACGTGTCGGCGGGAATGTCCCGCAGGCGCTCCTGCGCTCCGTCGGGCCAGCGCACGACCAGCTCATCGACGCGCGGCGACGTGCCGAGTCCGAAGGCGATCTCGCCGGTCGCGTGCTGCGACAAGTATGAGCCCTGCGTGTCGAGTTCGCCGATCGAAATCCGCCCGCCCGCGTGCAGCTCCAGCGCCGCTCCGATCGCAAGTCGATTGCCCACAGGCTGGCGCAAGCGTACGCGCACGCTGCGGCGCGCGTTGCCACCGTCGTTGCGCAGGAGCCTCGGCGAGCCGCCGTGAGTCGTGACGAGCAGGTCCTCGTCTCCGTCGAGGTCGTAGTCGAAGGTGGCTCCGCCGCGCCCCACGTGCTCCGCGCCAAAAAAATCTCCAGCGGCCGCACCGAGGTCGAAGTAGCCGCGCTTGCCACCGGCGTTCCAGAACAGCTGGCTCTTCTGCGGCACGAGCGCAGTCGCGTCGTCCTTGCGCGGCAGCGTGCTGCCGTTGATCACGAACAAGTCGAGCAGGCCGTCGCAGTCGTAGTCGAAAAAGCCCGTCGCCCAGCCGACTCGATCGAGCGTGGCCTGCCCGAGCCCGAACCGATCGGCCTGATCCATGAAGGACAGCGGCAGGTCACGCTCACGCTCGATGCCGGGCAGCCGCCGCATGTTCACGTACAGCGCGTTCTCCTGCGCGAGCCAGTGCGTGACGACGAAGTCGAGGTCGAGGTCGCCGTCGAAGTCCCCGGCGGCGAGCCCCATCGCGCCGCGGTAGTCCCCCACCTGCGCGGTCGCGGTGCGGTCCTCGAAGCCCCCCGCGGCGGTTCCGATGAAGAAGGCGTTGTCGCTGACGTCGTTGGCGACGTACAGATCGGGACGGCCGTCGCCGCTGAGGTCGGCCATGATCGCGCCCAGACTGCGGCCCGCGGGATCCGCGACGCCGAGCTTTTCAGCGACGTCTTCGAACGTGCCGTCGCCGCGGTTGCGCAGCAACAGATTGCGTTCCGGCGCGTAGGAACTCGGGTTGATGCCCGCGGGGATCGCGAGGTCGTATTGCGACGGTGTCCGCGCGGCGTCGCCCTCGTGCTCGACGAAGCTCACGTAGGCACAGACATAGACGTCGAGCGCTCCGTCGCGGTCGAAGTCGCTCACCGCCAACCCGGTGAAGAAGCCGTGGAAGCCACCCAGACCGGCGGCGGCGGTGACGTCGCGAAAGCGCGCGTCGCCCACGTTTTGGAGCAGCGTGAGCCCACCGTAGCTCGTGACCAGCAGGTCGAGGTCGCCGTCGGAGTCGTAGTCGAGGAACGCCGCCCCCATGCCGAAGAGCTCGAGGTCCACACCGGCGGAGCGAGCGATGTCGACAAAAGTGCCGTCGCCGCGGTTGCGAAACAGCGCGCAGCGACCGCCGCCGCTGCCCTCGGGGTCGAGCGAGCCTGCGGTGTTGACGAGAAATGCGTCGGTCCATCCGTCGCCGTCGACGTCGCCGAGCGCGACGCCCGAGCCCATGTCCTCGGGCAGGCGATTGGTGCGCGTCGAGGGAAAGTGGCGGAACACGATCTGCGACTGTTCCGTCACGTCCTCGAAGCGAGCGCGCGGCCGGTCGTCGGGGAGCTTGCGACCGAGGCTGTCGAACAACCCCTCCGCTCCGGCGCCGGGCACGTAGCGCTGCTCGCGTCGACTCCAGCTCCACCACGCGAACACCGCCGCGACCGCCACGGCGGCGACCGCGAGCGAACGCCCGCCACGCCCGCGCCGCCACCGTGTCACGACTGGACCTTCACGCTCGCGTTGGCCGTGGACAGGACCGTGATCGGGCTGGTGACCGTGTTGGACTCCCCGTACATGAAGTTGAGCAGGTACTGGTCGATCTTGCGGTAGTTGAGTCGGGCCTCGATCGTGAGCACGCCTTCGGCGCCGACCGGTACCGGCACGTCGATGTCGCTCGCCACGGGCAGGTCCGGCACCGCGGCACCCTGCACGCTCGGGCACGCGAACTCGTAACTCGCGACCTCCTCCGCGCCGGGGAACAGCGAGCGGCGGAAGCGCACGCCGACCATCTCCCACAGGTTGTGGCGGTCGATCAGGTTGCCGTAGCGATCGACGGGCTCGGCCTTGAACATGAACGTCGCCGGCTCGATGAAGTGACGCTCGTCGCGCGCGCCGGAGTGGAACACGACGTTGCCCGAGGGGTCCTTGACCTCCAGCTCGATCCACGACTGGATGATGTCGAGCGGACCGGTCGGGAAGTCGTGGCCGACCTTGTTGCTGAGCACGCGCACACGCAGCGCGAGGCGCTCGCCGGCGCGCACGCTCTGCGGCGCCACGATCTCGATCGGCACGGCCGGACCCTTGCTCCAGCGGTCGGCGATTTCTGGGACTTCCAACTCGCCGCGCAGCCAGCGTTCGACGAGTTGCGCGTGCTCCGCGCCACCCTCGAGCTCCATCGCCACGGGGATGAACTGGTTGGCGCCCAAGAAGCGGTGCGTGCGGTGCTGGCCGTCCGCCGCGTCCCGGTTGAAGTCGGCTCCGTCGCCGCGCGCGGGATCGTTCGACGCCGTGAGTGGCATGTGGCACTCACGGCACTCGATCGTCTCGGTCGGCTCACCGGGGTGGTTCCAGCGGCTGTTCTTCCAGTTGTCGTATTGGTTCTGAAGCTGCACCCAACCGACGTCATTGACCTGCTCGTCGATGAACTGCTTGTGGCAGGCCGCGCAGAACTCGGAGGTCTTGAACATGCGCTTGGAGAGGCTGGCCACGTGCTGGTCTGGGTAGGCGCGCAGCACGAAGTCGCGCACGAAGCGCGCCACGTCACCGTCCTTGCGCTCCCAGGCGTAGCGCTCGGGTTGGTGGATCACGTAGTTGGCGTTGCCGGCGACGTCGGTCTGCTCGATCGCATGGCACGCGAGGCACGAGATGCCCTCGCGGTAACCGGCCAGTCCGGTCAGGTTCTCGACGCCGATGTACTTGGTGCCTGAAAACAGGGAGATCGGGTCGTGGCAACCCGCGCAGTAGCGCGTCGAGGTCGCGCCATTTTGCTGCGCCATCAGGTTTTGGATGCCTTGGAAGGCGACGTCCATCGCAGCGTAGCGGTGCGCGCTCGGCAGCCACTCGCGGTAGATCTCCTCGTGGCATCCGCTCGTTCCGCACGACGCGGAGTCGTCGAACGAGCGCGCGTCGAAGGCGCCGCCGGTGGCCGTCTTCGCAAGGCTGGGCGCGAACGGCCCCGCGTCGCCGTAGGCGGCCTGCTCGTACTCGGGCGGGAACTCGTTGACGTAGCTCGTCGGTCGCACGACGAGGCACAGCACGCCGGTCGCGGCGAGGCACAGCGCACACACGCCACCGGCCAAGCGCAGGTGAGCGCGCAACGCACTCAGCACGACGGCCGAGACAGCTTGCAGGTCGCCACGCCGCTCGCGCGACAGAAGCGATGCGTAGTGCGGGATCAAGAACGCCAGCGTCGCGGGAGTGCTCGCGATGTGGATCCAGCGCCAGCTCGCGTCGATGCGCGTGCCCAGCGCGCTCTGCCACGTCAGCACGAGTCCCGAGACGGTGCACACGGCGAGCGCGACCAACGCTGCCCAGCCCGTGAACTTGATCTGGGTCAGCGGGAACGCCCACCAGACGCGGATGTGGCGGACGCAAAACCACGCCAGCGCCGGGAGCGTGAGCAGTCCGATCAGCGTGTGCGCGACCACCGAGTGCTCGCTGAACACGTTGAACGGCGCGAGCCAGATCACGAGGCCGCTGACGCTGAGGTACGCGAGCACGCCGGTGACGAGCTTCGACAGGGGGGAAGACCAACCCGCCGCGCGCCGTTCTAGGATCGCGCTGCGCTCGTCGTTGACTTGGGGCGAAGTGGACATGCTCGTGCTCTCGAGGCGTGGCGTCGCAACCTCATCGGCGCGCCGCGGCGCCGAGCCATCCAAGGTTAGACAGCGAATTGGATCCGCTCAGAACTGCGCACTTTTCCGCACGTTTCTACGCACGCTCGCGCGCGGGGCTCACCGCTACCACGGCAGCGCCTCGTGCACGAAGTGGGCGGCGAGCGTGAGCGCGGATCGCCGCGCGAAGTCCGCGCTCAGCGCAGGCCCAGCCGCTTGGCGAGGTGGTGCAGGTTGCTGCGGTGCAAGCCGAGCGCGCGCGCTGCGGCGGCCCAGTTGCCCGCGTGCACGACCAGCGCACGACGGATGCGTTCGCGTTGGAATTCGAGCAGCGCTTCGCGCAGCGGCAGATCCGGTGCGACGGACGCGCTCACGCTCGGCGTCGGCTCGGCGGGCGTTTGAGCCTCGGCGCGCAGGTCCGACAGACGCACGATGACCGTCTCGCCGGCACTCACTCGCCCCAGCGCGCGCAGGATCGCGCGCGAGAGCGCGTTTTCGAGCTCGCGCACGTTGCCGCGCCATGGACTGCGGATGAGCTCGTCGCGCGCGTCCGGCGCAATGCGGATCGGACCGGTGCCCAGCCGCCGCCGCGCGCGGTCGGCGAAGTAGCCGGCGAGCAGCGCGATGTCCTCGGGATGCTCACGCAGCGGTGGAACGCGAATTCGGCACACGTCGAGGCGGTGGCGCAAGTCGGCCCGAAAGCGACCGGCGCGAACTTCGGCCTCCAGATCGCGGTTGGTGGCGGCGAGCACGCGCACATCGACGCGCTCGGTCCGGTCCGAGCCGACCGGTTGCACCTCGCCATCCTGCAGGACGCGCAGCAACTTGGGCTGGACGTGCGTCGGCAGCTCGCCGATCTCGTCGAGGAACAGGGTCGCGCCATGGGCTGCGCGGAACTTGCCGGGCCGCGCCTCGAGCGCGCCCGTGAACGCGCCCTTCACGTGGCCGAACAGCTCGCTCTCGACGATCGACTCCGGCAGCGCGGCGCAGTTGACGTACACCAGCGGCTCGTCGGCCCGCCGCGACTGTGCGTGCAGCGTGCGCACGACGAGTTCCTTGCCGACGCCCGTCTCGCCCGTGACGAGCACGGGCAGCTCGGTGCCGGCGACTAGTTCGATCTCGCGCCGCAGCCGCGTCATCGCCGGCCCCTGACCGAGCAGCGTGCCTCCGCGCCGCTCGAGCACATCGCGCACGAGCGCGCGCGCGATCAGGCCCTTGTGCGTGGCGTGGCGCTCGAGCGCCTCGATCAGATCACTGGTGCGCAACGCCGCGGCGCTGAGGGCGGCGAGCTGTTCGAGAAAGCGCGGATCGACCTGCTCGAAGGCGCCGGGCGCGAGCGCATCGGCCGTCAGCACGCCGACCAGCTCGCCCTCGACGCGCAGCGGGCAACCCAGACACGAGTGCACGG
This sequence comes from Planctomycetota bacterium, assembly GCA_016872715.1. Taxonomy (GTDB): domain Bacteria; phylum Planctomycetota; class UBA1135; order UBA1135; genus F1-120-MAGs118. The sequence goes on from VGZD01000027.1 coordinate 11,989, forward strand.
TGAGGTGCGGCGCATCGACGACCAAGCCGTCGTAGGGGTCCGGCAAGCTGCTGTCGGAAGGGAACAGCGTCGGAGCGACGGCGCGACAGAGAATCTCGAGCCGCGGATGCTCGCCACGCACGAAGCGGCGACCGAACACGTCGCTCGAGAGGCCGTGCGCGGCGATCGGGATGAGCACGTCGCCGTCGAGCCGCAGCAAGACCGCAGCGTCGCACGGCAGCGCGCGCACCACGGCTGCGACCAGCCGGTTCGAACGGTCCTCGGCCGAGAGCGAGGCCGTCATGTCGAGGGCGATCGCGAGCAGGGTGTCGGCGGGACCGGAGGTTGTCTCCACAACAACTAGTGTAGTCGATCACACAACGTCGCGCGCTGTGTTTTCAACAACGTGGCGCCGCAAGTGCCTGCCCATCCACGACCTGCACGCGCGGAGCGGACTTCGCCACCCGCGGCACGAACTTCGCTAGGGCTTCGCCATAGGCCTGCCCAACCCCCAACCGGAGCCGACCATGACCCATTCCACCGCACCGATCCGACCCGACACCACCCTCGCCGACCTCGCGACCACGCACGCGGGCGCCTCACGCGTCTTCCACCGCCACGGCCTCGACTTCTGCTGCCACGGCCGCATCTCGCTCGCCAAGGCCTGCGCCGAGCACAAGCTCGACCTCGACGCGTTGCTCTCCGAGCTGCGCGCCGAGGAACAGCGCACCGAGAGCTTCGAGCAGTGGGACGAGCGCGCGCTGCCGCAGCTCGTCGAGCACCTGCTCGCGAACTTCCACCTTCGCCACCGCGAGGAACTGCCCCGCCTGATCGCCGCCGCCCGCAAGGTCGAGTCGGTGCACGGCGAGAAGTCGAGCTGCCCCAAGGGCCTCGCCGCGCACCTCGAACACATGGCCGAGGAGCTCGAGGACCACATGCAGAAGGAGGAGCAGGTGCTCTTCCCGATGGTGCTCGCGGGCCGCGGCGCGATGGCCGCGATGCCCGTGCAGGTGCTCGAGATGGAGCACAACGACCACGCCCTCAACCTGCAACGCTCGCGCGCCCTCGCGCACGGGTTCGTCCCGCCGTCCGAGGCTTGCGGCACTTGGCGCGCCCTCTATCTCGGCCTCGAGGCGTTCGAGCGCGACGTGATGCAGCACATCCACCTCGAGAACAACGTCCTCTTCCCGCGCACCCTGCGCAGCTGAGCCGCGCCGCACGACGCGCGCGTTGCGTGAGCAACGTGCGCCGTGCGGAGCTCGACGTCGCCAGCGCCAAACGGACCGACCGCGCCAACGCGGCGGCGTTGCGCCGTCGTGAGAGCCGTACGTTCCTCGTCGGCCGCCCTCCCACGAGGCCCGAGCGCCGCGAGCCGCCTTCCCGATCAGGGATGCGGAGCGTGTGCAGCGGTCCGAGCGAGCAGCGGCTCGCGCGCGAGGCCGCGCAGGAACAGCCACAGGAAGAGCGCTGCGGCGCCGAGCAGCGGGCCGAGCTCCCACGCGCTGATGCGAACCTCCGAGCCCTGCAGCGCAGGCGCCACGAGCACGAAGAGGTCGAGCGCGCGCCCGACGAGCACCAACGCGGCGATGCGACCGAGTGCCACGGGGTTGCGGCGCCAAGGCTTGCGCATGAGCGCCAAGAAGGGCACGGCGAAGTTCACGAACAGGTTGAGCCGCACGAGCGTGCTCCAGTCACCGGCTTCGCGAGCGAGGTAGTAGGTCGTCTCCTCGGGGATGTCGACGTACCAGATGATCATGTGCTGGCAGTACCAGATGTAGGCCCAGAAGAGCGACAGGCCCATCAGGATCTTGGCCAGATCCTCGAGCGCGTCGGACGTGACGAGCTCGCGCCCGTGCTGTGTTCGACGCAGCCACAAGAGGGCCAGAATGCAGACGGCGATCCCGCTCGTGCCGACCGCTGCCAGACCGTGCAGCGCGAAGATCGTGCTGAACCAGTGCGGCTCGAGCGACTGGATCCAATCGACGCAGGCCAGCGAGAACGTCAGCGCGAAGAGCGCCATGAACAGGGCGGCCACGCGCAGGTTGCGTCCGCGCTCGAGCGGACGAAGGCCCGCGAGCTTGCGCGCGAGCCAAATCCAGACGACGAAGACGAGCACGGTGCGCAGCGCGAAGCCCGGCACGTTCAACCACGCGGACTTGTGTTCGAGCAGATGGTCGCCTCGGACCGCGCTGGCATGCGACCACTCGTACAGCGCGTGCGTGCCCGCCACGAGCATCACTCCGAGTGCCAGCGCGCCCGGCAGGGTCGCGCCCATGGCGGCTGGGATGGCGCGCAGCGGCATCGCCCAGCGCATGTCGGCGAGATGCGTGATCGCGAGGAACAGCGGTCCGGCCAGCGCCACGAACGTGAAGTAGCAAAACCCCATCAGGTAGCCGCTCCACGTGCGTTCCGGTGCGAGCAGCATCCCGAGCAGGAAGATCACCAGTCCGGCGCTGGCCACGCCGACGAGGACGCGCATCAGACGCGCGGAAGGGACAAGAGTCGTTTCCATCAGCGCGTCGCCCCCTGCAATGCCCGGACGTGATGAATCACCTGCCAGCGTTGGAGCGGGCCAAGCTGCAGCGCGTAGCTCGCCATCGTGCCTTGTCCGCGCGTGAGCAGGTGGTACAGCTCGCCGTCCGCGATCTGGCGCGCGCGCGCGCCCAACAGGGACGGCGGCGGCAACATGCCGCGCTGCACGACGGAACCACCGCCATTGCCGTCGGCGCCGTGACACACGACGCAAAACGCACGGTAAAGCTCGGCACCGCGCGCGAGCGTCTCGGCGCTGTGTTCGAGCGGATTGACGAGCTCCCTTCCAGCGCGCGTGGCTTCTTCGGGGCCCGGGCCGTAGCGGAAGCTCTCGCCCCCGCGCACGACGACCCCCTCGGGCAAGCCTTGATGCGTGATTCCACCGGGCAAGACCGAGCTCGGGCTCTGGCTCTCCGCCGCCGGGGAACGCGCCATGTCGGGGAAAAACTCGAAGTTGCGCCGTTCCGGGTCGGGACGCAGCAGCTCGCCCCCGACTCCCAGAACCGCGCACAGCGTCAGGGACGCGAACAGGATGACGCGCGCGCTCACGGAATCGTCTCCTCCCAAGCCCGCTCCGCCCCTGCGGCGAGGAGCATGCGATCGACCTCGTGCGCGGGGAGCGTCGGGTCGCGCGGCACGGCCGCGAGAACAAACCGGTCATCCGTGACGCCGGGATGGGCGCGGACGACTTTGCCCGGCCACAGCCGACTGCGCGCGAGCAACGCGAAGACCGTCGTCAGTCCGGCGCACAGCACCGTCAGCTCGAACATGACCGGCATGAAGGCCGGCAGGGAATCGAATGGCTTGCCGCCCACGTCGATCGGCCAGTCGACGGCCGACGACCAATACTGGAAGACGGTCCCGAGCACGAGCCCGGTCGCTCCTCCCGCGAAGGCCAGCATCGGCAAGCGCGAGCGCGGGATTCCTAGCTGCGCATCGAGGCCGTGCACGGGATGGGGAGACCAAGCCTCGACCACGTCGAGCTGCGCCGCTCGGCAGCGAGCGATGGCGCCGAGCAGCGCGTGCTCGTCATCGAAAGAAGCCAGATGCCGGCGTTTCATGCGTGCTCCTTGGGGTGGGCGGGGGCAAGCACCGTCTTGACCTCGAACATCGAGATCATCGGCAGGAAGCGACAGAACAGCAGGAAGAGCGTGAAGAACAGGCCGAACGCTCCGACCATCGCGCCGAACTCGACCAGCGTCGGGCAATAGCTCGACCACGACGACGGTAGGAAGTCGCGCTGGAGCGAGACGACGATGATCACGAAGCGCTCGAACCACATGCCGACGTTGACGAGCAGCGAGATCACGAAGATCGCCACCATCGAGCCGCGCACGCGCCGCAGCCACAGGAGCTGGGGCACGAACACGTTGCAACTGACCATGATCCAGTAGGCCCACGCCATCGGACCGTGGAGGCGGTTCTCGAAGGCGAACATCTCGTACTCGTTGCCCGAGTACCACGCCGTGAAGAGCTCGGTCGCGTAGGCGAGGCCCACGATCGAGCCGGTGAAGACGAGCACCTTGCACATCGCGTGGATGTGCCGGACGGTGATGTAGTCCTCGAAGCGCATCACGCGCCGCGCGATCAACATCAGCGTCAACACCATCGCGAAGCCGGAGAACACCGCTCCGATCACGAAGTAAGGCGGCAACACGGTGGTGTGCCAGCCGGGCACGACCGAGGTCGCGAAGTCGGTGCTCACGACGCTGTGCACGGACACCACCAGCGGCGTCGCCAGACTGGCGAGCAACATGCACGCCATCTCGTAGCGCGACCACGTGCGACCGGATCCGTCCCAGCCAAAGCTCAGCCAGCCGAAGAGCTTCTTCCTCCAGCCGCGCGCGCGATCGCGCAGCGTGGCGAGGTCGGGGATCAGGCCCACGTACCAGAAGAGCAGGCTGATCGTGAAGTACGTGCTGATCGCGAAGACGTCCCACAGCAGCGCCGAACGCCAGTTGATCCACAGCGAGCCGCGCGCGTTGGGGTACGGAAAGACCCAGAAGGCGAGCCACGGCCGACCCATGTGGATCACGGGGAACAGCGCGGCGCACAGCACCGCGAAGATCGTCATGGCTTCGGCCGAGCGATTGATCGAAGTGCGCCACTTCTGTCGGAACAGCAGCAACACGGCCGAAATGAGCGTGCCGGCGTGGCCGATGCCGACCCAGAAGACGAAGTTCGTGATGTCGAAGCCCCAGCCGACCGTGCGGTTGAGGCCCCACGTGCCGATGCCGGTGGCGGTCTGGTAACCGACGGCCCAGACGCCAAAGAGGAGCATCGCGAGCGCCGCGCACAGCGCCGCCCACCAAGCGAACGTGGGTCGACGCTCGAGCGGCGCGCACACGTCGCGCGTGACCTGCGTGAGCGTCTTTCCGCCGCCGATCAGCGGCTCCTCGCTCGGCACGGCGCAGCCCGACGGGCGCGAGGGGGCGTGCGGGTTCGGCGCGCGCGTCGGCGCGTGCGCGAGCACTTCGAGCTCAGCCGCCATGACCGCTCTCCTTCTTCGTGCTCCGACCGGAATGGACGTGGGCGAGGTAGCGGATCGAAGGCTGCACATTGAGCTCTTCGAGCAGCGTGTAGGCGCGCGGATCGGACGCACTCGCGCTCACGCGGCTGGACGGATTCTCCAGATCTCCGAACACAATCGCGTTGGCCGGGCACGACTGCTGGCAGGCGAGCTGCACGTCGCCGTCGGCGAGCGCTCGCCCCTCGACGCTCGCGCGCGCCTTGGCTTCCTGAATGCGTTGCACGCAGAACGAGCACTTCTCCATCACCCCGCGGGAACGCACGGTGACGTCCGGATTCAGCGCCTGATTCGCGAGCGCGTCTTCGTGCGGGTAGTCGAACCAATTGAAGCGCCGCACCTTGTAGGGACAGGTGTTGGAGCAGTAGCGCGTGCCGACGCAGCGGTTGTAGATCTGCTGGTTCAGACCCTCGGCCGAGTGCACGGTGGCGAGCACCGGGCAGACCGATTCACAAGGCGCGTGAGCGCAGTGCTGGCACAGCATCGGCTGATGGAGCGTGCGCAGTTCCTCACCCTCGCCCTGGTAGTAGCGGTCGATGCGGATCCAGCTCATCTCGCGGTGCCGCAGGACCTCGTCCTTGCCAACCACGGGCACGTTGTTCTCCGCCTGACAGGCGATCACGCACGCAGAACACCCGGTGCAGCGCGCGAGGTCGATCGTCATGCCCCAACGTCGCTCGCCGCGGTGGTCATCGGGCCACAGATCTTGGTCCGCGACCGGGTGTTTCGAGCGAGCTACCGCGTGCGGATCGGCCGCGTGCTCGGCGTGGCTGGTCGAGCGCACGGCATCGCGCACTTCGTGGCCGTGGCTGGCGAGCGCCGCGGGCAGCTCGAGCGAGTGGTAGTCCTGCGTGCAGGCCAACGACACGTTCCGCGCCAGACGATCGAGCCGCGCGGGAGCTCCCGCGAAGCTCCGGCCCGCGCTGCCCCACACGACCAGCGGCCCGGCGTGCACGCCGACCACGCCGTCGCTCGCGACGGTCGGTTGCGCATCGAGCCAGTGCGGTCCGACGCGTGCGAAGCGGCCGGTGCCGACGCGGCCATAGCCCAGCGCCACCGCCACGACGCCCTCGTGCTGTCCGCTCTGGAGGTGCGCGGGGAGCTCGATGGCGCCTTGCTCGGTGTGCACGCGCACGACGTCGCCCTCGCCGATCCCCAGCGTCGCTGCCGTGGTCGGCGCGAGGCACGCATAGTTGTCCCAGGCGATCTTCGTGACCGGGTCGGATAGCTCCTGCAACCACGGGTTGTGCGCGTGGCGCCCGTCTAGGAGACCGACCTTCGCGTACAGGACCAGCGCGAGCGCGCCGGGCGCCGGGCTCTGCGCGCGCGGTGCGAGTTGCGCCAGCGCATCGGGTCGGAAGGCGAGCGAGCGTCGTGCGCGAGGCTCGAGCTCGACGAAGCCTGCCTGCAGCGCGCGCTCGAAGAACAGATCGAAGTCACTCTCGCCGCTGCGCGGGAAGATCTCGCTGCGCCAGTGGGCGCGCACGAGGTCCCGATCGGAGCGCGCATCGCCCGACCAACGCGCGAGCGACGCGCGCAGGCTGCGCGTCGAACGCAGCGCGGGCACGGTCGGCTGCGTCAGAACGAACAGACCCTCGCGCGGCTCGCCGTCGTCCCACGCTTCGAGCGCATGCGGCGCTGGGCAGACCCAGCCCGCGGCGACGGCAGTCTCGTCGAGCGCCTCGCTCGCGACGATGACGTGCTTCGCACGCGCGAGCGCGAGCCGCCCGCCGAGGTCATAGGCCGGGTTGACGCCCGCGATGACGAGTGCGTCGACCGATCCCGCGTCGAGCTCGGCCGCGAGCTCGCCGAGCGCACGCTCGTCCCCGAGCCGTCGCTGCGAAGGACGCGCGAGGTCGAGCGTCGCGCCGTGGTTGCCGAGCAGTTCGTTGGCGTAGGCGCACAGCAGTTGGGACTCCAGCTCGTCTATCCCGCACAGGACCAAGCTCGCGCCGCGCGAGGCCCACACCTCGTGCGCCAAGGCCGCGATCCGCTCGGAGCGCGGCGTCGCGCCGAGCTGTGCGAGACGCGAGGGCAGACCGGCCAAGCGCTCGAGCTCGGCACACAGACCCGCGAGCGCGGGAGCGGTCTCCCACGGTGCGAGCAGCACGCGTTCGTCGGCCCGCGAGCCCGTCAGCGAGAGGCGGGACTCGAGCTGGATGTGGCGGAACTTCGCTCCGGGCGCGAGTTCCCGTCCGCGCGTGTACGCCGCGCCGAACTCGACCGGCGAGATCCACGTGCCGAGGAAGTCGGCGTCGAAGGCGAGGATCGTGCGCGCGCGCTCGAACTGCGGCGAGGGCAAGAGCCGCCGACCGAACAGCAGCTCGTAGGCAGTGAGCGTGGCCGAGGCGGGGAGCGGGTCGTAGCTCACGTGTCGGCCATCGGCGAAGCGCGCCACGAAGCGCGCGATCGCCGCGCGCGTGCTCGGGCTGTGCACGCTGCCGGTCAGCAGCCGCACACGACCGCCGCTGCGCTCGAGTTCCGCGAAGATGCGCGTGAGCTCGCGGTCGCAGTCCTCGAAGCTCGCGCTCGCACCGCCGCGGCGCGCACCGTCGAGACGCATCGAGTCGTAGAGCGAGAGAACCGACGCTTGACCGACCGCGCACAGGCCGCCGAGCGAGGCGGGGTGGGCGCGGTTGCCTTCGAGCTTGATCGGTCGACCGTCGCGGCACTTGGCCAGAACGCCGCACCCAGCCGAGCACGCGCCACAGGTCGTCGCGATCCAGTAGGCGCGGCCGGGGAGGATCTCGGGGCTCGGCGCGAGCGAGGGCACGACGTAGCGCACCGGGCCGCGCGAGCAACCGGCCATGGCCGCGCTGGCGATGCCGAAGCCCACCGTGCGCAGGAAACTGCGCCGCGAGCTGGTGGTGTCCTCGAAAGGCAAGAGCAGGTTGTCGTCGTGCGTTTCCATCAGAAGTGGCAGGCCGAGCAATCGGTGGACACGTGCTGCGCGCTATTTCCGCCAGGTTCGGCGGCGCTGGCGCGGTGACAATCGACGCACCAACCCATCGAGAGCGAAGAGACTTGGCGGATGCGCTCCATGCTCTGCACGGGACCGTGGCAGGTCTCGCAGGCGATCGCGCGTGCGACGTGCACGCGGTGGTCGAACCAAGTGAAGTCCGGGAGGTCGTGCACGCGCACCCACGGGATCGGCGTGGGCGCGCTCTGCTGAGTCAGCGTTTCATCCAGCCCGAGCGCGGCGTAGAGCTTGGCGATCTCGGGTGAGACGACGCGGCGCGGGTCGCGCGACTCGGCCACCGCCGCGGCGCGCTCGGCCATTTGCGCGTCGAAGCCCGCGCTCACGCTGGCGTGGCAGTTCATGCACACGCTGGCGGGCGGAATGCCCGCATGGCGGCTCTCCCACGCACCGAAGTGGCAGTAGCGGCAGTCGATCGACAACTCACCGGCGTGCAGGCGGTGCGAGAAGTGGATCGGCTGTTCCGGCGCATACCCACTGTGGTCCCCGGGCAGGCGCGGTGGCGAACTGCCGGGCAGCAGGAACGCGGCCGGGACGAGCGCGACGAACAGCGCCACCCTGAGCGGGTTCGCAGCCATGTCAGCAGGGAACCTCCGCGCCCTTGCGCGCGTAGAACCACCAGTTGATGGCGGTCGCGACCGCGTAGAAAGCGATCGCCCCGAGGAAGAACCCTCGCGGCGAACCGCTCGTGTCGATCGAGAGCCCGATCAGGGTCGAGACGATGAACGGCCCGTAGGCCGCCACGGCGCCCGTCCAGCCGAGCACGCCGGCACCTTGACGCGGCGAATGCGCGAAGATCAGCGGATACTGGCGGAACGTCGCCGCATTGCCGATGCCTGTGAAGAAGAACAGGCCCAGCATGATCCCGACGAAGAGCGGGAAGGAGTCGAGCGACGTCGGCGTCAGGACGCCCGTGAACACGAGCGCGGACGCGAGCGCCATCAGCGCCAAGCCGCTGATGTGCGTCAGGATGGCTCCGCCCGTGCGGTCAGCCACGAAGCCGAAGATCACGCGGCTGGTCGAGCCGATCAGCGGACCGTAGAAGGCCCACGCGAGCGGGTCGGGCGCGCCCGGGAACGAGCCGTAGACGGTGCGAATCAGGAGCGGGAAGGCGGCCGACAACCCGGAGAACGAGCCGAAGGTCATCACGTAGGTGATCGTGCAGAACCAAGTGTGCTTGTTCTTGAAGATGTCGAGCTGGTCCTTGAAGGACACGCGCACGGGCACGCTGCGCAGCCCGAACCAGCACGCGATCCCGAGCAGCACCAGGAACGGCACGTAGACGAGGAAGGCGTTCTGCAGCCAGATCGGCTTGGTCACGTCGCCCTTGGTGAACGTCTGCGACTCGCCGCCCAGCATCGCGAACGCTCCGAAGCCGATGATCCAAGGCGTCACGAACTGCACCAGCGACACGCCGAAGTTGCCGATGCCGGCCTGAATTCCCAGTGCCGTCCCCTGCAAGCGCTTGGGGAAGAAGAGGCTGGTGCTCGGCATGTACGACGAGAAGTCGCCGCCGCCCATTCCGGCCAAGAAGGCGAGCAGCATGAACATCCAAAACGGCGTGGCCGGGTTCATCACCGCCATCACGAGGCCCACGCAGGGAATCAGCTTCAGCAGCGTCGCCACGGTGATCACCGCGCGCGTACCGAAGACCGGCACGAGGAACGTGTGCAGCATGCGCAACGTTCCGCCCGCCAACCCCGGCATGGCGGTCAGCCAGAAGAGCTGAGTGGTCGAGAACTTGAAGCCCACGTTCGGCAGGCGCACGACGACCGCCGACATCGCGAACCAAGTCGCGAAGGAGAGCACCAAGCTCACGGTCGTGAGCGTCAGCGTGCGCCAGGCGATGCGACTACCCGTCGTCCGCCAGAATGTGGCGTCCTCAGGAGTCCAGACCGGCAACCAACTGCTGCGTGCGGGAGGCGCCGCCTGTACTTCACTCGCAGTGCGTGTGCTCATGACAGCCTCCCCGTCGACGCGAGCTTCGGCGGCGCGTCGTGCTCGTCATCCCGTGCGCGCCCTCCCCTGCCGACCCAGGTCGAAGTCCACTGCCGCGTGACGAGCGCGAGCGCGACCAGCACGACCACGGCCAGAAGCGTGCCCGACAGGAAGCCGGGCCCGAAGCTGTCGTAGTGCTGCTTCCCTAGTCCCATTGCGTTCGGCAAGAGGCCCCCTGCCAGCGCACCGATCTCACCCACCAGACTGCCGGCCACGGCCGTCGTCGACTTGAAGCGCAGCGGAACGAGCTGGAACACGGCTCCATTGCCAGCGCCCATCGCGCTGAAGCACACCACCAAGATCACGACCATCACCCACGGATTGGCGGGCAGCATGGCTGCGGCGGCCGTGGCGCCGATGATCACGAAACCGAGAAGGTAGAGCAGGCGCAGCCCGCCGATGCGATCGGCGATCCAGCCACCGATGACGCGCAGGATGCTGGCCATGACGATGATCACGGCCGAGTACTGACCGACCGATTCCTTCGGGATCGCGTACTGGTCGTGGAACAGCGTCGGCAAGAAGCTCGTCAGGCCGATGTAGCCGCCGAACGTCAGCATGTACATCAGGTTGAAGATCCACGCGTCGCGGTCGACCAAGATCTTGAGGTAGTCCTTGAGCGGCTTGTGCTCGCGGTCGGGCGGCTCCTTGGCGAAAATCTGCAACAGCACCATCGCCAGCACGATCGGCAGGATCGCGAGGCCGTAGACGGCCCTCCATCCGTAGAGTGCAGCCAGCGGCGGCGCGAACAGCACCGCCAGCACGGCGCCCGAGTTGCCCGCACCCGCGATGCCCATCGCGAGGCCCTTGTACTTCGGCGGATACCAGCCCGAGCCGAGCGACAACGCCACGCCGAAGCTCGCGCCTGCGATGCCGAGGATCACGCCCATCGCAATCACTCCGGTCATCGTCTCGACGAACAAGTAACCGAAGGCCAGCCCGACGCAGATCAGGGCCATCTCGACCTGCGCCGCCCGCTTGCGTCCGATGTACTGCGACAGGAGGCCGAGCGGGAAGCGCATCAGGGCGCCGGCGATCACCGGCACCGAGACCATGAAGCCCTTCTCGGCCGGGGAGAGCCCGAACTCGGAAGCGATGTAGGGCGCCATGGCGCCGTTCAACACCCACACCGCGAAGCAGAAATCGAAGTAAAGCAGCGCGGTGAAGAGCGTGCCGGGGTGCCCGGAGCCAAGGAATGCCTTGGTTCGTTGAAGCCAATTGCTCATGACTCAGCCTCCATGACCGCGATGGATGCGCGGCCGATTCCAGATCACGACCTGAGCCCTGCGCCACAGGTAAGGGTTGGGGACGACGAGCACGTGCACCAGGCGCGTGAAGGGGAAGACGCCGATGAGCACGAAGGCGCTGACGATGTGCAGCTTCACGAGCCACGGCAGCGACGCGACGAAGCCGACCTCGGGTGACAGGCGCGCGAGCGACCACAGCCAAGGCGTCAGGTTCGTCGCGAACCACGAGCTGCCCCAGCCGTGCACGACCGCGACACCGATGCCGCTCCCGACCTGCAAGAGGAGCAGCCCGTAGACCAGCCAGTCGAGTCCGGTCGTGACGCGCCGCGCGAGGCGGTTCTCGAGTCGCCGCACGACGATGTTGACCAGACCGACCAGCGTCACGAGCGCGAGCGCCAGCCCCGAGAGCTCGAGCGCCATCAGGCGCAGCGGCTCGGCGTTCCAGCTCAGGATCGCGCGCGGCGCGACGACCGCGAGGAGGTGCCCCGCCAGCACTCCGAGCACGCCGTAGTGGAACGGCACCGAACCCCAGAAGTGGTGTTGGTTCTCGAGGAACTGCGAGGAGAGGCTGGAGTAGCTGAAGCCCTTGGTGCGGTAGCGCGAGATGCTGACGAGCAGGAACAGAACCAGCGCGACGTAGGGCAGCACACCGAACAGAACGAAGTCGTTGATCACAGCGAAGCCTCCGTGGCCAGCGCGGGCGCTTCGTGCAGGGCGAGCACCACCAAGACTGCTTCCAAGACGCCGCACCAGGGACTCTCGATCTCCCGCAGGCCGGACAGGATCTTCTCGCTCGCTTGGCGCGCGTGACCGTGCGCGAGCGCGGCCGCCAAGCCCTCCTCGGCGCGGCCGAGCAGCGGCAGCACGTGTGCGAGGTGGTCGGGCAGCTCCGTGCGCTCGGGCACGCCGTTGCGCCGCATCAGGTCGCGCAGTCGCACCATCAAGACCCCGCGCGCGTAATTCTCGCCGAACAGCTGCCAGCCGACCTCGAGCGAGCGTTCGGCGACGTTGTCGAACGTGCGCGTGTAGAGCTCTTCGAGCTCGCCTTCGTCGCATGCCGCGATCCCGCTCGAGAACGCGCGCAGCGGATCGGCCGCCGCCGGGCAGGCCGAGCTGACCAGTCGCACCGCGGCCGAGTAGCGTTGAGCGTTGCCCTCGCCGGGGTACGTGAGCAGGCAGGCGAGAGCCTCGTGGACTTGAGGAGTGGGACGCACGGCTAGCTCCTCCGCGGCGCTTCACGGAAGCCGAAACCGGCTCCGGCGCGGTGCTCGTGCGGATCGACCATCATCTCCATGGCCGCTTCGCGCTGGAACGGCGGGATGACGAAGCGGTCTTCCCACGTGGCGAGCGTCGAAAGTCGGTAGATCGCGTCGGCCTGCTCGACCGTGCAGTCCGCTTCGAGCAGCGCCTTCGAAGCTGCCTCCGCCGTCACGTCACCGACCGTCACGTGCCGCCGCCAGATGCGCACGGCGAGCTGCTTGCGCAGCGCGTAGCGCACCTTGCCCGAGTTGCCCGCGCCGAACAGCTTGCCCATGTATTCGATCGGAGCGCGGGCCTTCTCGATGTCGGCGAACAGCGCGTCGACGTCGCTTCGCACGAGCGCCCCGTCGCTGACCGACATCACCGGCAAGAGCGGCGGGACGTAGAACAGCATCGGGAAGGTGCGGTACTCGACGTGCAGCGGCAGACCGAGCTTCCACTCCTTGGCGAAGCGGTAGACCGGCGAGCGACGCGCCGAGTCGATCACGTTCTCGCTCACGCCCGAGCGCAACGCGGCCTCGACCACCGCAGGATCGTTCGGATCGAGGATCAACTCGCGCTGGGCATCGACGAGTTCGTTGTCCGGTCGCAGCGCAGCGGCGCGCATCGCGTCGGCGTCGTACAGCACGTTGCCCAGATAGCGGATGCGGCCGACGCAGCTGTGGAAGCACGCCGGCGCTTGCCCCGACTCCAGGCGCGGGAAGCACAGGATGCACTTCTCCGACTTGCCCGTGGACCAGTTGTAGTACGTCTTCTTGTACGGGCAGGCCGAGACGCACGCGCGCCACGCACGGCAGCGATCCTGATTGATGAGGACGATGCCGTCCTCGCCGCGCTTGTACATCGCGCCCGAGGGACACGAGGCGACGCAGCTAGGGTTGAGGCAGTGGTTGCAAATGCGCGGCAGGTAGAACATCACCAGCCGCTCGATGGCCTGCATTTGCTGGCGCTGCTGGTCCGAGAGCACGCTCAAATTCGGATCGTTCGCGGCGTAGACCTTGGAGCCGCCGAGGTCGTCGTCCCAGTTCGGACCGGCCTGAATTTCGATCGGATCGCCGGTGATCATCGAGATCGGGCGCGCGGTGGGCTGGTCGTCGCCCTCGGGAGCGTTGAACAGCTCCTTGTAGTCGTAGGTCCACGGCTCGTAGTAGTCGTCCATGCTCGGCATGGACGGGTTGTGGAAGATGTTCGGGACGATCTTCTTCTTGCTGGTCGAGCGCAGCTCGAGCTCCTTGCCGTCGCTCTTCCAGCCGCCCTTGTAGGCCTCCTGATCCTCCCACTTCGTCGGATAGCCGGTGCCGGGCTTGGTCTCGACGTTGTTCCACCACATGTAGTCGGTGCCCTCGCGATCGGTCCACACGTTCTTGCAGGCGATGCTGCACGTGTGGCACCCGATGCACTTGTCGAGGTGGAACACCATCGAAATTTGCGAACGAACATCCATGGAATTCACCAGGTGACGGAGTGGAGCTTGCGAACCAAGACCTGCGTGTCGCGGTTGCAACCGGTCGGGCCCCAGTAGTTGAAGTGGAAGGTGAACTGCGCGTAGCCGCCCACCATGAGGTTCGGCTTGAGGCGCGTGCGCACGAGGCTGTTGTGTCCGCCCGCGCGGCGGTTCCCGCGCAGCGGCGACTTGGGCACGCCGTAGGTGCGCTCCGGCGAGTGGTAGATGATGCAGATGCCCGGCGGGATGCGGGCGCTGACCGCGGCGCGCGTGACGACGACTCCGTGGTCGTTGTGCACTTCGACCCAGTCGTTGTCCTCGACCCCGATCTTGTCCGCGTCGAGCGGGTTCATCCAGAACGGCTCGCACCCGCGCGAGAGCGTCGTCATGCGCTGGTTGTCGCCGTACGTCGAGTGGATGTGCCACTTGCCGTGCGGCGTCAGGTAGTTGAGCTGCAGCGTAGGCCCCTCTTCCTTGCTGAAGACGAGGTCGGCGTAGGCGTCCGGCTTGGGCTTGGGCTTGTACGTCGGGAGGTGCTCGCCGAATTGCAAGTAGCCCGGATGATCGAGATACAGGTGCTGTCGGCCCGTGAGCGTGCGCCACGGCACCATGCGCTCCTTGTTGTAGGTGAACGGCGCGTACGTGCGGCCGTTCGCCACCAACCCGCTCCACATCGGACTGTTGAGCAGTCGCCGCGGCTGGCTGCGCAGATCCTTGTAGGTCATGCGCACGCCGCGGTCCTTCTCGGCCAGATCGGCGAGCGGCAATCCCACGCGCTCCTCCATGACCTTGTACGAGCGGTAGGCGAGCTCGCCGTTCGTCACGGTCGCCATGGCGAGCACGAGATCGGCCGCCTGACGCGCCTCGCGCAGCGAGGGGTAGGTGTTGCCGCCCCAGCGCTGGACCGGACCGGTGGCGAGCTTCTCGTCGTAGACGTCGGCGATCGGATAGCTCGTCCCGTGCGCGCCCAGACCGTTCTTGCGCGCCTGCGGGCCGAACGAAATGAACTGCTCGTAGAGGTGCGGGTATTCGCGCTCGACGAGCTTCAGGGCCGGCATGGTCTTGCCCGGGATGGCCGCGACCTCGCCGCGAATCCAGTCCGACATGCGCGGCTGCGCGATCTCGGCCGGGGTGTCGTGCGCGAGCGGCGCCGCCACGAGATCGGGCGTCTTGCCCGGGAGGTGCTTCGCGGCGAGCTCGGAGAAGACGCGCGAGATCTCGCGGAACGCATCCCAGTCGCTCTTCGACTCCCAGCACGGCGGGACGGCCTGCGACAGCGGGTGGATGAAGCTGTGCATGTCCGTGGAATTGAGATCGTCCTTCTCGTACCACGTGGCTGCCGGCAGAACGATGTCGGAATAGAGCGCCGACGTGTCCATGCGGAAGTTGAGATCGACGACGAGGTCGACCTTGCCGCTCGGAGCCTTGGCATGCCACGCGACCTCGCGCACGTGTCCCTCGGCCAGATCCTTCGAGATGTTGTTGTGATGCGTGCCGAGGTAGTGGTCGAGGAAGTACTCGTGACCCTTGGCCGAGCTCATCAGCGCGTTGCCGCGCCAGATGAACCACAGCCGCGGCCAGGCGCTCTCGGCGTCGGGATCCTCGATCGAGAACTTGAGCTTGCGCTCCTGAAGCGCCTTGACGACGTAGGCCTGCACCGCCGCTTCGTCGTTCGCACCGGCGGCGCGCGCCGCGCGCACGAGCTCGATCGGATTCTGGTCGAACTGCGGATAGAACGGCAGCCACCCGTTGCGCACCGCGCGCACGTTGGCGTCGATCGTGTGTCCCTCGGCCAGACTGTTCTCGGGCTGATCGGCCGGCACGGTGTGGTAGTCGCGGAAGCTCTTCTCGTAGCGCCACTGGTCGGAGTGCACGTAGTGCCAGCTCGGCGCGTTCTGCAGGCGCGAAGGCGGATACCAGTCCTTGGCGAACGCGATGCTCGACCAAGACTCCATCGGCGCGAGCTTCTCCTGTCCGACGTAGTGCGCCAGTCCACCGCCGTTCACGCCGACGCAGCCGCAGAAAACCAGCGCGTGGATCGCCGCGCGGTACATCAAGTTCGCGTGGTACCAGTGGTTGATGCCCGCGCCGATGATCACGGTGCAGCGTCCACCGGTGTGCAGCGCGGTCGAGGCCCACTCGCGCGCGAAGCGGATCAGCGTGGAGCGGTCCATGCCGGTGTAGCGCTCGGCCCACGCCGGCGTGTACACCGCGTCATCGTCGTAGCTCGCGGGGTAGGCTCCGCTCAGGCCGCGTCCGACGCCGTACTGCGCCATCAGCAGGTCGTAGACGGTCGTAACGAGGACCTCCTTGCCGTCCGCGCACTCCAGCCGCCGCGCCGGCACGCCGCGCAGCACGCTGCGTCCGTCCGCGAAGTCGTCGAACGCGACCTGAACGACGGCGTCGTTCTTCTCGAGGAACGAGAGCTCGGCGTCGATCGAGCTGCCGTCGAGCCCGTCCTTCTCGAGCAGGTTCCACTGGCCCTTCTTGGCTTGCCAGCGATGACCGACGCTGCCCATCGGCATCTTCGGGCGGTTTTCTCCGCGGTCCCACTGCAAGAACTTCCACTCGCCGTTGTCCTCGCTCGCGTAGCGCCCAAGCCGCCCGGCGCGCAGGAGCTGTCCGGCCTTGTAGCCGCGCGCGTCGCCGCACAGCTCGACGAGGAAGGGTGAGTCCGAGTACGTGCGCGTGTAGTCGAGGAAGGCCTTGTTCTTTTGCTCGTGGTGGAACTCCTTGAGGATCACGTGGTTGACGGCCATCCACCACGCGCCGTCCTGTCCGGCGTTGATCGGAATCCACTCGTCGGCGTACTTCGCCACCTGATTGAAGTCAGGGGCGAACACGACCATCTTCGAGCCGTTCGTGCGCGCCTCGCAGGCGAAATGCACGTCGGGCGTGCGCGTCATGTTGAGGTTCGCGCCCATGACCGCGATGAACTTGGCGTGGAACCAGTCGGCCGACTCGTTGACGTCGGTCTGCTCACCCCACGTCTCCGGCGAGGCGTTGGGCAAGTCGCAATACCAGTCGTAGAACGACAGGTTCACGCCGCCCATCAGTTGCAGCATGCGCGCTCCGGCCGCATAGGAGAGCATCGACATGGCCGGGATCGGCGAGAAGCCGACCACGCGGTCGGGCCCGTGCTTCTTGATCGTGTGCACGGCGCTGGCCGCGATGATCTCGAGCACGGTCGACCACGATGCGCGGCGCAGACCGCCCTTGCCGCGCGCGCGCTGGTAGCGCGCTCGCTTGGCGGGATCGGCCATCAGCATGGCCCAGGCGTCGACCGGGTCTTCGTGCGCCGCGCGCGCCTCGCGCCACAGGTCGAGCAGCGCGCCGCGGATGTAGGGGTACTTCACCCGCAGCGGGCTGTAGAGATACCACGAGTACGAGATCCCGCGCTGGCAGCCGCGCGGCTCGTAGGGCGGGATTTCCGAGTCGATCACCGGATAATCCAGCGCCTGCATCTCCCACGTGACGATTCCGTCCTTGGTGTGGATGTTCCACGAGCAGCCGCCCGTGCAGTTCACGCCGTGCGTGCTGCGCACGACGTTGTCGTGCTGCCAGCGGTTGCGATAGAACTCCTCCCAGCCGCGGGTGGCGGGGTCGACGAGGTCTTGGATCCAGGGGTTGTCGCCGTTGTTGCAACGGCCGTCAAAAGATTGCGACGAGCTCATGAGTGGATCTCCGCGGCGACGCGGCGGCGCGGCAGGTGGACGAGCGGTCGGCGCGTGGCGCGGTAGCGCTTGCGCCACACGATGTCGAACAGGACCAAGAGGGCGAGCGCGCCGAGCACCCCACCCAAGACGAGCTTCAGCGTGTTCGGCGCGGCCTGCGCGGCGCCCGAGTTGGCCGCGTCCTTGAGGTAGGCGACCAGTGCGAGGACCTCGTCACTGTCGAGACCCTGACGCGAGAACACCGGCTGCATCACGGGCGAAGGCGGAGCCGAGAGCCAGGCCGCCAGCGCCTTGCGCCCCTCCAGACGCGCGTACACCTCGGTCAGGTCGGGACCGATTCGTCCGCCGCCCAGGCCAGCGATTCCCTCCACGGCATGGCACGAAATGCAGGGCGGCGCGCCGCTCGCGAAGGCCGCGCGACCGAGGAACAACCGCTCACCTTGACGCACGTCTTCCTCCGTCAGGGCGCGGTCGGAGATCTGCAGCCCGGCGAAGGCGGAGCGTTCGAGCGCGGACTCGGCCGCGATCAAGGCCACGAGCTTCTCGGCCAGTGACGCATCGATGCCCGGGATCGTGGGCATCACCACGCCGCGCGCATCGCGCACGAGCGCGGCCGCGACGGGGTCGCCGCCGTCGATGATCTGCTTGGGGTTCTGGATGAAGGCCGTGAGCCACTTCGCCTCACGGCGCTCGTGCGCACCCTTCAGATCGGGCCCGGCCAGCGGGCCGCCGCCGATCGTGTGGCAACTCGCGCAGTTCTGGCGGAAGAACTGCGTAGTCTCCTCGGAAGGCTGCGACTGCGACCAGCCGGGGACGGAGAGGAACGCACAGAGCACGAGCATCGCCGCCACACGGGACGCCACAGTTCGCTTCACGGGGGACTCCATGGGGATGAGCCACTCCCAATCAACTCGCGTGCCAGCGCTCGACCTGCCCGCTCGACCCGCCCTCGCGCCACCGTCTCGCGCGTCAGCGCGCGGGGGTGCATACGCGCGTATGCGTCGCTGCCGCGCGCGCTATGCACGTGACGTGGCGCTCACCACGTCGCCACGCCGCTCATCCGCGATGCGCTTCGCGCTCGATGCCGAGCCCGCGCATGATCCGTTGCAGCGCCGCGCGCGTCATGCCGCAGGTCTCGGCCGCGCGCGAGATGTTGCCACCGGCCGCTTCCAGCGCACGGTGCACGAACTCGCGCTGGAACTCCTCGAGCGCGCGCTGCTTCTCGGCCGCGTAGTCGAGTTCCTCGAGGTTGCCCTCGGGCTTCTTCGCCGGACCCCAGCCGTTGGCGCCCAGTCCGAGGTGCCAGGGCTCGACCACGTCACCCGCGCACACGATCACGGCCCGTTGCAACGCGTTCTCCAGCTCGCGCACGTTGCCGGGCCAAACATGTGTCTCGAGCGCGCGCAACGCTGCGTCGGATAGGCGCGGCGCGGGCGATCCGCTCGCGAGCGTGACCTCCGCGGCGCGAGCGAGGAAGTGGCTCGCGAGCGGTGCGATGTCTCCCTTGCGCTCGCGCAGCGGCGGGACGAACACGCGCACCACGCCGAGTCGATAGAAGAGATCCTCGCGAAACTCGCCCGTGGCGATGCGCTTTTCGAGGTCGCGATTGGTGGCCGAGACGAGCCGGAAGTCGACCGGTCGATCCGCGCTCCCGCCGAGCGGTCGCACGATCTTCTCCTGCAGGACGCGCAGGAGCTTGCCTTGGAACGAGGGTGACATCGAGGCCACCTCGTCGAGGAACACCGTGCCGCCGCGGGCCTGCACGAACAAGCCGTCGCGCGCTCGATCCGCGCCCGTGAACGCCCCGCGCGCGTGACCGAAGAGCTCCGATTCGAGTAGCGTGTCGGGCAGCGCGGCCGTGTTGACCGCCAGAAAGGGCTTGTCACGCTGCTCGCCCTCGGCGTGCAGGGCGCGCGCCACGAGCTCCTTGCCCGTGCCGCTCTCGCCCTCGATCAGGACCGGAGCCGGGCTCTTGGCCACGCGCTGGACGAGCTCCACCACCGCACGCATGCGCGCATCGACCGCGATCAGGCTCGCGCCACCGACGCGCTCGAGAGGCGGGCTCTTGCGAGCGAGCAACTGGCGCCCGAGGCGCTCGATCAGGCGCAGGATGTCGTCGTTGTCGAACGGCTTGGTCAGGAAGTGCGCCGCGCCGCCCTGCAAGCACTGCACGGCCGACTGCACCGTGCCGTAGCCCGTGAGCACGACCACTTCGATCGCGGGCCAACGCTGCTTCACGATCGCCAACAGCTCGGCGCCCGACATGTGCGGCATCATCAAGTCGGTCAGCAGGAGGTCGGCTCCGCGACGCTCGAGCTCGAGCAGGGCGGCCGCGCCGTCCGCCGCCTCGGCGACCTCGGCGCCCGCGCTCCCCGCCAGACGCGCGAGCCCGCGCCGCAGGTCGGCCTCGTCGTCGACGACGAGCACGCGCAGGCCTCGGAGCTGTTGGGGCAGCGTGCTCATGATGGACTCCGCAACAGCCGCACGCGGAACACCGTCCGCCCCGGGCGACTCGCGACGAGCTCGAGCCCGCCGCCCTGAATCTCGGTGATGCGACGGGCCGTGGAGAGCCCCAGTCCGGTGCCTTCTCCGCGCGGCTTGGTCGTGTAGAAGGGACGGAAGATCGCCTCGTAGTTCTCGGCCGGAATGCCGGGGCCGTCGTCCTCGACGTCGATCACGAGGTGGTTTCCTTCCAAGGACGTGCGCACGACCACGTGCACCGAGGATCCCGCTTGCAGTGCATTGAGGATCAGGTTCACGAACACCTGCCGGATCTGAACCTCATCGCCGCGCACGATGGCCTCGGGCGCCGCGAAGTCGAACAGCAGCTCGGCACCCTTGCGCTCGCGCAGCGCGCGCAAGAAACGCTCGACGTCCTCGAGCGTCTCGTGAACGTCGATCTCGCCCACCTCGGGCGACGAACCGGTCGCATAGTCGAGCAGATCCCGAATCGTGCGCGAGCAGGCCTGAATGTTGCGTTCGATCACCGCCACGTCTTCGAGCAGCGGTGAATCCTTCGGCAGATTGCGGCCGAGCATCTGCGAGAACATGCGGATCGCGGCCAGCGGGTTGTTGAGCTCGTGCGCGACCACGGCCGCGACCTCGCCCAGCACGGCCAGACGCTCCTGATGGATCTGCCGTTCGTCTTGCGCGATCCGGTCGCTGACCTCGCGCGCCACGAGAACGCGGCCCGCGCGCCCGTCGGGCTCGGCCGAGAGCGGCGTCGAGTGCACCTCCCACACGCTCGCTCCGGCATCGACCAGACACGAGCGCGGCGGAGCGGCGGCTTCGAACAGGCAGCGGTGGCAGGCACCGGCGGCGTCCTGGGGCGCGTCGCCGAGCGCAACGCGCGCCGACTGGCACAGGCGATGAGAGCGCAGCTCGAGCCCGCCCTTGGCCGCGATCTCGACCAGCGGACGCGCGGCTGCGTTCCACACCAAGGGCTGGCCGTCGGCGTCCAGCACCATCAATCCGTCGCGCATCGAGAGGATCACCGCGTTGAGCCGATCGCGTTCCTTCTTCAGCTCGGCCTGACGCTGCTCGAGCGCGCGCGCCGAAGCCTCGAGCGCACCGGTTCGCTCCTCGACGGCCTCCGCCATCAGGTTGAAGGACTGCGAGAGCTGGCCGAGCTCGTCGCGCGACTCGACCTCGACGCGCGTGCTGAAATCGCCATCGTGGATCTTGCGCGCCGCGCGCTCGAGCTGAGCGAGAGGACGCGCGAGGAAGCGCATCGGGAACACGAGCAACAGGCTCGCCGCGAGCGTCAATACGGCTCCGACCAGCACGAAGCGCGATTGCAGCCCCGAGACCGCCGCCAAGGCCGCGCTCGAGTCGAGCTCGGTTTCCAGCGTCCAGCCATTGGCCGAGATCGGCAGGCTGCGCGAGAACACGCCGCGACCGGCGAGCGCGGGCTCTTCACGGCGACGCGCCGCCTCGAGCTGCAGCCCGAAACCCGAGCGCACGAGCTCGCTGTCGGGCGCGGGACGCGACGGCTCGATCAGGCTGCGCTGAATCACGAGCATCTGCCCGGAACCGTCGAGCAGGCGCAGCGTCGGCGCCTGCGCTTGATCCTGCGTCGATGTACGCATCACGGCCAGCGACTCGGCGATCCACACGCCCACGTTGATCTTGACCACGAGGCGCCCGAGCAACCGCGTGCCGTCGAGCGTGCGCAGCGGCGTCGAGAACGAGCAGACGGGCGCCGCATCGCTCGCGAGCTTCAGCAAGGCCCCGTATTGCTCCACCTCGGCCGGCTCGGCCGCCACGTGTGCGCCCCACTCCCCGTCCGCGAGCCGCGCCGGAAACAGGTCGCCCGAGCGGGGCACCAACGCGAGATTGGCGAAGGCCGGTACGAGCGGGAGCTTGTTTTCGACCAAGTGCCGACGCAGCTCCGCCTCAACGACCTCGCGCTCGGCACCGCTCGCGCGCTCCCGCGCTTCGAGCTGGGCGCGAATGTGTCCGTCCGAGGCGAAGTCGCGCGCGCGCTGCGCCAGCGCTCGGAGGTCCCCCTCGAGGGCGCTCGCATAGGCCTCCGATTGGAAGCGCAAGCGAGTCAGGATCTCATCCTCGAGCGTCGCCATGGCCGAGCGCGACACGAGGTAGCCCCCGACCCCGAACGCGAGCAGGCAAACGCCCACGAAGGCGAGCGCCAGCTTGTAGCGCACGGGGACGTTGCCGAGCGGATCGCGCATGGACGGAAGCGGACTGGGCAGCCGCCGGGACGGTGATTGTAGCCGCAGAGAAGAGCCGCACGGCGCCGCCGCACGTCACGAGACTCGATCCACGCGCCGCGCATGGAAATCTGCGCTCCTGTGCGTAGTTCGGGCGGGCCGTGAGCGCAGAGAGCCTTGAGCGCGCACGCAGCGTCGAGCCAACTCGGCCGCAGCTCCATCACGCCATCTCTCGCACATGGGCGAGGAGCGAGCTCGTCTTTGTGCTCCTCGGCGCCGGCGCTGGGCTTTGGAGCTACTTGACGGTCTCGCGCGAGGCAACGAACCTCCACACCGCGGTCGACGACGGCCGCCGAGAACGGACATCACCAGCCGGGGGCAGCCGACCACCGAGGATCTGGCCACCGCCATCTCGGCGACCGGGATGGCTTGCTCCGCACCGGCATCTCCCCCACTCGCCGCCAACCCACGCATCCATGACCGCCCCGGGCTCACCGCAAGCGAGGATCCGCCGTCCCATCCACGTGATGGCGAAGCCCACCGGTGCGACCTGCAACCTGAATTGCAGCTACTGCTATTACCTGCACAAGGATGCCGCGCCCCCCGCCGTTTGGCGCATGAGCGATGAGGTCCTGGAGAACTTCATCCGCCAATTCCTGGCCACGCATCCTGGCCCCGAAGTGACCTTCGCCTGGCAGGGTGGCGAGCCGACGCTGCTGGGGCTGCCGACCTTTCGCCGCATCCTAGCTCTGCAAGCACGCTATCGCGGCGCGGGCCAGACCGTCGCCAACACGCTCCAGACCAACGGCATCTTGTTGGATGAGGAGTGGGCCGAGTTCTTGAGGCAGAACAACTTCCTGATCGGCGTCAGCATCGACGGCCCGGAAGAACTCCATGACCACCACCGCCTCGACAAGGGCGACGAGCCCACCTTTCGGCGGGTCATGGCCTCCATCGAGCTGCTGCGGCGCCGGGGCGTGGAGTACAACCTGCTCTGCACCATCAACGACGCCAACGGCGATCATGGCGCACGCGTCTATCGCTTCCTTCGCGAGCAGGCCGTTCACATCCAGTTCATCCCCGTCGTCGAGCGCGTGGGTGATCCGGACCCATCCTCGCGGGGGCAGGACCTCACGCGCAGCAGCGTCCGTCCGGCTCAATTCGGGAAGTTCCTCTGCGATGCCTTCGATGTCTGGTTCTCCGAAGATGTCGGGCGGGTCCATGTCCAGCTCTTCGAAGTTCAAGTGGCAGCCGCGCTGGGCCTTCCCGCGGGACTGTGCACGTTCAACGAGACGTGCGGCGATGCCGTGGTCTTGGAGCGCGATGGCAGCGTGTACTCCTGCGACCACTACGTGTATCCCCCCTACCGACTCGGAAACATCGCAGAGCAGCACCTCTCCGAGCTGTGCAGCACGAGCGCGCAGCGCCGCTTCGGCAACGCCAAGCGAGACACTCTGACGAAGCGCTGCCGCGCGTGCGCGCACCTCCATCGCTGCCATGGCGACTGCCCCAAGCACCGATTCGCGACCGCGCCAGACGGCGAAGGAGGTCAGAGCTACCTGTGTCCGGGCTACCTCCGATTCTTCGAGCACTGCTCCGCGCGCTTCGACGCCATGGCCGATGGCCTGCGCCGCGGCATCTCGGCCCCGATTTCCGCGAGCGCCTTTGGCGAGAGCGTCCGGGCGCGCAAGGTCGGCCCCAACGATCCTTGCTCCTGCGGCAGCGCCAAGAAGCGCAAGAAATGCTGCGGATGAGCTCCTCACCATTCACCCGACCACGCCCTCTCCCTCAGTCCGCCTCTCCATGACCGACCCTTCCGATCGCCCGCTCCCGCGCATCATCCAAGGAGGCATGGGCATCTCCATTTCCAACTGGCGACTGGCCCAAGCCGTCTCTCGAGCGGGTCAACTCGGCGTCCTATCCGGCACGGCGATCGAGTTGGTCATCACCTGCCGACTTCAAGAGGGCGATCCGGGCGGCCACATCCGCCGCATCCTCGGGACGTTTCCCAACCAGGCTCTCGCGAATGAAGTGCTGAAGACGTGGTACCAGCCCAAGGGCCTTCCCGGCCCCGGACGGTACCGGCGCGTGCCGATGTACTCCCACAAGTCGAATCCAAAATTGCAGGCGCTGACGGTCGTTTCCGCTTTTGCCGAAACGGCTCTGGCAAAGGAGGGACACGACCATGAGGTCGGCATCAACCTGCTCGCGAAGATCCAGCCACCGACGCTGCCGGTGCTGTACGGAGCCATGCTCGCCGGCGTCGATTGGGTCCTCATGGGGGCTGGCATTCCCCGCGACCTGCCGCTGCAGGTCGAGCGACTGTCTCACCATCTGCGCTGCGAGCAACGGATCGAGCTCGGGGATGGCAAGCACCTCGAGCTGGAATTCGATCCGGCGAGCATCGGTTGCACGGACCGTTCGCTCTGCAAGCCCAAGTGCGTCGCGATTCTCTCTTCCGATGTTTTGGCCACGTCACTGGCCCGCTCCGGCGGCTTCGCTGGATTCGTCGTGGAGAACTGGCGGGCCGGTGGTCACAACGCACCGCCACGCGGAAGCGGCAACGACGCCGTCGATGCTCCGGTCTACGGCCCTCGTGATGACGCCGATCTGTCCAAGCTGCGCAATCTCGGGCTGCCCTTCTGGCTGGCTGGTGCACATGGCAAGCCCGGCAGCCTGAAGGAGGCTCTGGCGCTCGGAGCGAGCGGCATTCAGGTCGGAACCGCGTTTGCCTTCTGCGAAGAGAGCGGGATGGACGTGCCCCTGCGCTCGGAGACCGTGAGGGCCGTCCGTCGGCGCTCCGTCGCCGTGACCACCGAGGGCCGCGCCTCGCCGACGGGTTTCCCGTTCAAGATCGCGAATACTGCGGGAACCGAAGGGGATCGACCCGCCGACGCGCGCACGCGGCGACGCTGCGTCATCGGTTACCTTCGCCATGCGGTGCGACGCGAGGACGGCTCGGTCCTCTGGCGTTGTCCGGCGGAGCCCGTGGACGATTGGGTCCGCAAGGGCGGCGCTCGCGATGCCACCGAGGGACGGCGCTGCATCTGCCACGGCCTGTTGGCCACGGCCGGATACGCCCATGCCACACCCGATGGCGAGCTCGAACGTCCGCTCGTCACGGCCGGTGATGACCTCGCGGGAATCAGCCGCTTCTTCCATCCGAGCAAGGATTCCTACGCCGTGCAGGATGTGCTCGACTTATTGCTCGATGCCCGCTGACCCAGCCAAGCAGCGGTGCCGCCGCGCGCCGCCCTGCTCCGATTCGAATCTCGCGCCCCCGGCGGCGGTCCCGCGAGGGACCACGGCCGAGGGCGCGCCGCGCGAGCTGCCTGTCCCGGGCTTGTCGTCCCGGGCTTTTCGTCCCGGGCTTTTCGTCCCGGGCTTTTCGTCCCGGGCTTTTCGTCCCGGGCTCTCAATTCCGAACCGTTCAGTCCTTGGCGATCAGCTTGCCCAGCGCGACACCATCGGGCGTGAGCAAGTCGGCGATCCGCGGAGCGTGGACGTCGGCCACGATGATCTGCCCGACCTCGGTGCTGACACTCGAGAACAGACCCGCGTTCTTCATCTTCTCCGCCTGACCTCGGTTGTCCTCGGTCGGGCTCACGTAGTGCACCGCCACGGCCTTGTAGCGGTGGATGAGGAAGATGTGGATCAGCATCGTCAGGCGCTTGCCGCGCAGGGCCGATTCGGTGTGCTGATCGCGAACGAGCAGGAGCCGCTGTCCCTTGCGGTCCTGAAGCTCGCTGAACACGATGCTGGCGAACTTCTCGCCCTTGTCGCCGAGAACCGCCAGCTCGAGCAGGTCGGAGCCGGGCGTGACCGGTCGCAGGCGAACCCGAATCGTGCCCGCGATCTTGTTGTGCTGCGCCCAGCGCTTGAGCCAGTCCTGAAGCACGCTCGGAGGCGTTTCGATCGGCACGAGGTGTTGGTGCTGCGTCGAACCCTTGCCCATGGCCTTGGTCGTGGCCGTGCGTCCTGACGAAGCGACGAGCGCCGCGTCGATGCGCGGACCGCCGACGAGCGTCTGGGGCGTCTTGTAGGGAGACTCGAGCAACCGCAGCTTCCGCTGCAAGCGCGCCAAGGCCAGCATGCCGTCTTGCC
>VGZD01000028.1 GCA_016872715.1 Planctomycetota bacterium
GAGCGCATGGCGGAATCCGACGGCGCGGATGACGACGCGGACGACGGCGCGGACGACGGCGCGGATGACGACCTCGCGGACGATCCCGCGGACGCCGTCTAGAGCGGCGGTGCGGCCAGCGCTCGCCCGCGGGCGTGCTCGCCCCCCGCAGTGCTAGCTCGCGAGGTCCGCGGCGAGCGCGGCGCGCTGGGAAGGCTCCAAACGAGCCTCGACCGTGAGGGTCGGATGGTCGGCGCCGATGGCGAGCGGCACCCGACCGGCCACGGGGAACTTGATGTAGTGCACGCTCGAGAGGCGCTCGTCCCCCACTTGGCGCTCGTCGAAACAGGCGTACACCTTCGCGCCGTCCTCGAGCCGTGCGTAGACGTGTCGCGGCAACGCGAGCCACTCACGCAGCTTGATCGCACGCTCGGCCGGGTCGTCGAGCTCGATCATGAGCGTGCAGCCGAGCTCGCCCGCCCCGCCGAGCAGCTCGTTGTACGTCGCGAGCTCGTGCTGGATGTCGGCCTCGCGCACGATGCGCTCGATGCGCACCATCTCCTGCACCTGATAGCGCGCCGTGGCCGTGTTCTCGAACAGGAAGGTGAGCACGCCGCCGACATGCACGCGCCGCGGCGCCTTGATCGCGAGCACTTGCGAGCGGATCGCCTCGCGGCGCTCTTCGTAGGTGACGTAGTCGAGGATGGAGACGCGTTCGACGGGCTTCATGGTGACTTCGGATGCGCGCGGGAAGCGGCGCGAGCCAGAATACCCAACGCGCGGCAGCGGCGCGCAGGCCAGTGTGTTCGCGCGCGGCCTGCGTCAGGGCCGAGCGCGCGCTCAGCGCTTGGTTTCGATCGCGCGCAAGATGGCCGACATGGCTTCGGCCGCCGCGAGACACACGTCGCCATCGGGATCGACGATCAGTTCCTCGAGCACCGGACGAGCCGAAGCCGCGCGAGCCTTCATGGCGCCGATGCGCACGCAGGCGTCGAGCCGCACCTTGGGGTCCGCATCCCTGAGGCTTGCCACCAGCGCGGAGAGCTCTTCATCCCTCCCCGGGGACGGCGGCGTGGCTCCCGGCTTCTTGAACATGTCGAACAGGCCCATGGCGAACGGGGACGCTCGTCCCAGATCCCTAGCCTAATCGGACGCGGACGTGGATGCGAGCCGTGCTCGCGCGCCGGGCGCCCACGCAGGGAAGAATCTGCCTCTCGCCGAGCCGAGGACCGGCCGCGGCTAGGCCTTGGGAGGCGCGCCCTCGCCGGCTCGCACCCGCGCCACCAGATCGCGAATCGTGTCCGGCGCGAAGCCCGCGTAGTGGTTGTTGGCGTAGACGTAGACGTCCGTGGCGCGTGTGAGCAGCTCGCGCAGGAGCCCCGCCCACTGGTCGAGCCGCTGCGACTGGTCGAGCACGACGTGATCGAGCGTGTCCGTGAGCGAGTCGATCCGCTTGCGATCTCCGATCAGGCGCGCGTACGTGAAGTCGGCGGTGAGCAGGTCGAAGCGCTCGGCGAGCTCGCGGGGATGCGGCATGTAGACGAGGTCGACGAGCACGAGCGCGCAGCCGTGAGCCCGCAGCAGCGCGAGCGTCTGCGCGTCGATCCAGCTCTTGTTGCGCAGCTCGACCCCGTAGCGAAACTGCTTGGGCAGCGTCGACAGGAACGCGTCGAGTCGCTCGCGGAACAACCCCACGTTGGCGAACGCGCCGCGATTGAAGTACGGAAACTGCAGCACCAGCGGACCGCATTTCTCTCCGAGCAGCGACATCGCCTCGAGAAAACGCTCCAGATCGCGCTCGACGTGCTCGCGCACGAGCACCTTCGCTCCATCGGGCGCAGCCGCGCTGCCGCCGTGCACGATGGAGCGCGGGAACTTGGCGGAGATGACGAAGCCCTCCCTCGTGCGGTCCGCCCAGCCGCTGACCAGTCGCTTGTCCGGCACGCGGTAGTAGGTGACGTCCGCCTCGACCGTGTCGAACTGCGTCGAGTAGAACGGCAACTGCTCCGCCGCCGCGAGTCCCGGCGGATAGAACACGCCATTCCAGGCCTTCTCGGACCAACTCGAGGTCCCAAAGTGCAGCGTCCCGGCCATGGGTTCGTCGCGCAAGCACGGCGCGCCGCGCGCCTAGAGCTCGTTCTGGCGCTTGGAGCGCACGAAGTTGGTGACGAGGCTGAGCGCGGTGCGATCGAACACGTGCTCCGCGGCCTTGCCGTTGGAGCCCCACCATTTCTCCCCGTTCGTGGCGCGCCAAGCCGACCACGGCAGCGCCATGCGATCGACCGCGTAGGCCTGACGCTGCTCCGGCTCCTTCAGCCACGTGGCGTTGACGAGGCCCTGATTGTTGAAGTGATTGACCGAGTCGCAGACCAGCCCGTGACCCGCGCGGAACCAGACGGTCATGTTGCCGACGCCGTACTTGGCCGCGCACTGCGGACTGTCGACGAGCACCTCGCAGCGCTCGCGATCGAGTACCTCGATCATGTGCGGTCCTTCGAGGTTGTAGTGCGGCTCCACGCCACCGTCGAACACACCGGCGAGATGGACGCTGCCCTCCTCGATCGGCTCGGCACTGACCGTCGCGAGCTCGTTCTCGAGGTGCACGGCCTTGGCCAGACCCGGACAGATCTTCTCGATCGTCTCGCCGAGCGACCAGCACGAGCCGAACAGATAGCCGCCGGTGCGCACGAACCACTCGATGCACTCGAGGTCGTCGGGTAGCACCTCGCCCGTGCAGTTCGAGACGTACACGCCAAACGGTTGCAGCCCGTCCTCGCGGTGCTTGCCGGCCACGGTGCGGCGATAGGGCACGCCCGATGAGGGCGATGCGTCCTTGCCCTTGCCGAGCGGAGCCGCCACGGCACCCGTCTCGACGCGCTCGAGCACGCTCTGGATCTGATCTCCGCGGCTTTCGAGCACGATCACGTCGAGGTCCTTGAAGACTTCGGCGACCGAGAGCGCGTAGCCGAACTTCTCGCGTCGCGCCTTGAGCTCCTCGGGCGTCCACAGCTTCAGGCGCGCACCGTGCTCTCCCCACCACTTCAGCCAAGCCGCCGAGTCGCGGCCGAAGTCCTGCTTGGTGAGCGCCTTCGCGCAGGCGACCGCCGACAGCGCCACGGCGGCTTCCTTGTCCGCGGTCGCCGCGAGAATCACGGGCACGGCCTCGCTCTTGGTGACGTGGGAAAGTCCGACGATCGCGGCTCCGCGCAACCGCCAGTCAGGGCTCTTCGACAGCGCGACGAGCGGTTCGACCGCGCTCTCCTGCGTGGTCTTGCCGAGCGAAACGGCGGCGCACACGGCCACCGTCCACTCGCGATCGCCCAACGCTTTCGCGAGCGCCTTCACGGCGAGCTCGCCGCGGCTGCCGCCGAGCGCGACGGCGGCGGCCTCGCGCGCGGGCGCATCGGTCGCCGTTCCGAGCACTTCCGCGAGCACGCCGAGCACCGCGTCATTGGCTGCATGGCCGCGCAGCTCCTGCAACGCCACGAGCCGCACGCGTCCGTTCTTGTCCGCGAGCGCGAGCGCGCGTGCCTGAGTGAGCACCGGCTCGAGTCCGAGCGCGCCGCCCGCGTGCAGCGCCGCGGCGCGCACATCCGCATCCGAGTGACTCAGGCCCTTCTCGATCTCGCGCTCCGCCGTGGACTCGAGGTCCGCGACCGACGCGAGCGCGCGCGCGAGCCGCACGCCGCGCACGGCGACGGGCGGCGGCGCTCCGACGAGCGCGTCGAGCAGCTTTGCGACCGCCGCGGCGTCGACGCGCGCGATGGCCGTCAGTGCTCGAACGAGCCTGCGCTCGACGACGTCCCCGAGGTCCGCTGCCATCAGGCGCGCCTCGAGCAGCGGCAGGAAGCTCGCATCCGGCCGCGCCTCGACCGCGCGGAGCGCCGCGCAGGCGAACTGCGCATTCTCGCCCGCGAGGTACCCCTCGAGCAGCGTGCGCATCTCGTCGAGGCTGACCGCCGCGATGGCGTACGCCGCCGCGAGCCGCTCCGGTTCCTCCTTGGCTTTCTGGGACTTCTTCAGGTTCTTCGCGACCGTGTCGGACTCGGCGCCGCTGCCCTGCGAGGCCACGATCGCGAGCGCCGCCCAGGCGTTGGGCGCGTTCTTGCCAGACGTCTGCTTGGCGAGCTCGTCGGTCGCTCGCGCCGCGTCGAGCTTGGCGAGCGACAGCGCCGCCGCGCGCCGCACCCGCATCGCCGGTGCGTCGAGTGCGGTCTTCACGAGCTGCGGCAGCGCGGCCTTGGTGCCGATCTTCCCTAGCGCCGACGCAGCGCACTCGACGACTTCCCAGTCCTTGTCGAGCAGCGCGGAGATGAGCGCCTTCTCGGCCCCCTCGACCGCGCCCTCCGCGAGAGCGGCGATCGCGGCCACGCGCTTCTCAGGCTCCTTGGCCTTGATGTCCTTGAGCGGATCCTGCGCGAAACTCAGGCCCGCAAGGGCGACCAGCGCGAGCGCGCTCTCGGCGAGCGCGCGACACCGGCCGCCCCGCAGCGCTTGGGTCGAAAGGTCGGACGATCCTCGCTCGAGGGCTCGCTGTGCTTGATCCACTGTGGTTGCTCTCCGTAGGTCGAAGCGGGGCGTCGCGGTTGGGAGCGTCGCGGCACGGCTCGTCCCGCGCGCGCGCCCGCCGTGCTCGCGCGCGACGGACTCCCGCCGCGGACACCGGGTCGAGAGTGTGCACCAGCCGCGCGCCCCTTGTCGAGCACGCCCCCCTCGCGCAAGCCCTCGCTCGAGGTCGCTCGCGACCCTTGCCCGCGCCCGGCGCTCGCGCGGACGGCACCGAATGCGTCCCCTTCAGACTCGCCCGACTCCCCAGCCCACGCTTGCGAGCCACCGCGCGTTGGTGTCGGATAGCTCCCATGCACCAGCGCGAGTCGACCTATGCGTGCACGGTGCTGGAGCTGCTCGACGAGTACTGGATCGACTTGCGCCGCCCGCTCGGCGAGCGCGAGCGCGCCGCGTTTCGAGCCGCGGGCTTCGCCGCCACGTTCGTGATCCTGAGCGCGTGGCCAGCGCTCGGCGAGCCGCACGTCGCTCGTTCGGGCCGTCGGGCAACCGAGCGGCTGCGAGCGGAGCTGCGCGTGCAGGGCGCGCGAGCGGTCGACGTACTCGCGGGCTCGCCGGATCGCAGACACCGCGAGCCGAGCCTAGCCTGCGAGTTGAGCGAAGCGAGCGCTCTCGCGCTCGCACGCTCGTTCGGGCAGGACGCCTACTTCTGGTTCGACGGCACGCGCATGTCGATCCGCTGGTGCGACGGCTCGCCCACGACACTGCTTCCACTCTGAGAGCTCACGACCATGCTTCACCGCGCCCTCCGCATCGCCCTGTTCGTCGTGCCTCTCGGTGCTGCTTGGCTCGCGGACGACGACGACGCCGAGCGAGAGCGCGCGCGGCGCTTCGTGACGAGCCGCACGAGCAAGGTGACCCTGCCCCTGCCCGACGAGCAAGACGCCTTCAGCTTCGTGATCTACGGAGACCGCACCGGTGGTCCGGCCGAGGGCGTGAAGGTGCTCGCACAGGCCGTGCGAGAGACGAACGTGATCCGACCCGACCTCGTGATGACCGTCGGCGATCTCGTGCAGGGCTACAACGACCAGCCCGCCTGGCAACTGCAAGCGAACGAGTACTCGCAGATCATGAATCGCCTCGACGCTCCGTGGTTTCCGGTGGTCGGCAACCACGACATCTACTGGCGCGGCAAGGGGGAGCGGCCGAGCGAGGAGCACGAAGCCGACTACGAGGCGCACTTCGGTCCGCTGTGGTACGCCTTCCGACACAAGAGCGCGTGGTTCATCGCGCTCCACTCCGACGAGGCGAATCCGCAGACCGGCGAGCGCAACTTCAACAAGCCCGAGTGCCAGCGCATGAGCGCCGAGCAGCTCGCATTCCTCGACGACGCGCTCGCGCGCTCGCGAGGCGCGCAGCACGTGTTCGTGTTCTTGCACCATCCGCGTTGGCTCGGAGGCAACTACGGCGACGACTGGCAGCGCGTGCACGCCAAGCTCGCCGCCGCCGGGAACGTCACGGCGGTCTTCGCGGGCCACATCCATCGCATGCGTTACGACGGAGCGCGCGACGGCATCGAGTACTTCACGCTCGCCACGGTCGGCGGCGAACAGTCGGCGCTGGTGCCCAAGGCGGGGTACCTGCACCAATACCACCTCGTCACCGTGCGCAAGAGCGGCATCGCCGTCGCGGCGTTGCCCGTGGGCGCCGCGATCGACGCGCGCGAAATCACGGGTGAGATGAGCGACGACGCCGCGGCCGCCGCGCGCGGCCTGCAACCTCTCGCGCTCTCGCCGCTCGTCTTTCGCGACGATCACGGAGTCGACGGCGAGGCGCGCGTGACGTTGCGCAATCCTGCGCGCGGGGCGGTGGAGATCGACTTGGTGCCACACAGCGAGGACGCGCGCTGGAGCTTCGAGCCCAGTCACTTGCACGCGAAGATCGAGGCCGGTGGGTCGCGAGAGTTCACGTTGCGCGCAACGCGCCCCGCCGCCGCGCTCGACTCTGCGCTGCGCATGCCGCGGCTGGAGGTGCGCGGCGACTGGCTCGGTGCGCGCTCGCGCGTCGAGCTGCCCTTGCGCGACGTGGAGCTCCCGCTCGACCTGCGCTCGCTGCCGCTGCCTGCGCGGCCCGCCGACGAACACGTCCTCGCGCTCGACGGCGATGGCGACGCGCTGCGCGTGCCACACGCTGCGCTGGCCTTGAGCGATGGGCCGTTCACCGTCGAAGGTTGGCTGCGCGCGCGCGAGTTCCGGCCACGGCAGGGTTTCGTCAACAAGACGGAGCAGGGCGAATTCGGCTTGTTCGTGGACGAGGGGCGGCCCTCGTTCACGGTGTTCCTCGGCCAGGACTACGTGTCGGCGCGCTCCCGCGAGCCCCTCTTCGAGCCCGGACGCTGGCACCATGTCGCAGGCCAGTTCGACGGCGCGCGGGTGCAGCTCTTCGTCGACGGCACGCTGGTCGCTTCGCGCTCCGGTCAGGGAGAGCGGCGCATTCTCGATCTGCCGCTGCTCGTCGGAGCCGACGTCAGCAAGGACGGCAGCCCGAACTCGTGCTTCCCCGGCGAGATCGACGAGGTGCGCGTCTCCACCGTGGCTCGCTACGGCGCAGCGACCCCGTTCGAGCCGCTCCGACGCTTCGAGAGCGACTCCGACACCGCGCTGCTCTTGCACATGGACGCGGATCTCGGTCCGTGGTGCCCCGATGCGAGTTCCAGACGCGCGCACGCCACGCGTCTGGGCGACTCCCGAGTTGGGCGCTGATTTCGAAGACGGATCGAGAAGTTCCTTCCCGCCTCGAGCAGACCCGTGCTCGTCGCGCGCATGTTTCGCTGAATTCCCGATCGGCGTGCTGGAGTGCGCGCGTCCTCCGGCCCGACAAGGGTCGCGGGGAAGAAGACGGCCACGCCCGTAAGGGTGGCCACGGCACGTCAGGGGCTGGGAGCCCTCGGGAGAAGCGATCATGGCGCAGGCGCGCGTTGTTCAGGGGAATTCGAATACGACCGTAGCGGAGCGAACGCTGAGCGCTCGCGCGTGGCACCATGTCGTGGCGGCTCTCGCACTGGCTGTGGCGTCGGCGTGCTCAACTGGAGCCGGTGGCTCGGCGGCACCCTCGACGGGCGACGACCCGCAGATGTCGACGTCGGGAGCCACGGCGGGTGGACAGACCGGCGGTGCGATCGTCGCGGCGCTGCAGCTCACGGTGCCATCGCCCTCGAGCTACGTCGTGCGCGGCACCGTCCCGGTTCCCAAGGGGACGTTCCCGCGCGCGGACGGGAAGATCCCGCTCTCGATCCGTGACATCGATGGCTTCGTGGCGCCCACGCAGATGGAGATCGTCTCGCGCTATCCCAATGACGCCGATGGCGCGGATGTCGTCGAGGTGCTCGCTCGCGTGCGCCGACCTGTGGGTGTCGCGGCCGGAACGAAAGTGCGCTACGACGTCGTCCAACACCTCCACGCCAACGGCAAGCTGACTGCCAAGAAGGCGGTCCTCGACCTGCTCGCCCTGCGCGATCAAGTGGCCGTCGTCGCCAAGGACGTGTTCGGCAACGAGTACCGCTTCTACCCGTTCGACGGCGTGCGCACCGCTCCCGTCGCGAACTCGGTCAAGGCGCTGCGAGTCGGCCCGGCCGCCGTCGAAACGCGCACCTACGGCGTGATGAAGCCCGTCGGCGCGACGCTCGGCGCCCCCTCCGGCGCGCTCCCGCACTTCTTCGGAGTGCACGCCTACACGACGGTCTGGTCCAACGAGGACTTCGTGTCGCTCGACCTGCGCGTGAACAACGGCGCCAGCGGCGCGAACAAGACGCCCGGCTTCACCAACGATGACCCGCTCGGTCTGGTCTACTTCCGCTCGCTCGAGCTGCACGTGCCAGCGGGTTGGTCGATCCTCTCGGACATCTCGGATCCCTACCAAGGCACGCCTGCGACGTCGGGCAACGTCACGAAGCTCGAGCTCGTCAAGCCCATGGCCGACGGCACGCTGCACGTGATGCCCGCGCAGGCCATGTTCCACCGCCGCCTCGCGCTCGCGCTACCGACGGGCGTGTCCAACGCCGTCGCGTCGCTCGAGAAGGAGTCCGTCGGCTTCTGCGTGAAGGGCAGCTCGCCCGCGGGCGCCGTGCTCTGGTCATGGTGGAACCCGCAGACCTCGCGCTACTTCCCGCAGCGCCTGCCGCTGCCGGACCTGTCGCACTTGGGTCAGAGCTCGATCCAAGGCAACGTCGCCGGCTTCTACAACACGATCCGCGGCCACCTGCAGAACGGCACGGCCAGCGGCGGCTACCCGTGGAGCTTCCCCAACTTCGGCTGGGCGCACATCTACGGCGTGCAGTACGGCGGCATGACGAGTGGTTCGGAGATCTGGTTCTTCGATGGCTTCAAAACCGCCTCGGCGAGCTCTCGCGAAGGCTACCGCAGCTACGAGTTCTCCCACCGCATGTACAGCGAGCGCCAGCCGCAGTTGCTGATGAACTCGGATGGGGAACAGACGCGCGTCGAGCAGTGGGTCGTGCAGACCTCGACCTTGAGCTACACGCCGATGAACTACTTCCAGCGGTTGACGAACAACTCGAACGACCCGTTCGGCATGAACGTCTCGCCCGCGTTCCAGCGCAACCACGTCGCGGCGAACAACCTGAAGCCGGCCTACGAGACGGACATCGTCACCAGCTCGCCGATCGACTTCCAGCACTACATCCGCTTCCTGCGCTCGCCGATGGTGCTGACCTGGCTGGGCAACGACTCGATCGCCAAGGACGACCTGCGCATGGCGGCCGAGTGTTTCCGCATGTCGTTCAGCGAGCACTTCAACAACTCCAGCGGCTACTCGATCCCCTCCACGCTGCGCGCGAAGATGTCGCAGGTGAGCAACCTCCCCAACCGCGGCTTCTCGTTCGGACGCGGCGAGTCCTGGGGCATGGTGAGCGCGATCTGCGCCTACTCGATCTCGGACTCGGCCTTCCGCGCGCGCTACCGCCCGTGGTTCGGCACGATCGCCGACGTGATCGCCAACGGCCAGTCGTCGTGCAACGGCTTCATCCAATCGTGGGCCAACACCAAGCTGCTCTCCGGTCAATGGAAGGGTCGCCAATCGATCGAGCAGGCGATCACCGAGAACATGCTCTGGGGCCTGAAGGAGAGCGTCTTCCGCGGCGTCGACGCCGCGCGCGTCGCGAGCGTCGAGAACGTGCTCGTGAAATCGACCGCGGCCATGATCGGACCCATGGCATGGAACGGCACGGGCCCGTGGTCGCACCTCGCGGTGGCCCCGCTCGACAGCGCCCAGCAGCCGTTCTGCGGGTCGATCCCCAGCGGCGGTGGCGGCAACGGAAACGACAACTACCAGACTCCGTCTTCCTACGCCTACGGCTACATGCTCACCGGTAACGCGACGTTCCTGACGCGCGCGGCGCAGGCGCAGGCCGGCGGCTCCGCGAACCTGCTCACGGCCCTCCAAGGTCAGGGCTACAACAACCTCGAGAACAAGGCCGCGTTGATGAGCGTGCTGCAGTAGCCGCGGCGGGCTGGAATGGCAGCGCGAGGCGGTGAGTCGCACGACTCACCGCCTCGCGCTCGCATCTTGACTCTGGCCTCAGCCGAACTGGATGCCCTGCGCGAGCGGCAGCTTGTCGGAGTAGTTGACCGTGTTGGTCTGGCGGCGCATGTAGACCTTCCACGAGTCGCTGCCGGCCTCGCGGCCGCCGCCGGTTTCCTTCTCGCCACCGAACGCTCCGCCGATCTCGGCGCCGCTCGTCCCGATGTTCACGTTGGCGATCCCGCAGTCGGAGCCCGTCGCCGCCATCCAGCGCTCGGCCGAGCGCACGTCGCGCGTGAAGATCGCCGACGAGAGCCCCTGCGGAACGCCGTTGTTCTTCGCGATCGCGTCCTCGAGGCTCTTGACGCGGATGATGTACAGAATCGGAGCGAAGGTCTCCTCCTGCACGATCGGCCACTCGTTCTCGGCGCGCACGAGCGCGGGCCGCACGAAGTTGCCGCCGGCGAGGTTGCCGGGGAGCGTGAGCTTCTCGCCGCCGTACAGCACGGTGCCGCCGAGTGCCTTCACCTTGGCGAGCGCGTTCTGCATGTCCGCGACGGCCTCCGGATTCACCAGCGGGCCACATAGCGTGCCATCCGCGCACGGATCGCCGATGCGAATGCCCCCGTAGGCGCGCACGAGACGGCGCTCGACCTCATCGGCGATCTTCTCGTGCACGAGCAAGCGCCGCGTCGTCGTGCAGCGCTGGCCGGCGGTGCCGACCGCGCCGAACAGCACGGCGGGCAATGCGAGATCGAGATCCGCGTCGTCGAGAATCGCGAGGGCGTTGTTGCCGCCGAGCTCGAGAATCGTGCGGCCGAAGCGCTGGGCGACTTGCCCAGCCACCTTGCGCCCCACGGAGGTCGATCCCGTGAAGCTCACGAGCGGCACGCGCGCGTCGTCGAGCATGGGGGCGCCGACTTCGGACGAGGGGCCGACGACCAGCGCGGCGAGCGCGCCGAGCCCCTCGGCTTCGAGCACGGGCCGGATCACGTTGGTGAGACCGATCGCGCACAGGGGCGTGTGCGCCGACGGCTTCCAGATGCAGGCGTCGCCGCAGATGTAGGCGAGCATCGAGTTCCACGACCACACCGCCATGGGAAAGTTGAACGCGGTGATGATCCCGCACACTCCGAGCGGATGCCACTGCTCGCGCATCGCGTGCAAGGGGCGCTCGGAGTGCATCGAGAGTCCGTAGAGCATGCGCGACTGGCCCACGGCGAACTCCGCCATGTCGATCGCCTCCTGCACCTCGCCCCAGCCTTCCTGCAAGATCTTGCCCATCTCCAGCGAGATCAGGCGACCGAGCGGGTCCTTCTTGGCGCGGATCGCGTCGCCCATCTTGCGCACGAGCTCGCCGCGCTTGGGTGCGGGAATCGCGCGCAGGCGCCCGAAGGCCTCGTGGGCCGCGGCGAGGCAACGGTCGTACTCCACGCGCGAGGCCTGCTTCACGCGTGCAATCACCTCGCCCGTGGCTGGATTGCGGCTCTCGAGCATCGCGCCCGAGCACTCGATCCAGCGGCCGTCGTATGCACCGGAGTTGGTCCCTTCGATGCCCAGTTCCTTGAGGAAGTTCGTCGTCATGGCTTGGTGGTTGTGGAGCGCGCGACTCGCGCGGCGAAAGAGGATAGCAGCGCCGCTCGCACCCCGCGAAGGCTCGGCCTTGCGCACGGCCCGCGCGACCTCCAAAGTGGGTCGAGACATGCGCTCCGCCGTCCTCGCGCCACTCGCACTCCTCGCGCTCGTGCTCGTCACGGCCGCGACGCGGCTTGGGGGCGTCGACTTCCTCGAGCCGCAATGGACCGAACAGGACTCGCAGCTCGTGCAGCACTTGCGCCACGAGCGCACGGGCAACGCCGACGAGGAGTCCGGGTACGACGACGCCTACCCGTACGTGCTCCCCTACTTGCTGCGCGCGATGCCGCAGCTCGTGTCCGTGGAAGAAAAGCCCGCGACGCTCGAGCAGCACCTCGCGGTGTGCAAGTCGCTCTACACCGAGACGCGGATGTTCGTCGCGCTGCTCTCGTGCATGGCGATTCCACTCGCCTATCTGCTCGCGCGACGCTTCGTCGCGCCGCGTTGGGCACTGTTGGCCGCGGCGCTGTGCGCCGCGAGCCTGCTGACTCACTACTTCAGCCAACAGGCTCGCCCCCACGCCGCCGCGGCGCCGTTCATGCTGCTCGCGGTCGTCGCGGCCCTGCGCCTGCGCGAGCGGCCGACGCTGGCGAACTACACGCTCGCTGGGATCGCGGCCGCACTCGGGATCGGCGTGCTGCACAACGGCGCGGCGGTGGTGCTCGCGG
This sequence comes from Planctomycetota bacterium, assembly GCA_016872715.1. GTDB lineage: Bacteria > Planctomycetota > UBA1135 > UBA1135 > F1-120-MAGs118. The sequence goes on from VGZD01000028.1 coordinate 12,327, forward strand.
GACTCGCGGCGCACTTCCTGCGCGACGGCGAGCGGCGCGCGCGCGATCATGCGAAGCTCCTCGTGCCCGTGGCGCTGGTGCTGCTCGGCGTGCGCCTGTTCTATCCGTTCTTCTTCGCCGACTCAGGTGGCGCGGACGCCGCGAAGCTCGAGTCGAGCGAAGCCGGCGTCACCTTCGGTCGCCATGTGGTTGACTACGAGCAGTTCGACTTCGGCGGCGCGCGCACGCTGCTGCTCACGCTCGTCAACTACGAGCCCGGCCTGCTCGCGCTGCTGGCGCTGGCCGTGCTGGCATGGCTCTCTCGCGCGCGGCTCGCCGGCGCTCACGAGCCGCTCTCGCGCGCTGCACGGGTCGTGCTCGCCTACGTCGTGCCCTACTCGCTCGTGCTCGCGAGCTTCCATGACACGTTCGACCGCTTCCTGATTTCGCTCGTGCCCTATGCGGCGGTGTTCGCGGCTTGGGGGCTCGAGCGCGTGACGAGTTCGCACGCGCTGCCGCGCGCCCTGCGCCAGGGCGCGGTCGTCCTCGCCTGCACCGCGCTGATCCTGCAAGCCGCGGCGTGCGGCAAGCTCTCGTGGCTGCGCGCGCGCGACGACGCCATGGAGCAAGCCAGTGCGTTCCTCGCCGCGAACTTCGACCCCGCGACCACGACGCTCATGGTCGCGCCGACCCTCGAGCTGCTCATCGCGCGCACGGACGAGAGCCTGTTCAACCGGCGCGGCCAGCGCCGCATCGCCTACTCGCGCTGGGCCAAGTACCAGGCGCACCGCCGCGAGAACCCGCCGCCCGCACCGCACTGGGACGTGCGCTACATCGGCGCCTCCTCGGAGCTGGGCTTTCGCACCGCCGACTCCATCGAGGCGCGCCCCGACGAATTCCTCGACGCGCTCGGTCCGGGGATCTACGTGATGAACGCCGGCAAGCTCTCGGGCCACCCGTCCGAACGCGCCTTCCACGACGCGGTCGTGCGCCGCGGCGAGCTGCTCTGGCGCCGCGCGCCCCACGCGGAGGGTCCGTGGCGCTCGATCGGAATCGACTTTCAGCCCATGGACAGCGCGCCGAATGTCATCTGGCGCGTGCTCGCGGCCGATGCGGTCGGGCCCGCGGTCGAGATCTACGCCGTTCGAGCGCCGTAGCGGGGCGCGCGAGCGCGTGCCGAGCGCCGCGGCGTTCGCTATCCTCTTCGCCCCCATGGGCGACAAGATCATCTTCCAGCTTCAGGATCTGAAGAAGTACTACGGACAGGTCGAGGTGCTGAAGGGCATCACCCTGTCCTTCCTCGACGGCGCCAAGATTGGACTGATCGGCCCCAACGGCGCCGGCAAGTCGACGCTGCTGCGCATCATGGCCGGGGAAGACCGGCAGTTCGAAGGCGTCGCGCAGAAGGTCGGCGACTACTCGATCGGCTACCTCAGTCAGGAGCCGCCGCTCGACGAGACCACGGATGTCGCGGGCAACCTCAAGGCCGCGGTGAGGGAATTGCACGAACTCGAAGCACGCTACAACGAAGTGTGCGCCGACATGGACGGCAAGGAAGAGCTGTTCGCCAAGCTGCAGGAGGAAATGGACCACAAGGACGTGTGGAACCTCGAGAACCGACTCGAACAGGCCGCCACCGCCCTCGATCTGCCGCCGATGGACGCGGACGTGAAGAAGCTCTCCGGTGGCGAGCGCCGCCGCGTGGCGCTGTGCAAGCTCTTGCTCGCGCACCCCGACATGCTCTTGCTCGACGAGCCCACCAACCACCTCGACGCTGACTCGGTCGAGTGGCTCGAGCAGCACCTGAAGGAGTATCAGGGCACGGTGATCCTCATCACCCACGACCGCTACTTCCTCGACAACGTGGTCGGCTGGATGCTCGAAGTCGAGCGCGGCCGCGCGATGCCCTACAAAGGCAACTACTCCGACTACCTCGGCGCGAAGCAGAAGATCCTGCAAGAGCGCGCGTCGAAGAACGAGCAGCGCGAGAAGCTGCTCGCCAAGGAACGCGAGTGGCTCGGCCAGTCGCCCGCCGCGCGCCGCAAGCGCGCCAAGTGGCGCGAAGAGCGCTACAAGCAGCTGATGACCGAGCGCGCGGAAGACGCCATCGAGGCCGTCGAGCTGCGCATCCCGCCCGGCCCGCGGCTGGGCGACAAGGTGATCCACTTCAAGGACGTCTCGAAGAAGTTCGGCAGCCGCGTGCTGCTCAACAAGCTCTCCTTCGAGATGCCGCCGGGCTCGATCCTCGGCGTCGTCGGCGCCAACGGCGTCGGCAAGTCGACCACGCTCAAGATCATCATGGGCAAGGAGAAGCCCGACAGCGGCACGGTCGAGATCGGCTCGACGGTCATGCTGCGCTACCTCGATCAATCGCGCGCGATCCTCGACGACCAGAAGTCGGTCTACGACAACATCACCGAGGGCAACCCGCAGATTCCCTACGGCGGCAAGATCCTCGACGGCCGCGCCTACGTCGCGCGCTTCAACTTCAAGGGCGAGGACCAGCAAAAGCTCCTCGGCGAATGCTCGGGCGGCATGCGCAACCGCGTGTTGCTCGCGAAGATGCTGCGCGAACCGGCCAACGTCATCCTGATGGACGAGCCGACCAACGACCTCGACCTCGAAACGCTGCGCGTGCTCGAGGAGGCGATCAGCGAGTACCCGGGTTCCGCCATCGTCGTCAGCCACGACCGCTACTTCCTGAACCGCGTCGCCACGCACATCCTCGCCTTCGAGGGCGAAGTCGAGGACGGCAAGGGACCTGAGGTCAACTTCTTCGCCGGCGACTTCGAGGCCTACCACGAGTGGCGCGAGGCCGAGCGCAAGCGCCGCGGCCTGCGTCCCAAGTCGCGCGCCGGCAAGTACGCGCAACTGCTGCGCGACTGAGGCGGCGCGCGCGAGTCACGAGCGTGGCAGCTCATCCGTTCGACCTCTCGACGGCGGCGCGGCTGGGCGATCCTTGGCTCGCGCCGACCGAGGACCTCGCGCGCGCGTCGCACCTGCTCGATCACTTCGAGCCCACGGACGAGGCACAGGCCGACTTCCGTCGGCGCATGCTCGAGCTGATCGAGCGCCATCCGCAAGACGCGCACCGCCGCACGTTGCTCGAAGGTCACCTCACCGCGAGCGCGCTCGTCGTCGATGCGCGAGGCGAGCGCGCGCTGCTCACGCATCACAGAAAGCTCGGCCGCTGGCTGCAGCTCGGCGGCCACTGCGACGGCGACGCCAACCTCGCGCACGTCGCGCTGCGCGAGGCGACCGAGGAGAGCGGCATCCCCGACCTCGCCGTGCTGCCATGGCCGCTCGACCTCGACATCCACGCCATTCCAGCTCGCCCCGGCGGAGCGCAGCGCGCGGGCGAGCCCGAGCACCTGCACTACGACACGCGCTTTCTCGTCGTCGCTCCGCCGGGAGCGCTCGAGGTGACCTCCGACGAATCGCTCGAGCTGCGCTGGGTCGCTCCCGACGAACTCGAGCAACTCTCGACCGACGCTTCGGTCCGCCGCCTGTTCCAGCTCGTGTTCGGTTCCTAGCGCTCTCGCCCGTGCCGGACGACGGTCGGACCGCCCGACTCGCCGACGCCCTGAATCACCGGCAAGCGTGTGCAGCGCACCTGCGCGGAGTTTCTGCGCGGAGTTTCTGCGCGGTGCCTCGAGCAGGACCGGAGCCTTGCATCGATCCGTTGTGCAGGTCAGGAATCGCACACGTCTTGGCCTGCGTGGACTGGACTGGTGGGATTCCCCGCCCAATGGAGCCCCCGATGCGCCTCGTTCCCCCCACGCAGGACAACCCGTACGCCGCGCCGCAGGCCGAGCTTCTTCACTCTCCCGAAGTCCGCGGCCGCGTGTGGCGCGACGGCAAGTTGCTCCGGCTCGAGAAGGGTGCGCAGCTTCCCCAACGCTGCGTGCGCTGCAATGCGCCGGCGGAAGTTCACATCGATCGCAAGCTCTGCTGGCACTCGCCGTGGTGGGCGCTCCTGATCTTCGCGGGCGTCCTCACGTACGCGATCGTCGCTCTCATCGTGCGCAAGCGCGCGGACGTGCGCATCAGGCCGTGCGACGAACACGCTCGCGCGCGACGCCGCACGCTCCTCGGCCTCGGAGCGCTCGCGCTGTTCGGCGTCGTGGCCTGCATCTGGGCACCCGTTGGGCTTCGCGGCACCGGCGTGTTGCTGGGTGCGGTGCTTCCGTTGGTCGCGTTCTTCGTGGGCCAGAGACGAAGCTCCGTGCTGCAACCGGTCCGCATCGACAAGGAGGAAGCCGTCCTCAAGGGTGCGTCGGAGGAGTATCTCGCTTCGCTCGAGCGCCGCGCGGCCTGAACGCGGGCGGGCAGCGCCTCTCGATTCGAGGGACTTCAAGCCGTCCTTCGTCAACGCAGATCCCTTTGCCTTCGACTGGCAGCGATTGCGCACCAAGGCCCACTTGCCGGGGTCGCTCCAGCGACTAAGATCTGGGTGCGGCGACTCTGTCCGCGTTGCACTCGAATCCCCCAAGGAGGCCGCTCTTGGCTTCACGACAACGGCCCATCGTCTGGACTCGGATCTTCGTGCTCTCGTGCCTCGCGCCATTCGCGACCGGGCAGATCTCCGAACGTTGGAGCCTGGACGCCACGACACCTCTCGTCGGCGCCACGGACGAGGTGACGGCCGCGACCCACGTGGGTCAGGGGGTTCTGCTCGTCGCCGTCCACTCGGAGCTGGGCACGAGCCAAGCCACGCGCGTTCGAGCGCACGACAACTCCCCGGGCGTGTCCTGGGAGCTGAACCCGCTCCCCGCTGGCGCGCGCTTCACGCAGGCCCACGCCGACGGCGTGGGCGGGGCCTACTTGACCGGAATCTGGCGGCCGCTATCCGGGAGCGCCGCACCGCAGGTCGTGGCCACCCGTGTCGACAGCACGGGGATGCAGAGCTGGACGCTCGCGTGGTCCCCGGTCGGTTTTTCAGCGACGCAGGACTCGCTGCGCTCCACGCTCGACAGCGCTGGCAACCTGTGGGTCGCCGGAACCCGCGGATCGGGTGACAGCATCTTCGTGCGCAGGCTCTCCCCGACGGGCAGCGTGCTCGCCGACAACGAGGTGACGGGCATCGCGACGACGGTGCTCAAGGACATCAGCCCCGTTCCCGGCGGTGGCATCGTGACCGCCGGTCGACGCAACCAGCGGGCCTTCGTGCGCGCCTTTGGTACCGCCGGTCAAGAACTGTGGAGCCACAGCTACACGCAGCCGAGCGGCACGGCGACGTCGGGGTATGTCGACATCGATTGCGACCGCAGATCCGGCCGCGTGTTCGCGTGTGGAGCGATCAACGACGGGCTTCCGGGGCAGACCGGACTGATCGCGGTCTTCGAGCCGTCGGGAACGCTGCTCTTCACGCGGCGCGTCTACGACATCATCTACGGAAACAACTGGCCGTCGACCTTCGACGCGCTGACGGTGCGCGAGGATGGCCGCTTGTTCGCCCTCGGCCGCATTGGTTCGGCGCTGCCCCAGTGGAATGCCTTCTGGATGCAGGTCCATCCCGACGGAGTGACTGGCTTCAGCCTCTGGCAGCCGGTCGACCCCAGCGAGTCGGCCTACCCCGGCTCACGATTGCTCGCGGGCCCGGTCAATCAGGTGTGGACCCTGACCGCGTGGGGTGCCCCGCAACAGGCAGCGCCCACCCGCTGGCTGCTGCAGGAACTCGGCCTGTTCAACTACGCGGCTGGCAGCTTCGATTCGTTCCCGACGTCCGCTTCGGGCACGGTGCCGAGCTGGCTCGGCATGGAGCGGATCGATGAGGGCCTCATGCTCCACGGCTCCCTCGGCCCGGCGGCCGACGGTTCGCTGGACGGGTTCATCACGACGCTCACCACGTCGGAGCTTCCGACGGGTTACTGCGAGGCGACCCCGACGACCCAGGGCTGTCTCCCCCACCTCGCCTACACGGGCCAGCTCGGTTACGCCGGGCAGCCGCTGTGGCTCTTCGCGGGTCACTTGCCGAATCAGACGAACGCCATGTTCTTCTACTCGACTGTCGGTTCGGCCTCGGTGCCCTACGGGAGCGGAACTCGGTGCGTCGCGGCGCCGATGCGTCGCTCTCCCGTGCAAGCGACCGGCGGGTCTCCCGCGGGTGTGGTCGATTGCAGCGGTGCGGTCTCGATCAACTTCTGGAACTTCGTCGCGTCGGACCCCGGGTCTCAGGTCTCGGGCACGCAGTTCTTCGTGCAGGCCTGGAGCCGCGACCCCGGCGACTCCAAGGGCAAGCTGACGGGCGCCGTGCGAGTCATGGTGCCCTACTGAGTCCGCCACTCGTCCAGCGTCGCCAGCGAGTGACGCGAGACGGCCCGCACGGACCAAGTTGGCGCGAGCTCGCGCCGGCTTGGGTCAGCGGCGTTGGCGCGAAGGAACCGGCAACTTCTGGCCCGGCGGCAGCCACGGCAAGTAGTACTCGACGTAGCCCAGGTGCATCTCGTCGAAGGTCTGCGGTCCCCACTTCACCGTCACGGACGGATCCGGATTCGCGGGATTCGCAGGGCTGTTGTCGTACCAGGCCGTGAAGCGCAAGGACTCGCCGGCTTGCAGCAGGAGCGGCTCCGCGAAGCGATAGAACATCTGCCAGTTGAAGTCGTAGCGGGGCACGTCGAGCAACGTCGTCGCGGCGCCGTCGCGCCCGACGCGCTCGTATCGACAAGCCTTGCCGCGCACGTGCATGTGCGGCACGAAGCCGAGCACCACTGCATCGAGCGGCACCGGGATCGACGCCGACTCCTCGTGGTTGGACGCGCCAGCGGGGATGCGGATCCGAGGGTTGACGATCCCGATCGTGCGCACCTCGTGACGCGGCGGCTCGCTCGCGAACACGACGCCAATGCGAGTCACGTCCGTCGTTTCCGTGCCGTTGGGCGTGTAGTGCATCTGGAAGCGCAGCTTCGCTCCCTTCGGCAACAGCTTGGCGTAGCCGTCGGGATAGACGAGCGAACCTTGGCCGGGCACGTAGGCCGCCCAGAAGCCCAGTCGCTCTTCCTCGGCGATGTCATCGTCGCCGCGCCGCTTGCGCCGACCGGCGTTCTGCGCCTCGAGCGTCGGATCGATCAGGTGGACGAGCACGTGGTGCACCACTCCGGCGGCGCCGGGTCGCACTTCGATCGCGCGCACCCAGCGATCCTCCTCGAGCCCGGTCTCGACGATCACGTTCTGGTAAGGCATCGTCCCGCTCGCCTTGACGGTCAGGGGCTCGGCGAACTGGAACACGCGGTCGGGCGTCGGGATGTTCCACTCGCCCGCGAACTGGCGCGGCAGCGGCGCGGTCGTCGGATCGCCCTTGGGCTTGCCGCCGGCGAGCCACGCGAGCAGGTCGGCGCGCTCGCGCTCCCCGAGCGACTTGTCGTTGGCCCACGGTGTCGTCGCGGGCTCATCCGCGGCGCGCTCGAGAGGCGAGGCGAACCACGGCGGCATCACGCCCTTCTCCACCACGCGCCGGATCATGCCGGCGTGCGCGACGACATCCTCGTAGCGCTCGAGCGAGAACGGCGCGACGCCACCGTCACGATGGCACTCGACGCAACGCTGCTCGACGATGCGCTCGACGCGCTCGTGGTAGGTCACTTCCGTCGTCGGCGCGGGTGCGTCTCCCAGGTCGAGCTCGCAACCTGGCGCATCGGTCGCGGCCACGAGCAGCGGCTCGCCGCGCAGGAGTGATCGCAGCGCATCTTGGAGGAAGCGGCGGCGCGGCTTCTCGAGCGAATACCCAACGCCGTGCTGGTCATCGACCGCACCGTGGAATTGCACGGTGAAGGCCGCATCCGTCACGATCACGTCGGTGGTCGTGGTCGCACCCAGCGCACGCGCCAGCCGCCCCTCGGCATCGCGCACGACCGTCGCGCTCGCGCCAAAACGCTCCGCGAGCGACTGCAGCGACTCATCGCTGTCCGTCGCGACCGGATCGACGATCACCCAACGCACACCCGGCGTCGCGGCCTGCGAGAGCTCGACCAAGGTCGGCGTGAACTTGGCGCTCAGCGGGCAAGTCGGACTCAGGAAGGCGAACACGACGAACTTGGCTTCCCCGGGCAAGCTGACGTCGACACCGGCGACCGAACGCACGCTCGCCACCGCCGCGCGCCGCCCGACGCCGTGTTCCGAGGGCTCGAGGACCTTGGGAGCCCACTTCGAGCTCGGCACCGGCGCCGCAGCGCCCTGCGGTTCTCGCGCCGAAGAGAATCCCGACAGCACGAGCTGAAGGACAACGGTTCCGAACAGGGACCTCGACAGGCGCAGGGACCGTGCTCGCATGGCTCGCGCAAGGCTAACCCACGCGCCGACCGCACGTTCCGCCGCTCACTCCTTGACCATCAGCTCCCAGGCGCGGACGAAGCCCCAGCGCTCGCCCATCGAGATCAGCGCGTCGTCGTTGTGTCCGGCGCGGGCTGCGAGCGTGGCGTGCCCGCGCGCGACGAGCAGGCCGTCGACATGGGCGACGAGCTCGCGCGCGACACCGCGGTGGCGCAGGGACGGATCGACGTGCAGCACGAGCACCATCGGCTGGGTCGTGCCCAACAGCGGGTCGGTGAATGGACCGGTGAAACACAGGCCCCACACGCGCGAGCCGCTCGCGGCGCCCTGCTCCTCGGCCACGACGAGCACGCACTCAGGAGCTTGGAAGTGCTGTCGCAGACAGCGCTCGGCGGCCCCGGCGGGATAGGGCGCGTCCGAGTATTGGGCGTGGAATTCCGCGGCCGAGGCGTCGAGCGAGGCGCTCTGGGCGAGCGCCTCCTCGAGGGAGGTGACATGGCGCAGCTGCAACTTCATGGCTGGGCTCCGAAGATAGGCCGCGATGGGCGCGGAAACAGCCCGCGGCGCGCCGGCGGCCGCGGCAGCCCGGGGACGCGGATCGAGCGCTCGTCGATGGACGGCCACGCCACCCCCCCGCTAGACTCTTCGCCCGCGAATTCTCGCTCCCGGACTCCCAACCTTCAGGTCCCGCCGTGCAGCTCACCGTCGATCGCCCCGCACCCTGCCAAGCCAAGGTCTCCTTCACCGTTCCGACCACGGAATTCGAGGCCGAGTTCCACAAGGCGCTCAAGGAGCTCGGCAAGCGCATGAAGATCAAGGGCTTCCGGCCCGGGCACGTGCCGCCGGACGTCGTCAACCGCATGCAGGGCAAGGAGCTGCGGCAGGAAGTGGCGATGCGCTTCGTCAATCAGGCCTACTCGCGCGCCATCGAGGAGCACAAGCTGCGCCCGCTCGCGCACCCGTCGGTGGACTTCGGAGAGCCCTTCGCGGGCGTCGATTTCGCCTACAGTTTCGAGTTCTCCCTGCGCCCCGAGTTCACCCTCGGCAGCTACAAGGGCCTCGAGATCGAGTCGTCGCTGCCGCCGGTCGTCGAAGAGGAGATCGAGGCCGCGATCGAGCAGGCGCGCAAGAATCAGGCCCATCCCGAGCCCGTCGGCGAGGAGGGGCTCCCCGAGGACGGCATGGCGCTGTGCCGCGTGACCCTGCACCACGGCGGCGAGCAGGTCTGGCAGCGCGACGGCCTGCGCATCTCTCCCGCCGCGACCCTGCCGGGAGTCGACGCAGCCGCCTTCAAGGCCGCCCTGACGGGCAAGCAGGACGGCGAGTCGGCACAGGTCGAGCTCGATTTCCCCGCCGACTTCGAGGTCGAGTCCGCGCGCGGCCACAAGGGCACCTGCACGATCGACGTGAAGAACGCCTTCCGCGTCGTGCTGCCGAGCCGCGAGGAATTGATGAAGATCATCGGCGCCGCCGACGAGGCCGAACTCAGGAAGCGCGCCCAAGACGGCCTCGAGCAGGCCAACCGCCAGCTCGAGGACCAGCGCATCGAAACCGCGCTGCTCGAGACGGTGATCGCGGCCCACACCATGGACCTGCCGACGACGATGGTCGACGAGCAGACCAAGGGTCGCCTCGCCCAGCGTCGGAACGAGCTCGCCGGCCAAGGCCAGAGCGCCGAAGCCATCGAGCGCGAAGCGGCCGCCATCGAGGCGCAGGCCCAAGCGGACGCCGAGAAGAGCGCCAAGGCCTACTTCCTCGTCGAGCGCATCGCCGAGGTCGAGCTGCTGCGCGTCAGCGAGCAGGAATTGCTCGGCGAGCTGCGCGGGATCGCCGGCCGCAACCGCACGTCGTTCGACGAGGTGCGCAACTTCTACCAACAGCAGAACCTCCTGCCGCAGCTCTCCATGGAGATCCTCGAGCGCAAGGTGCGCGTGTTCCTGCGCGAGAACGCCAAGCTGCTCGCACCCAAGGTCTGAGCACGCACGCATCCCGACGCTCTGTGGCGGCCCGGCATCTCACGTGGGAGGCCGGGCCGCCGCCATTTGCCTCGCTCGCGGGGCGGCCGCGACTCGCCGCGCTCCCCCCCCTTCCCGTTTTCGGGCAGCCCTCGCGCGCCGATCGCGCCGCTGTGGTCCTTGATCCCAGCCCGCTCAAGCCGTATTCCCCACTGCCCGACAAGCCCCACACGACCATGAGCGCATCCAACTACTACGTTCCCTACGTCATCGAGAAAACCGGCCGGGGCGAGCGCACCTACGACATCTACTCGCGCCTGCTCGAGGATCGGATCATCTTCATCGGCACCGCGATCGACGACAACGTCGCCAACTCGGTGATGGCCCAGTTGCTGTTCCTCGACAAGGCCAACAAGAGTCAGGACATCAACATCTACATCAACAGCCCCGGCGGCTCCGTCACGGCTGGCCTCGCGATCTACGACACGATGCAGTTCGTGACGCCCGACGTCGCCACCTACTGCCTCGGGCAGGCGGCCTCGATGGGCGCGGTGCTGCTCGCCGGCGGCGCGAAGAACAAGCGCTACGCGCTGCCCAACAGCCGCGTGATGATCCACCAGCCCTGGGGCGGCACCCAAGGCACGGCGCTGGACATGGAGATTCAGGTCAACGAGATCCTCAAGATGAAGAAGACGCTCGAGGAGATCCTCTCGACCCACTCGGGCCGCACGCCCAAGGAGCTCGCCAAGGCCTGCGAGCGCGACAAGTTCTTCTCCTCGGAAGAGGCCAAGGAATTCGGCCTGATCGACCACGTCGTCGCGCCGTCGCACCCGGCTGCGCCAGCGAGCTCGTGACGCAAACGTAATCTCGCCGACGAAACCGCCGTCGTACGCTTTCCGTGGCCTCGGAGCCCGGCCCCCGAGGTCGGACGCCGCGGCCACGGGGCGTTTGTGGAAGCACTTTCCGCAGGCATTTTCTGCGCTCACGAGCGTAGGAATCGCACGTTGCAGTCTGCGTTCGGGACTTCGAGCCTGTAGGATTGGGCAAGTCATGAGCCCGTCCTCCAACCGCGGTCGCAACGTCGAGCGCTGCACGTTCTGTGAGAAGCGCCGCCACCACGTGGCGTCCCTGATCGCCGGTCCGCCGGGGGTCTACATCTGCAACGAGTGCATCGAGATCTGCAACTCGATCCTGCACGAGGAGCAGCGCCGCAGTCCCCAAGCGGGCACCACGGCGGGCACCACGGCGGGCACCACGGCGGGCGCCACGGCAGGCGCGACGGCTGGCGCCGCCGCACCCTCCACGGCGGCCGCCTCCGCCGCGGGGCGTGGCCGCATCGGTGCGGCCGCGGCTCGCACGGAGAAGCGACTGCCCACGCCGATCGAGATCGCGCGCAAGCTCGACGAGTATGTGATCGGCCAGCAGCTCGCGAAGAAGACCATGGCGGTGGCGGTGTACAACCACTACCGCCGCCTGCGCCACCAATCGCAGAATCCCGCCGCCACCGGCGACGTCGAGCTCGAGAAGTCCAACGTCCTGCTCGTCGGACCCACGGGCTCGGGCAAGACGCTGCTCGCGCGGACCCTCGCGCGCATGCTCGAAGTGCCGTTCGCGATCGCCGACGCGACGACGCTCACCGAAGCCGGCTACGTCGGCGAAGACGTCGAGAACATCATCCTCAAGCTGCTGCAGAACGCCGACTTCGACGTCGAGCGCGCCCAGCAGGGCATCGTCTACATCGACGAGATCGACAAGATCGCGCGCACCACCAACAACGTCTCGATCACGCGCGACGTGTCCGGCGAAGGCGTGCAGCAGGCGCTGCTCAAGATCCTCGAAGGCACCGTGGCGAGCGTCCCGCCCCAAGGCGGACGAAAGCACCCCGAGCAGGCCTACATCCAAGTCGACACGTCGAACATCCTGTTCATCTGCGGCGGCACCTTCTCCAACATCGAGCAGATCATCTCGCGCCGGGTCGGCAAGAGCCGCATCGGCTTCGCCGGTCCGCTCGACGGCAGCGCGACGTCCAAGCTCCGCGGCGGCGCCGCCCAGCTGCCCGACAAGGCCGACGCCTCGACCCGCGACGAGTTCCTGAGGCACCTCGAGCCGCGCGACCTGATCGAGTTCGGGATGATCCCCGAGTTCACCGGCCGCCTGCCCGTGATCGCCACGCTCGACACGCTCAGGGAACAGGACCTCGTGCGCATCCTGACCGAGCCGCGCAACGCCCTCACGCGCCAGTTCCAGCGCCTGTTCAAGCTCTCGGGCGCCGAGCTGGAGTTCGCGCCGAGCGCGCTCGAGGCCATCGCCAAGGTCGCCATCCAGCGCGAAACCGGCGTGCGCGCCCTGCGCTCGATCCTCGAGGACACCCTGCGCGACCTGCTGTTCGAACTGCCTTCGCGCACCGACACGCGCACCTTCGTCGTCGAGGGCAAGCATGTGCGGGGCGAAGCGACGCTGGCCCGCGGCCTGACGCAGTCCGACGTGGTCGAGCCCGCGGCGACGGAGTTGCCGCTCCCCGACGCGCGCGCCGAGCGCGAGTCCGCCTGACCCGGCGCGCTGCACATTTAGTGGCCGCGCGCCTCGCGCGGCGCTTCAACGCACCGGCAGCGCGGCGCTCTCACTCGCCAGCCGCGCCTCGCACTCTCGCGCGCGCGTGGCATCACCGAGAGCACGCCACAGCGCCGCCGCGCGCGCGTAAGCCATGCTGGCCTCGGCGCGACGACCGAGCGCCGAGAACGCGTCGGCCTCGAGCTCCGCCGCTTCCGGCGCGACGCCGCCGCGCAAGGCGAGCGCGCGCTGCGCCGCAACGAGCGCCCCGGCGGGGTCGCGCTCCGCGGCGTCCTTGGGCCGCAGGAGCCCGCGCGCGAGCTGCACGTGCAACTCGGGGTCGTTCGTCGCAAGTCGACAGCCGCGGCGCAGGGCGTCGAGCGCCTCGGGCTCGCGACCGCTCGATTGCAACAGCGCGAACAGCTGCGTGGTCACGTAGCTCGCCGCCGGAGCTCCGTGGTCGAGCGCGGCCTGCCACGAGGCGATCGCGAGCTCGATGTCGCCGCGACGCTGGTAGCCGCTGCCAAGGTTCTGCAGGGTCATGCCGTAGGTCGGGAGCAGGTCGCGCGAGCGCTCGAGTTCGCCGACACCCTCATCGACGCGTCCTTGGTCCAGGAGCCAAGTGCCGTAATTCGCGGCCCAGTACGGATCGTTCGGCGCGAGCCGCACGGACTCCGCGTAGCGCTCGCCAGCCTCCTGCACACGCCCCGCGACGCGCAAGTCGTTGCCGTAGCAGGCCTGCGCGCGGTCGTTCTCGGGCAGCTTCGCCACCGTGTCGGCCCACACGCCGATCTCGGTGCGATAGGTCTGGTTGCGCGCGTGCGTGAGCCACGCAAAGGTCGCGATCACGGCGGCGAGCGCAAGCGCGGCGACATGCGTGCGCGTGCGCACCGCGATCCGCTCGAGGAGCGCGCTCGCTCCCAGCACCGCGAGCGTCAGCACCGCGGCGCTCGGCAAGTACGCGCGGTGCTCGACGATCAACTCCGTCACGATCGGCAGCACGCTGGAGGTCGGCGCGAGGATCACGAACCAGAAGGCGCCGAGAAACGCCAATCCGCTGCGACGAAACAGCCCCCACGCCGTGAGCCCGAGCAACGCGAGCACGACCAATCCGCCGGGCAGCCACCGCACCACCTCGGTGATCGGTCGCTTCCCGTAGTCGAACACGAGCGGATCGGGCCACGCCGAGAGCTGCAGGTAGTGCGGCACCGCCCACGCCTGCGTGGTCAGGTACTCCCACACTCCCACACCGCTGTAGCCGAAGCCGACCGACTCGCTGCGTCCTTCCGCGAGCACGACGAACAGCGCGATCAGCGCCCAGGTGGCGAACAGCCCGAGGTGCAGGCCGCGGCGCGCCACGAGCGCAGCCTTCCAGCCGCCCGCCACGAACAGGGCATCGAACAACAGCACGAGCACCGGTGCGCCGACGATCACTTCCTTGCAGCCCGCTCCGAGCGCGCAAGCGAGCACCGCCAGGCGCGTCCAATGTCGTGATGCACCGCGCTCGAACGCGCGCAGCGAGCAGTAGAAGCACGCGGCGAAGAACAGCGCCATCATCGACTCGACGCGCTGACCGCGGTACATGATCACGCCGGTCGCGAGCGGATGGACGACCCACACACACGCCACCGCGGCCGCGATCCAACCCGCGCGCGAGCCCCAGCGGGGCGCGAACCGCGGCAGCTCCAGCGCGCGCCGCACGCAACCGAGCACCGCGAGCGCGGCCAGCAAGTGCAGCGCGACATTGACCCAGTGCCAGCCCCACGTCTCGTACTCACACCACTCGTAATTGAGCGCGTAGGACAGCGCGACCACGGGCCGCCCGGAGACTCCCGATTGGCCTTGGTCGAGAATCACGCGCCACGGCGGCCACGGCTCGCGAATCGCGACGTTGTCGGTGATGTCGACGTGGTCGTCGAACACGAACACTCCCTGCGCGCCGTTCCAGTACGCGAGGATCCCCAGCAGCAGCACGCACAGCGGCGCGCCCCACGCGAGCGAGGACGGACGTTGCGAGCGCACGGTGTCGCGAGTCGACATGCCGCAGGATGCTAGCACTCGCCTCGCGCCGCGCACGCGCACACACTCCGCGCGTGTGCCGCGCGAGGCGATCGGCTATTCTCCGCGTTCCCCATGAGTTCCTCCGGCACCGTGCGCATTCACTACCATCGCGACTTCGACGGCATGGTCGCCGCCGCGGTGCTCGTCACGGCCCTGCGCGAGCGACGCAACGAGACGCCGACGTGGTCGAGCGTGAACTACGACCAGCGCTCGGACTGGGAGAACTTCAGCGCGCACGAGCGCTTCGCGATCGTCGACTTTCACTTCCACCCGCGCGCGGAGTACTGGTTCGACCACCACCCGACGACCTTTCTCACGCCAGAGCTGCGCGCCGCCTACAGCCCGAGCGAGCGCTGGCAGTGGGACGAGAGCTCGCCCTCCTGCCCGCCGCTGATCCTCGCCCACGCCGAACGCCACTGGGGTTTCGCCACGCCGGAGCGCTTCCGCGAGATGGCCGAGTGGTCCAACGTGATCGACGCGGCGCGCTACAAGAGCGTCGATCAGGCCGTGTTCGGCGACACGCCCGCGCTGCGCATCGCGCGCGCGCTCACGGCCGCGCCGAGCCCCGTCTGGACCGACGAGCTCGTCGGCGCGATGTCGACCGGCGACCTCGACTCCGTCGCGCGCCGCAGCGACGTCGACAAGAGCTTCCAGCGCGCCGCGCGCAACCGCGACAAGGCGCTCCAGCAGTTCCCGCCCTGCGTCGAGTGGCGTCGCGACAAGGTGCTCGTCTACGACGCCTCGTCGAACAACATCCGGCGCGAGCGTTTCGCGCCCTTCTATCACTACCCCGACACGCACTACGCCGTCGGCGTGATTCCGACCCGCTCCGGCTTCCACGTCATGGCCGGCGAGAACCCGTGGAACCCGCCGCCGGTGCAGGTGCACATCGGCACGCTGATGGAGCGCTTCGGCGGCGGCGGCCACAAGGCCGTCGGCGGCGCGAATCCCCACGACCTGCAGGAAGCGCGGCGCGTCGCGATGCTGATCGGCGAAGAGCTGCGCGTCGCCCTGACGACGCCGCGGGCCTGAGCGACGCGCCATGGAGCCGGAACTCGACGCGAGCCGTCCCGCGCCCGTCTCGCTGCTCGCGCTCGACTCCGCGCAGGCGGCCGCGCGCTTCGCCGAGCTCGGCCTCAAGCCGTTCCACGCCAAGATCGCGCGCAAGGAAGTGCTCGAGCGCGGCGTCACCGACTACGCGCAGATGACGGCGCTGCCCGCCGCGGCGCGCGCACGCCTTTCCGAGGAATTGCCGATCCTCTCCGGCGTCGAGCTCGACCGCGCCGTGGCCCACGATCGCACCACCAAGCTGCTGCTCTCGTTCCCCGGCGGCGCGCGCCCCGCGACGGTCGAGACCGTGCACATCCCGCCGCGCGAGCTCGCCAGCGGACGAGGAGCCACGCTGTGCGTCTCCAGTCAGGTCGGCTGCCCCGTCGCCTGCCCATTCTGCGCCTCGGGGCGCGCGGGACTCGTGCGCAACCTCGAGCCCCATGAAATCGTCGAGCAATACGTGCGCGGCCGCGCCATCGGGATGCTCTCGCGCAGCGTCGTGATGGGGATCGGCGAGCCGCTGCTCAACTTCGCCAACCTCTCGGCGGCGCTCGACGTCGTGCACGACGAGATGGGGCTCGGCAGCCGCAAGGTGACCGTCTCGACCGTCGGCTTCCCCGACCGCCTGCGCCGCATCGCGCCGCACAAGCCACGCTTCCAGCTCGCGATTTCGCTGCACACGCCCGATCAAGAGCAGCGCGACGTGCTCGTTCCGGCGATGGCGGGCGTGCCGATCGAGGACGTGCTCGCCGCCGGTGACGACTGGTTCGAGCAGACCGGCCGCGAGATCACCTACGAATACGTGCTGCTCGCGAACGAGAACGACACCTTCGGCCACGCCGAGCGGCTCGCCCAGCGCCTCGCGCGCCGCCGCTGCACCGTCAACCTGATCCCCTTCAACCCCGTCGACGACTCGGGCTACGGCCGTCCCACGGAATTCGCCGTGCAGCGCTTCCACGCGACGCTCGTCGAGCGCGGCCTGATCGCCACGGTGCGCTGGTCGCGCGGTGTCGAAAGCGACGCGGCCTGCGGCCAACTGCGCATCCGCCGTCAGGCCTGAGCGCCGAGCGATCCGCTACTGGGCGCGCGCGGGCAGCGCGGCTTCGATCTTGCCGAGCGCGAGGTCGACCTCCGCCGCGGTCACGTTGAGCGGCAGGCGGAAGCGGATCGCGCGCGAGCCAGACTTGAGCGCGAGCAGGCGTTGCTCGCGCAGGCGGCCGATCATCGCGTCGCGCGTCGCCGTGTCGGCGAGCGTGAACGCGCACAGGGAGCCCACGCCGCGCACGTTCGAAAACGGCGCCCCACAGCGGCCGAGCTGGCGCAGACCGGCGATGAATTGCTGGCCGCGCGCGGCGATGTTCTCGGGCATCTGCTCACGCAGGATGATGTCGATGATCTGCGTGGCGCGCACCATGTCCGTGAGGTTGCCGCCCCAAGTCGAGTTGATGCGGCTCGGGCGGTGGAAGCAGTTCTCCGCCACGTCGTCGACGCGCTTGCTCGAGTAGATGCCGGCCTGTTGGGACTTCTTGGCGAAGGCCACGATGTCCGGCGCGACGCCGAGCTTCTGCCACAGCCACGGGGTGCCCGCGCCGAAGAAGCCCGTCTGCACCTCGTCGAACACCAGCAGCGCTTCCTGCTCGTCCGCGTAGGCGCGCAGTCGCTCGAGGAACTCGGGCCGGAAGTGGTGATCGCCGCCCTCCGACTGCATTGGCTCGATCACAATCGCCGCGACCTTGCCCTTGTGCTCGGCGAAGGCGCGCTCGATCTCGGCGCAGGCCCGCGCCTCCGACGCCACGATGTCGTTGCAGATGCCGCCGTCGAGGTCGAACTCCAGACCGGGATTGTGCACGCGCGGCCAGCGGAACTTGGGGAACAGACCCGTCTTGGTCGGGTCCGTGTTGGTGAGCGAGAGCGTGTAGCCCGAGCGACCGTGGAAGGCATCCTTGAAGTGCAACACGACGAGGTCGTCGCAGCTCTCGTGCAGATCGCGTCGGCCGAGTTTCTGCGCCTTCCAGTCGAAGGCCACCTTCAGCGCGTTCTCGATGGCGAGCGCGCCGCCGGAGATCCAGAAGTGGTAGGGGTAGCCCGCGGGCGTGACGCGCGTCGCGAAGGCCTCGACGAAGCGCGCCATCGCGACCGTGTAGAGGTCCGAGTTGGCCGGGTTGTTGCGCGCGGCGGTGAGCAGCTCGGCACAGAAGGCCGGCTCGCTCATGCGCGGATGGTTGTAGCCGATCGGCCACGACGCGAAGCAGGTGAAGAAGTCGAGCAGGTCGGTGCCGGTGCGCGCGTCGTGGAGCCAGGAGCCATGACTCTTGTCCAGATCGAGCACGAACGGGAAGCCGTCGGCCAGTTGGTGGCGCTTCAGAGTCTCGTGGACGTTCTGGGGGTGGATCATGGCTGCGGGGTTCCGTGAACAGACAGTTTCGGCTCGCCGTCGTGCTCCCGTTGATGCTCGGCCGCCTCGACCCCCGACGGGACCCGCACCAGTGCCAAAACCGGCGCCGGACGAGTGAGGCGCGCGAGCCCCAAGCGGGGCGCGACGTTGGTGAAGACGAGCCCGGCGGGCCCAGCTCCCCCCGCGCGCCCGAGCGGGTCCTCCCCGCGCAGCGGAGTGGCACCCTCGTCGAGGCCGAGCGCCCACGCGTGGGCCAGATGGTCGGTCAGGTCCGCGTCGAGCGCAGGCACCGGACGGCGTGCGTCCGCTCTGCGTTCGAGGCTGGCGAGCAGTTCTTCGGTGAAGCGCGAGAAGAGCCGCTCAGGACACAGCACCCGGGCGATGGAGCCCGGAAACTGCCCCGAAAGTGTAGTGGACCGACCGATGAAACGCTCCACGCAGTCCGCCGCGGCGGCGCGCGGATCCGCGCCGTCCGCGACGATCAGCGTGGCATTGGACACGCGCCAGAACTCCCAAATTGTCTCGTGACGGGACGCCGCGCGCGCCCGCCAGCGCGTGAGCACGGAATCGGTCTCGCGCACGCGCACGAAGCGCACGAGGGGCTGGGTCGCGAGCGCCTGATCGAGATCGGGCTGGTCGCCGTGCAGCACGCACAGCGGCCCGGCTGCGACTTGCGCGCGCTCGAAGGCCTGCGCGAGCAACAGTGCCGCGCGCGGCAAGCGCCGGTCCGAGCGCACGAGCAGTGTGCGCCCCGCCGCGAGGCTGCGCGCCACGCGCGCTCCCAGACCGCCCACCAGATCGCTCCAGTGCGCCAAAAAAACTCCCACCCCCGCGTCCTCCGGCCCCTCCACGAGCAGCTCCAACGCCTCCCGAAAGCGGAACAGCTCCTCGTCGATGCGACCGCGCAGCTCGTCGGACTCCAGCCCCAGATCCGGCGCCAGCGCCGCGCTCACCGCCCCCGTCTCGAGCGCCTGCGCAACCCGCCGCAGCTCCTCGACGCGCCGCGCGCGCCCGAGCGAGCGCCACGCCGCGCCCGAGCGCGCCGCGACCTCGAGCGCCCGCCGCGCATCCTCCGGCCCCGAGCGCGGCCAGCGCTCCCCACCCCCCGTGCGCCCCCCGACCTCGAACTCCAGCCCGCGCTCCGCCCGCGCCCAGCCGTCCCCCACCCAGTTCGTTTGCCGCACGAGTCCCACGCCCCCCAGTCTGCGCTGCGCCCGCCCTCCGAGCCAGCGGCCACGCGCCCCGTCGGCCGCTAGACTCGTGGATCGCGTGCGGTGCGCGCCCGATTCCAGTCCGGAACACGGGCCCTCCGTGCGCCCGCAGCGCTGAAGTTCGCCCTGCGGAAACTCTGTCCGCACTGTTCGCTTCCGCGGAGTCCGCGCCCCATGGCCAAGTCGTCCCATCTCTCCAGCGTGCCGATGATCGAGCTGCACGACAGCTTGCGTAGGGAAGGTCTCGCCGCCGCATTCGAGGTCAACGAGCTCGTGAGCGCTCAGAACGGGCTCGTGACGCGCATTCGAGTGGATGCTCCGCCGCGGACGACGGATGCGGAGGGGCCGCCGGCCACCGCCATCGTGCGCGTGATCACGGAAGTGCCGCGGCACGTCGTCGGCGACACGGAGCTGTCGAGCTTCGCGCTCGCGCTCAATCGTCTCGCGGCGCTCGGCGCGGCCACGCACGACGGCTCGACGCTGCGCCTCGCCTCGCGGCTCACGATCTTCGAGGGTGAGGAGCACGCGTGGCGCAAGCTGCACCAGCCGCTGCTCATCGCGGCGGTGCGCGTCGCGCCGGAGGCCACGCTGGTGAGCAGCTCCGCGACGAGCGAGCCCGACGACGAGTCGCCCTGGAGCGCGGCGGACTTCGAGACCGTCGAGCGGCATCTCTCGCGCGTGTGCGTGTGCTTCGCTGGCGAGCACGGCTTCTCTGCGGAGTTCGGCCTCTCGGACGACGCGCGCTCGGCGGCGGCGGGACACCACGACACCTCGCTCCTGCAGCTCGACGCCGAAGAGCCCCATCCGCTGCTCGGGCCCGGACTCTCGCTGCGGCTGCACCTGCCCCTCCACCTCGGTGGGGATGCGCGCATCCTCGCGACCTGCGAGCACCTCAACCGCCGCGACGAGGAAACAGCCGACCTCCCGCCGCACTTCGGAGCTTGGTGCCCCGGCAGATTCGCGGGCAGCGTCGCCTACGCCGCGTTCCTGCCGTCCGAACTGCACCGCACAGCGCCCAACATCGCCGTGAATGTCGCGCTTTGGGCGCTGGTGCGCGCGCGCTGGGCGAGCGGCGAGCTCGAGGAGCTCGCCGACACGCCGTAGTGGCGCGAGCCGAGTCCCGCGGCGTAGGCTCTGGCGCGTGGAGAGCGACGAGGTGACTAGCGGAGCGCGACGGCTGCGCTTCACGCGGGCGCACCGCGTGGTCCGCAAGGGCGACTTCGAGCGCGCGTACAAGCAGGGCTCTCGCGCGCGCGGCGACTTGCTCGTCGTGGTGGCCTGCCCCAACGGGCTCGCGCACCCGCGCCTGGGGCTCTCGGTCGGCAAGGCGATCTGGAAGGGCGCGGTGCAGCGCAACCGGCTGCGGCGCATGTTCCGCGAGGCCTTTCGGCTCGAGCAGCACGACCTGCCGCAGGACTGCGATTTCGTGCTGATTCCCGGCCAACCCAAGCTCGTGCCCGAGATGAGCGCGCTGCGCGCGGAACTCGTCAAGCTCGCACGCAAGGCCGCCCTGCGGGCGCGCGAGCGAGGCCCGCGGCCGGAGCGGACGAAGTGAGCGCGCTCGGTTCTCTGCTCGCGCTGCCGGTGCGTTTCTACCGACGCTTCCTGTCGCCGCTGAAGCCGCCGATGTGCCGCTTCAGCCCGACCTGCAGCCAGTACGCGATCGAGGCCTTCGAGCTGCACGGGCCGCTGCGCGGGCCGTGGCTCGCGCTCCGCCGCATCGCCCGCTGCCATCCCTTCTGCGAAGGCGGCCACGACCCGGTGCCGCCGCGGCGCGCGCGCTGATCGAACTCGAACCGCCCGCAACGCTCGAATGAGTTCCTATGCTCCCCGCCCCATGAAGAGTACCTGCCTCGCGCTGTGCGGCTGCCTCGCGGCGCTCGCCTCCTGCGCCACGACTCCCAGCGCGCTGCCCACGCCGCTGCCGACCCTTGCTCAGCGCGACGAGCTGATCCAGCCCGGCGAAGAGCACTTCGCGCACCTTTGGCAGCTCACGCGCCGCGGCAACAACGCGGAGGGCTACTGGAGCTTCGATGGCTCCAAGCTCGTGCTGCAGCGCGAGGTCGACGGCGCCTGCGATCGCATCTTCGTGCTCGGCGAGAGCGGGCCGGAGCTGCGCCAGATCTCCAGCGGCAAGGGCGTGACGACCTGCTCGTACTTCATGCCCGACAACAAGGAGGTGATCTACGCCTCGACGCAGGCGAGCCAATCTGGCTGCCCCACTCGCCCCGACATGAGCGAGGGCTACGTGTGGGCGATCCACCCCGAGTACGAGCTCTATGTGCAGGATCTGGCGAGCGGCGCCGAGCGGCAACTGACGAACATGCCGGGCTACGACGCCGAGGCCACCGTGTCGCCGATGGGCGATCGCATCGTGTTCACCAGCACGCGCTCGGGCGACCTCGAGCTGTGGACCTGCGCGCTCGACGGCAGCGACGCGAAGCAGGTGACGAACGAGCTCGGCTACGACGGCGGAGCGTTCTTCAGCCACGACGGCCAGCGGCTCGTGTTCCGCGCCACGAAGTTCACCGAGAGCGGCATGGGCACGCGCGAGCGCTACGTCGACTTGCTCGCGAAGAACAAGATTCGACCCCAGCTCCTCGACATCTACACCTGCGACGTCGACGGCTCCCACCGCCGCAAAGTGACCGATCTCGGAGGCGCGAGCTGGGCGCCCTACTTCTTCCCCGGCGATCGCCGGATCATCTTTTCCACCAACCACCACGACAGGCGCGAAAAGCAGGTCGAATTCGACCTCTTCGCGGTCAACGACGACGGCACGGAGCTCGAGCAGGTCACGACCTACGTCGGCTTCGACAGCTTCGCGATGTTCTCGCCCTGCGGGCGCTGGCTCGTGTTCGCATCCAACCGCGGCGGCACCGAGGCCGGCGAGACGAACCTGTTCCTCGCGCAGTGGCAGTGAGCGCGCCTACTGCGCCTCGCGCGTCGCGAGCGTGACGCGCACTTCCTCGGTCTTGCCGTCGCGCAGGAAGCGCGCGAGCACGACGTCGCCGGGCTTGTAGGTCTGCAGCGCGTAGACGAAGTCTTGGATCGTCTCGATGGCGATATCGCCGACCTGCACGAGCACGTCGCCCGCGAGCATGCCCGCCTTCTCCGCGGGACTGCCGGGCGAGGTGCCGCCGAGCAGCAGGCCCTTGCCGTCGTACGCGTACTCCGGCACCGTCCCGAACCACACGCGGAAGCCGCCCGCGCGCGCTTGACCGGGCTGGGCGCTCGTCGGAGCGGGAGGCTCGACCCACGCGAGCTCGCGCGTGGCGGCCATGCGGCGCGTCAGCTCGAGCGCGAGTGCGGCGACCTTCGCGGCACCCTCGGCTTCGAAGCGCTCGGCGTCATCGCTCGGCTTGTGATAGTCGCCGTGCAATCCGCTGAAGAAGTGCACGGCGGGGCGCTTGCGCTTCAGGAACGTCTGGTGATCGCTGCCTCCGACTCCCTGTCCCGAGAGCGACACGTCGAGCTCGAGCCCCAACCGCGGCCCGAGTTCCGCCAGCCACGCCGCAAAGGGCTCTGCGGAGCCGGCGCCGAGCACCGCGAGCTTGCCGTCGCCCGCGCGGCCGACCATGTCGAGATTCAGGTTGGCGACGACGCTGTCGAGCTCGAGAGCCGCGGTCTTGGCCCAGTGCTCGCTGCCGAGCAACCCGAGCTCCTCGCCCGACCACAGCGCGAACAGCACGTCGCAGTCTGGCTTGGGGCCCGCGGCGAGCGCACGCGCGACCTCGAGCACCACCGCCGTTCCGCTCGCGTTGTCGTCCGCGCCGTTGTGAATCTGCGCGCCGCCCTGCGAATCGAGCGAGCCCTCGCCGCCCCAACCGAGGTGGTCGTAGTGTGCTCCGAGCACGACGCAGCGCGACGAGTCAGCTCCGCGCAGGAGCCCGAGCACATTGGTCGCGGGCCCACGTTCGCGTGCGACGTTCGAAACGACCCGCGCGCTCGCCGTGGGCCGCGGAGCCTGAGCGAGCGGCGCACCGACATCGATCGCGGAGATCGCCGCGTCGTAGCCCGGCACGAGCGCGGCCGCGAGCTCGTGCGAGATGTACAGCGCGGGGAGCACGCTCTGTGCTGCGCGACCGACGTCGAAGCTCGGCAGCGGCTGGGACTGCTGGCTCGGATGCGGCGCGACGAGCACGGCCAGCGCGCCTTGGCGCTTCGCCGTCATCACCTTCAGAAACAGCGAGCCGGAATTGCCCCAGCCCGCGCTCTCGTGGACCGCGTCGCTCGTCGCTGCGGCGGCCTCGGGCTGCGTGCCGACCGAGTCCGGCGGCGTGCCGCGCACGATGAGTGCCACCTTGCCGTCGATGCGCTCGGAAAAGTCGTTCCAGCCCTTCGACGCGTCGACGATTCCGTAGCCGCACCACGCGATCTCGCCGGCGACCTCGCCGGCCGTCGCGCAGAACAGCGGCGCTACCTTGGCTGCGTCCGTGATTCCGTTCACGGCGCTGCCCGGCCGCACCTCGACGGGCTTGGGCACCTCGAAGGGCTGCGTGTAGCCCCGCGTGCCGCGCGGCTCGAGGCCGAGCTCGGCCATGCGTTGCGCGATCCACTCTCCAGCGCGCAGCCCGGCCTGCGTGCCGGCGCGGCGCCCCTCCTGCTCGTCGGCGGAAAGCCAAGTCACGTCCGCCTCGAGCCTCCGCGCGCGGAGCTCGGGCTGCGCGATGACGCTGTCTGTGTGGCGCGGGTTGGCGCAGGACGACGCGAATGCGAGAGTGAACAGCGAGAGACGACGCAGGTTCGCGATGGCGCGCATGGCGCACAGGATAGGCCGCTGCGCGAGCGATTTCAGCGGTCGTGGCGGCCGCCGCCGAATTCGCCGCGGCCGACGAAGCTATGCTCTTCGCCCGCATGCACCTGCAAGTGATCTCCTCGGGCAGCAAGGGCAATTGCGCTCTAGTGCGAGCGGGCGAGCTGCGCGCGCTCGTGGACGCAGGTCTGCCGGGGCCGGAGCTCGAGGAGCGACTCGCGCAAGCCGGACTGCCGCCGCCGAGCACCGATCGCAAGACGCTGCACCATGTGTGGGTCACCCACGGCCACCTCGACCATGCCCGCTCGGCGGGCAAGGTCGCGCGCTCCCACCGCGCGCTGCTCCACTGCGCGGAGAGCTTGATGGGCAACGCTGCGATCCGCCGCTGTCGCAACCTCTCGACGCTCAGGGTCGGAGGCACGCAGGAGCTCGACGGGCTCGTGGTGCGCAACGTCCCGATCCCGCACGACGCGCATCCGACCGTGGCGTTCCGCATCGAGCACGAGGGTCGCGTCGCCGCGATCCTGACCGACATGGGGCGTCCCGACGACGGCGTGGCACGCGCGCTCGCCGATGCCCACGTGCTCGTGCTCGAGTTCAACCACGACCTCGACATGCTCGCGCGTGGACCCTATCCGGCCACGCTGAAGAAGCGCGTCTCCGGCGACAGCGGGCACCTCTCCAACGAGCAGTCCGCGCAGATGCTCCGCAAGCTCGCCAGCGCGAACTTGCACACTCTGGTGCTCGCGCACCTCTCGGAAAAGAACAACCGCCCGGACATCGCGCGCGAAGTCGCCGAGCGCACGCTCGCCGAGCTCGGCCTCGCATCGCGCGTGCGGGTCGTCACCGCCAGCCAAGACGCAATCGGCGAGAACATCGCCGTCTGATCGTCTAGATCGGCATGTACTCGTCGGCTTCGATGAAGAACAGGCTCGCCTGCACCTTCTCGCGCGGCAGTCCCGCGATCGCGGCGACAGCCTCGCGGTAGGCCTCGAGCTGCGGGCGATAGTGTTCGCGCCGTTGCTCCAGATCCGCCTCGGGCTTGCTGGTCTTGAAGTCGAGCACCTCGGCCTTCACGACGCGCCCTCCCTCGTGCCAGAAGAGCACGCGGTCGAAACTGCCACTCTGCAGCGCATGGCCCACCAGACGCCGGAAGCGGCGCTCGCGCGAGACCCGCACGTCGCCGGATGGACGCGTGAAGTACTTCACGAAATTCGTCTTGTTCAAGGTCGCGCGGAACTCGGCCAGATCCTTCTCGAGGCCCACGGTGTCGCGATCGACCTCGAGCGCGAGCGCGCGGAGCTCGTCGTCCGTGCGCGCGAAGTTGTCGAGCCACTCGAACTCCTCGAACCAGCGGTGGAAGCGGCTTCCGCGCCGCTGGCTCGGCGTGTTGCCGACGCGCTCGAACAGCTTCTCAGTCTTGACCGTCTCATCGTGGCCCAGCTCGGACGGGCTGCGACGCTCGAGCTCGCGACGCTTCTGGCTGGGCGCGAACGCGAGCG